>NZ_CP016778.1:0-331355 GCF_002288265.1 Candidatus Planktophila versatilis | reverse complement strand
ATTACTGCCATTACCCTGGCACAAAAGGGTTGGCTAGTAGTTGCTGCAGGACGTGACAAGGTTGCAATCGACGCTGTCGCTAAAGAAGCAGGTGGCGGATCTGTCGGCATTGTCTGCGATGTGAGTGATCCCGAATCAGTTAAATCTCTTTTTGCACAAATCAAAAGTAGTTTCGGTCGGGTAGACCTACTTTTTAATAATGCTGGGGTAGTGATTCCGGGAGTTCCGTTAGAGGATGTAAAAGTTGAAGATTGGCAGAAGGTAGTGGATGTAAACATCTCTGGCGTCTTCTACTGCACCCAACAAGCATTTGCTCTCATGAAAACTCAATCGCCGATGGGTGGGCGCATCATCAACAACGGTTCTATCTCTGCCCAAATTCCTCGCCCGAATTCATCGGCATACACAGCATCAAAACACGCTGTGACCGGACTAACCAAGACCGCCTCACTCGATGGTCGCGCTTTTGATATCGCCGTTGGCCAAATAGATATTGGTAATGCCAATACAGATATGGCTGAAGTGATGCGAGTTGGCGCAACTCAAGCAGATGGATCAACGAAGATTGAGCCAACGATAGATCCACAAAATGTGGCAGATGCCGTAGCTTTCATGGCTAGTTTGCCCTTGACTTCAAATGTGCCATTTATAACTGTGATGGCTACCAAGATGCCATTTAGTGGACGCGGGTAAAGGTCTGCGCTCCACCAATTAAAGTGGTTTTACAACTCATAAAAGCTCTGCAGAAATCCTTGGCTCGATACTCGTGGCCCCACCCCGTAAGATTGCGCCCGACGAGGCGGTAGCTCAGTTGGTTAGAGCCCCAAACTCATAATTTGGTCGTCGTCGGTTCGAGCCCGACCCGCCTCACTCGAAGTGCAATAGTGCACAATAAAAAGGGGTTTGAATGTCCAAAAGTTCCGGCGCGATAAGCGTTGGCTTGCTCGCATATGGGGCAATCGGTGATGAACACAACCGTGCAATCGCAGCAACGCCAGGTCTGCACCTTGTAGCTGTGGCTGATACAAATCCGGAGCGATTAGCTGCTGCGCAACTCTTAGCACCTGATGTCACAACCTTTGCCGATTCAACTGCGATGCTCGATTCTGGGCTACTTGAACTTGTTGTCATCTCAACTCCACCCAACAGCCATTATCAATGGGCGAAGGAGTCACTAGCCCGCGGAATTAATGTGATCTTGGAAAAACCAATGGCGCTGACGGTGCAAGAGTGTGACGAATTGATGGAGTTGGCTGCCGCAAAGAACCTGCTGCTCGTTGTCTATCAAAACCGTCGCTTTGATGCCGATTTTGTGACGATGAAGAAACTTATTGATGATGGAAGTATCGGTGAAGTCTTCTCTTACGAGAGCTTTGTCGGCGGTTACTCCAAGCCATGTTCATATTGGCACTCAATGGTCGAAGTCTCAGGTGGTGCCATCTTTGACTGGGGCAGTCACTTCATTGATCAAATTTTGGCAATCATTCCGGGGAAGGTGGATTCAGTCACCGGAATTAATCAAAAACGACTCTGGACCCATGTCACAAATGCCGACCACGCAGATGTTTCAATCACCTTCGCAGGTGGGGCTCGCGCAACTTTTACCAATTCAGATCTTGCCGCAGCTCGTAAACCAAAGTTCTATGTATTAGGAACAACGGGAGCGATTATCGGTAACTGGGATCCAGCTGCCGGGTCAGCCCCCGCTGATTTACCGGCAATTCTGACAATCCATCGCGCCGATGGCACATCGGAAGTAATCACCAACACCGCCCCTACTCCTTATTCATTCCACCAAAGCGTTGTCGCCTATTTACAGAACAACATCCCAATGAATGTCACCACCGCCCAATCCCGAGATGTTGTTGCAATCATGCAGGCAGCTGAAGAGTCAGCGCAATCAAATGGCCGTTCCATAACACCTTCACTATTGCGATGACGAACACTCGCTGGGGGCTGCTGGGTGCAGGGTGGATTGCAACTAAAGCAATCGCACCAGCGATGCATGCTGCATCGGATGCGATCGTGCAGGCAGTGGCTAGTCGAGACTCGGCGCGATCACGAGCACTGAACCCTGTAACAATTCATGAAAGTTACGAAGCGCTAATCAATGATCCGTTAGTTGATGCCGTCTATATCAGCCTTCCCAATCACTTACATTGCCAGTGGAGCGTTGCCGCACTTAAGGCAGGTAAGCATGTCTTATGTGAAAAACCATTTGCTATTAACTCAAGTGAAGTTGAGCTTATGGTGAAGACTGCCCGAGAAAATGATCGATTGCTCGTTGAAGCAGTGTGGTCACGTTGGCATCCACGCATGGCACGGTTAGTTGATTATGTGAAAGCTGGAAATATCGGAAAGTTGCACTCGATTGAGTCATCATTTACTTTCCCAGCAAACATTGACGGCAACTATCGACTCTCACCGGCTATGGGAGGTGGAGCGCTCTTTGATGTTGGCGTGTATCCACTGCATGCCATGGCAGCCTTAGTTGGTGATAACGCGCAGATGGAGATTCAAAAGTGTGATGTCACGACGGGGCCGACCGGAATTGATCTGACCACCACCTGGCAGCTGCGCTTTGCTGGCTCTATTACTGCACAAGGTGTGGCCTCCTTTGAGATGCCAGAAAATCAAAGCTTGATTGTGCACGGCGAGAAAGAATCAGTTGAACTTGTTGGCAAAGAAGCATTCACATCGTGGAACTCACAAAGTCAATTGCGCTTAGGTGAAAACATTGAAGAATTTGATGCAGTTGATCCCTACCAGCTCATGATTGAAAATTTTGGCAAGAAAATTCAAGGACAAGAGAGTTGGGTGCTTCCACTGGAGACTTCACTCTTTGTGCAAAGAGCCCTTGATCAACTTCGCGCCAGGTTCTAGCCAGGCTTAGGCTCAGCGCTCTTTTCTCATAATGGGTGGAGTGCTTGTAAAGTGGGTAGTTCACCAGTTGGTTACCTACCATTTACCGAATTAGGACATTCTTAGACCGTGAGAGATCAGTTAGCGAATTACCAGGATAGAGAATTAACCTGGCTCGATTTCGATACTCGGGTGCTGGAACTGACAGAAGATCCCACTATTCCACTTCTCGAGCGAGTGCGCTTTCTGTCGATCTTCTCTTCAAATCTAGATGAATTCTTTATGGTGCGCGTTGCCTCACTGAAAGCAAAAATTGAGCGAGGCGTGACGACACCCAACTCTGCCGGTTACACACCAAGAGAATTGCTGAAAATTGTCCTTGAGCGCACCCAGAATTTAGTAAATATCCAAGCCGAGCGATTTAAAGATGTCATCATCCCTGAGCTTGCTACCCATGGCATTGAATTTTGCAAGATTAGCGAACTCACGGATGAAGAACGTAGTCAGCTGAAGGATTATTACGATAAGCGAGTCTTTCCAGTGCTGACTCCCCTAGTTGTGGATCCATCACACCCATTTCCATATATTTCCGGGCTCTCACTTAATATCGGTATCAATATCGAATCTAGTGAAGATCAAGACATTAGCTTTGCGCGCGTAAAAATCCCCACCAACCTTCCGCGCTTTATTCGCACCTCAGATCAGTCAAAGATTCGCTTTGTGCTCATCGACGAACTTATTGCCGAGCATCTCTCGGAGCTCTTCCCCGGTGTCACACTCAAAGATCACTTCTTCTTTCGCGTAACCCGAAATCAAGACCTCGACCTTGATGAAGATGAGACCGATGACATCCTGGAAACGATGGAGAAGGAACTTACTCGTCGTCGCTTTGGGCCTCCCGTGCGCCTTGAGGTAGATAAGGTCATTCATCCTGAAGTTCTGAACGAACTCATGGATGAGTTAAAAATCGAACCTATCGATGTCTTGAAATATGACTCGCCGCTTGATCTGCGCAGCCTGAACCAGATTGCAGATCTTGATTTCCCGGAGCTGAAATATGCGCCATTTAGAAGTGAGACTGCACCTGAGCTGCGCGATGTTGATCTAGATTCAAGTGATTCTTTCTTCACCGCGCTTCGAAAAGGTGAGATTCTGCTGCATCACCCGTATCAATCCTTTACTACCTCCGTTGTGAATTTCCTAGAAAATGCAGCACGAGACCCACATGTATTGGCAATTAAGCAGACCCTCTACCGAACTTCAGGTGATTCACCCATCGTGCAGGCGCTGATTGAAGCTGCCGAAGCCGGCAAGCAAGTACTTGCGGTGATTGAAATCCGTGCTCGCTTTGATGAAATGGCAAATGTGCGCTGGGCTAGAAAGCTAGAAGAAGTCGGCGTGCATGTTGTTTATGGACTTATGGGTCTTAAAACACATGCGAAGTTATCTCTAGTGGTGCGTGAAGAAGGCGAGAATTTGCGCCGTTACTGCCATGTGGGCACAGGTAACTACAACCCAAAGACTGCCCGTTTCTATGATGATCTTGGAATCCTTAGCGCTGATCCTATTTTGGGCGAAGATCTCTCTCGTCTCTTTAACGAACTCTCTGGTTACTCAACTAAGCATGAGTATTCCCGTCTTCTCGTTGCCCCACACAGTATGCGAAAAGGATTGATTGCTCGAATCAAGCGAGAGACCCGCAATCACCTCGATGGCAAGCCGGCCTGGATTAGATTTAAACTCAACTCACTTCTTGATGAAGAGATTATCGATCACCTCTATGAAGCAGCTGACGCAGGTGTAAAAGTTGAAATTGTGGTGCGTGGTATTTGCTCAATTCGCTTAAATACCCAAGCTCGCCGGGAGAACATCAAGGTTCGCTCAATTTTAGGAAGATTCTTAGAGCACTCACGTATTTATTATTTCCGCAACGGTGGAGCTGAGGATTACTACATCGGCAGCGCCGACATGATGCACCGAAACCTCGATCGCCGAGTGGAATCACTGGTGCTCATCGAATCTGAAAAGCATAAGCAGCGACTTGCTGCAATTCTTGATGACTCGGTCTCAGATAAGTATTCAACATGGAAACTAACGGATGAAAACAAGTGGGTTCGAAATATTAAAGATCATGATGGAAATCTCCTAGTTAACTTTCAAGATCACTTCGTCGATAGACATAACCGTTCATGATAAGAGCAGCCGGAGCACTTCTCTGGCGCGAGAATTCTGATCTTGCTATCGAGGTGGCACTGATTCACCGCCCGCGCTATGACGATTGGTCACTACCTAAAGGTAAAGTTGAAATGGGTGAGACGGCGCTGCAATGCGCTTACCGGGAAGTCTTAGAAGAGACTGGAATCCGTGCCTCATTTACTCGCCAGCTTGGCGCTGTTGAATACGAAGAGTCAGGCCAGCAAAAGCGCGTGAAGTACTGGGCCGCCTACTGCGCCCTTGATCAGAGTGATTTTATTGCTAACGATGAAGTTGATCAGATGAAATGGCTACCTGCAACCCAAGCACTGGAGCAGGCAACTCATGACTCTGATAAATCAATTATTGAAACATTTATGAATCAAGAGCAACATACAGATACCTTGATTATCTTGCGCCATACAAAATCCCTTGAGCGCGGTGACTGGGATGAAGCAGATTCTCATCGCACCTTAGATGAAACTGGATTTGATCAGGCACAACTATTGATTAAACACCTCGAGCCTTTCGCCATCGATGAGCTCTATACCTCGGACTACACCCGCTGCGTGCAGACTGTGACTCCCCTTGCTCATGCTCGCGGATTATCGATTACCACTGTGCCAAGTCTGAATGAAGAGAGTTTTGAATTAGATCCAGAGAAGGCAATTTCCTTTGCTAATGCGCTCAAACAAGATGAGAAGAACATTCTCATCTGCAGCCACAACCCTGTGATTCCTTCGATGCTACGCGGGATCCTTAACACCAAGTTAAAGAATAAGGATTTGATTAAACTTGAACCGGGTGATGCCTGGATTGTGCACCGCGTGCGCGGTGAAATTGTGGGCCTTGATTACTTAAGCATTTCTAACTAATACCGCACTCCTTTAAGTATTAGCGCTCTATCCAATCAAGGCGATGCAAGACGATCCCTTCGCGTAGCGCCCATGGGCAGATCTGAATCTCTTGCAAATTAAGTGTCTTCATCAGCTCTTTGGCAACCATTGCTCCCGCAACTATCTGTGGGGCGCGCTCTGCCGAAATGGATTGCATGGCTTTTCTGCCCTCAATATCAAGTGATTGCAGTTTAGGCACCATCGCTTCCAGTGCGCTGTAAGTTAAGTGTGGACCAAACTTTGGATAGAAAGTGGTTGCAATCTTTGCCAGCGTTCTAAATGTTTTACTGGTCCCTGTGGCAACATCTTTTTCATAAGTTGAAAGTGATTGCGAAAGCGGTGCAATTGCATCTTGAAGATACTCTTCCAGTGTGCGCAGTGATTTGGCTGTGAAAGGATCGCCCCTCAGGAATTTTCGGGTAAGGCGGCCCGCACCTAATTGCACAGATGTCTTGAAAGCGGGGTTCTCATCGGTTCCACGAGCAATTTCCAGAGAACCTCCCCCAATGTCGAGCACCAATAAATCTCCCGCTGACCATCCGAGCCAACGGCGGGCGGCGAGAAATGTAAATCGTGCTTCTTCTTCACCGCTGAGTACCTGTAAATCAATTCCACATTCTCGGTTAACGTGCGCCAACACTTCATCTGCATTAACTGCTTCACGGATGGCAGAGGTAGCAAAGGCGAGAAGTTCATCAATATTTAGGTGGGCTGCATCCTTCATGTTGGTAAGGATCGCATCGGTGATCTTGGTGATACCCAATTGAGTAATTGCACCTGATTCATCCAGATATTCAGTCAGACGAATAATTGATTTATGTGAAGAGTTTGGAATCGGCGGGGCACCTAAGTGCGCATCAACTACTTGCAGATGTATGGTGTTAGAACCGACATCTAATACGCCTAATCTCACTACCGAAGTCTAGCGAGTTGAGTTAGCGAAAGTTCCTGTAACTAAGAAATAGACACGGCGGGAGACCGAGACGGCATGGTCTGCAAATCGTTCGTAGTAGCGACCAAGTAAGGTGATATCCACGGCAGCCTCGACGCCATGCTTCCAAGTGTTGTTGGTCAGTAATCCAATGAGCTGACGGTGCAATTTATCCATTTCATCGTCATCTTTTTCCAGCTGAAGAGCTAACTCGGTATCGCGTGTTTCAATTACAGTAGGAATCTTGCGAGAGATATTTTCAGCGACAGAGCCAATGTGGTTAACGAGATCATTAAGTTCAGCCGGAACAACTTTCTCCGGATGGCGAAGTCGCGTCACTTTAGCAATGTGGTGAGCAAGATCGCCCATACGTTCTAAATCAGCGCTCATACGTAGCGCGGTGACTAGTGCACGCAAATCTGAGGCAACTGGTTGTTGGCGAGCAATAATGTCGATGATGCGTGAATCTAAATCGTGTTGGTATAGATCGATTTTTTCATCGTTGGAGATAACTTCTTCGGCAATCTTTAGGTCGGCTTCAATAAGTGCCTGGGTAGCGCTATGAATAGAGTCAGAGACCATATTTGATAGATCAACGAGTGACTGTGATACCCCGTCGAGTTCCTCTTGAAAGACCGACCGGATGAGTGCCATGGGGGTTAAGGTAGGCGAAGCGGGTGAATTTCGCAATGACTAAAGGTGAACGGACGGTAAACCGTCCCAGGCAGAGGTTAGGCTATTGCCATGTGGTTTCGTCGCGATGAAAATGACGTTGTCGTAGATGAGATTTCTCCTACTTTTCTCAATGTGTTATCGCAACTCGATCAAGATGCGATGCTTGTCGCCCCGGGTGAGGTCGTTCGATTTGCAACCGATGGCGTTGAAACGCTCAATCTATTGCGCGATGGTCGTATCACTAGCCCTGAATTAGTCGCCTTAATTCGCGTTGTCAGGCGCACACATCAGCGACATATCGGAAAGATTGAAATTCCACGAGGACCCATTGGTGAAGGTTTGCGAGAGCTCACTGTGCGCGCAATCTATTTAGAAGATGTCGATAACATCGTTGTTCTTCTTAGTGATGAGAGTGAAGCAGAACGCGTGCACGAGGTACGCCGAGACTTTGTTGCAAATATCTCACACGAACTAAAGACTCCAATCGGCGCCCTCTCACTCTTAAGTGAAGCTGTTCTCTCGGCAGCCGATGAACCCGCATCTGTCGTTAAGTTTGCTACACGTATGCAGCTTGAAGCCAAGCGCCTGACTGACCTTGTGCAAGAGATCATCAATCTTTCTCGGCTCCAGGATTCAGATCCACTTCAAGTGGCGACTGAAAATAACGTGGCTGACCTGATTAATGAGGCGATTGACTTGGTCAAGACAACTTCGGAAGCTAAAGGAATTTCAGTCGCTGCTGGAGATATCCCAGCAGTAGTCGTACTCGGTGATAGCGAACAACTGATTATGGCAATTCACAATCTCCTTGAAAATGCTATTAACTATTCGCCAGAGAATACAAAGGTATCTGTCTCCTCCAATACAAGTGATGGCATTGTGGAAATCGTCGTGGCGGATCAAGGAATTGGAATTCCAGAGGAAGCACAAGATCGTATTTTTGAGCGCTTTTATCGCGTGGATCCTGCGCGCTCACGCGAAACTGGTGGCACCGGACTCGGGCTCTCAATTGTTAAGCACGTAGCTTCAAATCATGGCGGAGAAGTAAAGGTATGGAGCTCGCCCAATGTTGGCTCTTCCTTTGCGCTACGTTTGCCGATTTACACACCTAACGGAGGCGTTACACAATGACCAAAATACTGATTGTTGAAGATGAGACATCATTTTCAGAGGCAATCTCCTTTCTTCTTGGAAAAGAAGGATTTGAGAGTGAAATTGCGGAAAACGGACGTGTTGCCCTCGAGCTCTTTAAGAAAAATCATTACGACCTCATCTTGTTAGACCTCATGATTCCGGAAGTTTCTGGAATAGATGTCTGCCGCGCAATTCGCACAACATCTCCTGTTCCCATCATCATGCTCACCGCTAAAGATTCAGAGGTCGATAAGGTTGTTGGTCTTGAACTTGGCGCTGATGACTACGTAACTAAGCCTTATTCATCGCGTGAATTAGTTGCGCGAATCAAAGCTGTGATGCGCCGTGGTGTACCCGATGAATCAGGATCAGATGCCAATTCTTCCATTCAAGCAGCTGGTCGCATCCGGATGGATATCGACCGTCACCAAGTGACTGTCAATGAGATTCTGATCAACTTACCTCTGAAAGAATTTGAACTTCTCGAATTTCTCATGCGCAATGCTGGCCGGGTGCTCACTCGTGGCCAACTCATCGACCGCGTCTGGGGCGGAGATTATTACGGGGATACCAAGACTCTGGATGTTCATATCAAGCGTCTGCGTTCAAAGATTGAAGATGATCCAGCTAATCCACTGCTGATTCAAACTATCCGCGGGCTTGGATATAAGTTCGAGGCTTAAGCCTGGTGCTTCGATAGGGATACCCCCAGGATACAAAGGGCGCGATGCGTCCTATCATTACATGTGCTCACACGACAAGGATCAACAGTTCGAGTCTTGCTCGTTAACGATGATTCCTTTGAGCTTGCCACGATGGCCGCCTCACTTCGCCTTCATAGCGTCAATGTTGTGGGAGAAGCGCCAGATAAGTTCATGGCCGAGAACTTATTTCGCTCACTTGAACCTGAAGCTGTCTTAATTGACCTGCAATTCTCAGGTGAAGCAGCGATTGTCTTATTACAGAAGCTGCGTAACGTAAACCCAGCACTGGGAATAGTTATTACAACATCCTGTCCTGATCTGCGCCTCTTTGGCCTCATGGAAAAAAATATTCCACCGGGTTCCAAGATAATTCTCAAGCGCAGCATCTCAGATTTGTCGGTCATCACCGGAGCCCTTGCACAGAGCGTGATATCTGCAACAGATGGCTCAAAGATGAATTGGATCAATATGCATACCTCAATTCATAAGGAAGATTTCATCACAGTTCTCAATGAGCTCACCGATATTCAGATCGAGACGCTGCGCCTTGTTGCACAGGGGCTAAGTAACTCTGAAATTGCTAAGGTGCGCTTTGTCTCAGAAAAGTCAGTTGAGCAGATTGTGGCGCGCATCGCACAACACCTATCTATAACCCCAGATCGTCGCCGTAATCTGCGCGTTGTCTTAGCCGGCGAATACTTTAAGTGGCTCGGTGCGCCAAGACATTAAGGCGCCTTGCGGTAATCTCTGCGCATGTCTTCCGCTCTTACCCTGGCAAAAATCCGGGTGCGCTGGAATGAAGTCCTTGATCTAGTTGAAAGCCAAGACCGAGTTATTTGGATTGCCTACTTTGATGCTCGCCTTGAATCATTTGATAACGGGCGCCTGACCTTAGATTTCAGTGATAGCAATAAGTTGGCAACCGGCCATGATTATCAAGAGGCACGCCTGCGTCATCGCTCAGTATTGCAAAGTGCTTTTCTTGATGTTTTCGGTGAATCGGTTGTGATCGTAGAAAAATGAGAAAATTTCTTACAATCCTGCTCTCACTCTCATTTCTCTCATTTGCCTTTCATGCCAGCCCAGCACGTGCTGCAGAATTAGTAGAAGCAGGTCCTGCTGGAAAGATTCATGGCGCAGATATCAGCAGGTGGCAGCATCCAAACGATAAGCCAATTAACTTCAAGAAAATGCGTGCTGCTGGAATTGATTTCGTGATGATTAAAGCATCAGATACCAGAGAATATTCTGATCGCCTAGCTCTGAAATATGTGAAGGCTGATCGCGTTGGCGCACAAGAAGCTGGAATTCACACTGGTTTTTATCACTATGCGCTCTTACCCAATGTGACAACTACGGCCGCAGTTCAACGAGATGCTCGGGCGCAAGCTCAGAAAGTTATCTGGAGAGTTGAGGCGCTGGGCGGCTTTAATGATTTAGATTTGCCATACGCACTTGATCTTGAAAATAACTGCGTCAAAGTCAGTTCTTCTGGCTCCTGTAGTAAATACGCAACTCGCGCACAAGCAACGCTCTGGAGTAAGACCTTCCTTGCCACACTCAAAGATAAGACTGGTCGCACACCCTTGATTTATTCTTCGCCACATTTTCTGGAAAATGCCTTGAACCGGGACAAAGAACTTTCACAATATCCGTTATGGATCGCCCAATACACAATTGATCCAGCTAAGCCCGAGGCTAGACCCAATGTGAAACCAGGTGGTTGTTATGTGCACTCGTGGACCACGGCGCAATGCTCAGCTAATTGGACGATGTGGCAATACACCTCGTGTGGAATCGCACCTAAGTATGGCGTTCCAGGTAATCGCTTAGATCTCAATGTCTTTGGTGGCACCTCTGAGAAATTTGAATCACTGCTCACGGGCTCGTGGTCCCCAGATCCAGCAGATCTGATGCCAGTCGGTGAAAGTTCAACCATCATAATTTCATCAGTTAAGGCAACGACAACGAATAAGAGTGCGGTGATTGCCATTGAGGTCACACGTCCAGACAGTTCACCTGTTGTCACCGGTTCGGTCAAGTTATATTTCACATCTGCAAATGCAATTAAGCCTACTGTTGAGCAGAAAGTTGAGCGCGAATCTAGTGGGTCGTGGACGCTTTCAATTTCTGGGCTTCCTGCTGGAACCTGGTTTGGCAGCGTTGCATATAAAGATCCCTCTGGAACTCACGCAGATGCAAAGACGCTAGTTGAACTGACGATTACGCAGGGAGAAGCACCTGTGCCTAAACCAACTAAGAAGGCTCCGAGCAAACCGGCCACTGATGGCTGCCGAAATCAGATTAAGAATTAACTCCCCCGCGATAAGGTTCTCGCACTATGGATGAAATCCTCGAGCTATCTGCCGGTGTAGTGCGCACAAGTCGCACCATGAGCGATGGCCGAACAATTCGTTATTACGACACAGCTGAACAGAAACGAACTGTTGCAGATCAACGCCCTGCCGAAGAACAACCTGGTATTGGCGAGCTACGTCTTGATCCATTAGTCAACGAATGGGTTGTGATGGCAGCTCACCGCCAGAGTCGCATCTTCTTGCCTCCAAAAGAACTCTGTCCGCTCTGTCCCACCACAGGTGATTTACTGACTGAGATTCCAGAAAATGATTTTGAAGTTGTTGTCTTTGATAATCGCTCACCTTCAATGCGTCCACCTAATGGTGACTTTGCCTTGCCCGATATGGTGGGTTCAGATACTGATGAAGGTGTGGCTGCCGGAAAGTGTGAAGTAATTTGTTTTACGGCCAATCACGGTGGCTCTTTTAAAACACTCTCTGCCCAAAGAGTGCGCACGCTGCTAGAAGCATGGCGTGATCGCACGCGCGAACTCTCGCAACAACCATTTATTGAACATATCGCTCCCTTTGAAAATCGCGGTGAAGAAATTGGCGTTACCTTGGCTCATCCGCATGGGCAGATTTATGCTTATTCATATCTACCACCCCGTGTTGTGAAGATGCTTGAAGTTGCCAAGGCACACCATGCCAAGACCGGGCGCGTGCTCTTTGATGATGTAGTTGCGCGCGAACTTCGTGATGGCACTCGAGTTATCGCCAAGAATGAACATTGGGTTGCCTACACCCCTTATGCCTCACGCTATCCATTTGAAATTCACGTCACCCCACTGCAACCTGTTGCAGATTTAGCAGAGTTAGCACCTGCTGTCTGTGATTCGTTTCCATCGATTGCCATCGAAGTAATGCAGCGCCTCGATGGAGTATTTGGTATCGATATGGCATATATCGCTGCCTGGCATCAAGCACCTGTGCGCCAAGGGCGCGATGTACTGAGGTTGCATTGGCAGATCACGAGCGTGCGCAGAGCACCGGGCAAACTTAAATATTTAGCCGGTTCTGAATCCGCCATGGGGGCATTTATTATGGATATGAAGCCAGAACAATCTGCGCAGCAACTCAAAGATGTGAAGCTGTAAAAAGAAAGTTATCTTCCTATAGCGACGGTGCTGAACCTAAAGTTACCTTAAAGCTCTTGCTGGCACCCGTTGGTAGATCCACCACCACAGTTACTGTGCTACCTGGTGCATAAGAGCGAATGCGCACAATTGCCGCTTCCGAGTTAGCAACCTTCACGCCATCGATACTACGAAGAACTGAGTTCACTGGGATGCCAGCTTTCTCTGCTCCTTCACCGGGGCTGAGCTGAGTAATTTTGGCACCAACTCCTGTGTAGGCAGGATCAAAGTAAACGCCAAGTACCGGACGCTTTGATTTTCCAGTTGCAATGATTTCATCAATCACACGTTTTGCTTCATTGATAGGAATTGAGAATCCAAGTCCGATATTTCCACTTGCCGCACCTGAAGATATTGTGGCAATTGCAGAGTTCACTCCAACGAGCCTTCCTGCGGCATCGACGAGTGCTCCGCCTGAGTTTCCAGGGTTAATGGCGGCATCTGTTTGGATTGCATTGACATAAGACTGTGCATCTTCTGTGCCAGTTGATACCGGGCGATTAAGTGCAGAGACGATTCCGCTTGTGACTGTACTAGCCAAGCCGAGTGGAGAACCGATCGCTAGAACAGGATCTCCAACACTGAGTTTAGAAGAGTCTCCCAAGGTAATGGCTGGAAGATTTCCCATTTGCACCTTGAGTACTGCTAGGTCATATCCAGGATCTCGTCCCACAATCGTTGCTGAATACTGATTGCCATTGGTCAGTTCTATCTTAATTGTTCCTGATGTCACAGCCGTATCAATCACATGGTTATTGGTGATGATGTAACTAAATGCAGATGTGCTCTGATAGACCGATCCGGAACCGGTGCCAGAACCCGAAGGAGCGGTAACGCTAATCGAGACGACCGATGGAGTTACCAGCGAAGCAATGGTCTTTGCATTCATTTCACTGCCACCGAGTTCAACAAGTGTTCTCGACGAAGAGCAGGTGCCGGTAGGCGAGAGATAGAGCGCATTGGTGCGCTTATCAGCACATGCCTTCACAACACTGGTTGAGTTTGTTGAGGCAGTTGCAACTGAGCCCGCAATGGCAGCTCCTGCAATAAAGGCTGCGATAACTTTGGCGTTCTTCATAACCATGATGCTTCCCTATTCTTCTGTGATTTTCCTGTTAGAGCAGTGAGAGCGTTGAGAGAGTTTAGGCTTCAACCACCCACGCACCACTTATTTTTACTTTTACTTTATCCAGCGGTCTTTCAGCTGGTCCGGAAACGACTTTAGCGCTAGCAAATGGATCAAATTGTGCTGCGTGGCAAGGGCAGATGAGTTTCTTCGATGAAGATTTATAGGTAACTGAGCAACCTTCGTGGGTGCAGATTGCTGAGTATGCAAAGAAGCCAGCCTTGGTGCGAAAGAGGATTGCTGGGACCCCTTGTGCAGAATGCACAAAATTAAATGTCTTTCCCACAGGCAGTTCGGCAACTTTAATTATCTGCGCTCCCTTACCTTTCGTTGAAGATTTCACTGAGGCCGAACTCTTTGGTAAGGCTCTTCCGGCAAAGGTTGCGGCTACGGCTAGGGCGCCCACAATCGCTGTGCGCAAGACACTTCGGCGCTGAAAATTTGTAGCAGGCATTCGTCGATTTCCAATCAGTAGTAGTAAGTAAGCAAGCCACATCACTGCGTATGCGCTATCACCTGCCAAGAAATATGGAGTTGTATAGAAAGAGCTAGAAAGCCAGAGCGTAACTGAAAGTAAAAATCCGCCAAAGGCAGCTGTTGCTGGTGCAACCCAGAGTAACGTTGCAATTCCAACTGCAAACTCTGCAACCATGACCAAGATTCCGACATAGGTTGCATGATCTAGAATGCGATTAAGTAAGAATCCGATCGGTGAATTTGCGGCAAAGGCAGCTAACTGGGTGCCGATATATGTGGGCTCACCTTGTGTGAGAAATCCAGGATCAGATGCTTTATCCCATCCGGCATAGATAAAGGTGGCACCGAGAAATACACGTAACAGGCGAGGGGCTCGATTCTGCGTGGCCCATGAACTCATTGCACCTCGGGAAATACTCTGCAATGCGTTCATAACTTTAGGATATCGCGAGCCGTGGCGCGTGGCTCCCTGACTTGGATTCGAACCAAGAACCTGTCGATTAACAGTCGACTGCTCTGCCGTTGAGCTATCAGGGAATGAGTGCTGACTCTACCGCAGGGGGTAAGCCTGCGCCAAAATGCCCACGTTAGAGCGAACTAATGGAGAGTTCGTGCAGCCCACGTTTCTGGGTTTCCAGGGCAACCAACTCTGCAAATGCTGCGTTGTACTGCTCCTGATTTTCAACCGGGTTAAGGCGCTGCAGACTTGATTTCAGATCTGCAATCTTTCGACTGACAAGTACTTCTCGTAATCTGGCGACGATACTAGAAACATACTTTTCAGAGACCGCCCCATCTGTGCGCACTGGTTCCACCGAGAGTTCAGTAAATAGCTGCTTCATGCGATCATCGTCAACTTTTTCCAGAGCTAGCGGTTCGGTGCCAAATGAATCGATAATGCGGCGTAGTTCCCGGTAGGCCGGATGAGTAAATGCTTCATCTTCAATAGTGCTCCAGCCAAAGACAAGTCCTGACATCTGTAACTTAGCTTTTAATACCTCTCGCTCTAACATCAACGTTGGCTCAGTCGGATTAGGTCGCCACTGCGCATCGGCAGCCGGTGCCTCGCTCTGAACCTGAGTTGTGCTCACCTTTTTCAGGGCCGTGTTCACTGCTGCGGTGACAACTTCGGTCTCTGTTCCTAACCACCCTGATAAAGATTTGATGTATTCCGGGCGTAGTGACTTATCGCGAATGGCTGCGACCAGCGGGGCTGCGGTGTTGAGCGCATTCACGCGTCCTTCGGCGGTGTTCAGATCATGTTTTTTAAGTTCGGTGCGAATCGCGAATTCAAAGAGTGGCACTCTCTTTGCAATCAAATCACGCAAGGCCAGATCGCCCTTATGTTGGCGAAGGTCGCATGGGTCAAGGCCATCTGGTTCAACTGCAACAAAAGTTTGGGTCACAAACTTCTGGTCATCACCAAAAGCTTTCATGGCAGCTTTTTGTCCGGCGGCATCGCCATCGAAGGTGAAGATCACTTCACCGCGGAAGGTATCGGCATCCATCAGTAATCTGCGAATAATGCGGATGTGATCATCACCGAAGGCTGTGCCACAGGTTGCAACGGCAGTTGTTATTCCAGCCAAATGACATGCCATCACATCGGTATAGCCCTCAACCACAACTACCTGACGGCTCTTGGCAATTTCTTTCTTAGCCATATCAAGGCCATAAAGTACTTGTGACTTCTTATAGATAGGAGTTTCCGAGGTATTTAAATACTTAGGACCTTGATCCTCTTCATCGCTGGCTAATTTACGAGCTCCGAATCCGACGATATCGCCTGAGATATCTTTAATTGGCCACATGATGCGATTTCTAAACTTATCGATCGGCCCGCGCTCACCCATCTTAGAAAGTCCCGCTTCTTCTAATTCTTCAATGGTGTATCCGGCAGCGCGCAGATGCTTAGTCAGTGAATCCCAACTATTGGGGGCATATCCCACGCCAAATAAATCACATGCCGCCTTATCAAATCCACGTTTAGTAAGCAGATCACGGGCATGGGCGGCATCGGGGGAAGTATTAATCAGTTCTTGATAGAACTTTGCTGCAGCTAGGTGGGCTGAATATAAACGTGAACGTTGGGAAGTCGGTTGTGCTGGTCCACCTTCTTCATAACGAAGGGTGTAACCAATTTGAGAGGCAAGCCGTTCAATTGTTTCGGTAAAACTCAAATGCTCTGTCTTCATCATAAAATCGATGACATCCCCGCCGGCGCCGCAACCAAAGCAGTGATAGTAATTCTTAGAAGGTGTGACGTGAAAGGAAGGAGATTTTTCATCATGGAACGGGCAAAGCCCCTTCTTCTGTCCCCCGCCTGCGTTTTTAAGTGCAACGCCGGCTGCTGAAACAACTTCGTCGATATGTGCATGCTCGCGCACATAGACAATGTCATCAGCCTTAATCCGCCCGCTCATGTTCCTACCTTATCTACGCTTTGTGGGAGCTTGCGAGAGATGGGCGTGTAAGGCATATGCGCCGGGGTCGGTCAGGCTAGCAATTTGGTCAATGACAATACGTAACCGCTCTGAATCATTTGTGGCCTGCTTCCAATCGTCTTCAAAGATTGGGTCGAGTTCGCTGGGGGCTGCATCGAAGAGCATCTGCACCAAATCATGAATGACTACTTGTTGTTTTGCATAGCGCTCTTGCGACGCCGCAGCGCTAATCAAGTAATGCCCAGCAACAGCCTTCAGGAAATCAACCTCGACTTTTGCTTCGCGTGGAATTTCTAGATTGGCGCTATAGCGAGTCAGTGGGCCATCGCCATGAACATTGCGAGTTTCAAGTTCGGCAGCCAGCACAAAACGGCCAATCAGTTGTGAAGTCGTATCTTTTAAACGAGCAAGGGCGCGATGTGTGCGATCAAAGTGAGTTGGCCAGCAAGTCAGTGATTGCAAACGTGTAAGGGCAGCTGCGGCCTCGCTCTTGGTGGCATCACTGCCGTAGTTCGCGGTCATCTCTTGATATAAAGTATCGAAATCGTTATCAAAATTCTTTACCCGCACTTGGCCAGCAAAGATGGCATCTTCTAAATCGTGTACGGAGTATGCGCAATCATCCGACCAATCCATGATCTGAGCTTCAATACATTTGCGCTCATCGGGTGCACCTGCACGGACCCAAGTGAAGATTTCTGTGTCATCGCTATACACGCCAAACTTGCGCGGATTCTCTGCTCTGGTCCACGGATATTTCGTTGCCGCATCAAGTGATGCTCGGGTGAGATTAAGTCCAAGACTTTTTCCAGTTGCTGAAACAGTCTTGGCTTCAATGCGGGTGAGTAACCTAAAACTCTGAGCATTTCCTTCAAAGCCACCACACGATTGCGCAGCATCGGCTAGCGCTTCTTCCCCATTGTGACCAAATGGTGGATGTCCCATATCGTGTGACAAACATGCAGTCTCAAGTAGATCTGGGTCTGCGCCAAGTGACTCGCCTAGTTCGCGACCAATCTGGGCACACTCCAGTGAGTGAGATAAACGAGTGCGTTGAAAATCATTCTCCCAAGGAACTGCGACCTGAGTTTTGGCAGCTAGTCGACGAAGGGCGGCAGAGTGAATAACACGGGCGCGATCGCGCATGAATTCAGTGCGACCAGCACGCTTTGCCGGTTCATCAAGAAATCTCTCTTGATCGGCAGCGCTATATGCCTTAGGCAACTGGGTCATACACATACCTTACAAGTTTGCTGTTAGTCAGGTGATCGCTGATATGAATGCCTCGTCTGCCTAGCGTGATGTATGCCAGATAGGCACCTGCTTCGCGAATCAAATATCGATACCGTGATTTTGTAAGGGTATTTGGCCCAGTGCTGGCAGGTGAACATGTTGCAGTTGCTCCTAAGTCTTTTGCCATCGTGATGGTGCGCTGGCAGTGATAAGCATCAGTTGCAATGATGACGTTATATAACTTTCGACTCTTCATCTCTTTGATATATGCCTGCGTCTGGGAAAAAGTATCTCGCCCTACCGGAATTGAGATAACTTTATTTTTCGCCACTCCATTTTGGGTCAACCAATATTTTCCAGCGGCTGCTTCAGTTGTGCGATCTCCCGGGGCACCGGCTCCCACGGTGATAATAAGTGGTGCATATCCAGCATCTTTGATTCGCTTTGCCTCAATCAGACGTGCAAGTAATACCTCACCTGGTGCGCCATCTAATTGCGCAGCCCCCGGCACAACAATGACTTCTGCCGTAGATCTAAAGGTTGGGTTCTTAGCCGAGTTCCAGGTAACAAAGAGTGCATAGGTAGGAATAATGAGAACCACAGCCAGCACCAAAGAGATTGCTCGTCTGATTAACTTAAACATTAACCACCCGAGAACATATCTTCAGCATCAAGATGAATCATTTCATCGGGATCATTAAGCCATCCATCAGGCAAAGTTGGCGGGCGACCACTACTTGTGCGACCTCGGGGTTTGTCACCGATTTCAACCGGATAGGGCTGATCATCTAATTGATTAAGTAGTGAACGAAGTTCGTTTAAGGAAGCGACCATTCCGAATTGGCGGCGTAGCTCTGATGGAACACTGAATCCTTTGAGATACCAGGCCATATGTTTACGTAAGTCGCGACAACCACGATCTTCAGATTCAAAGTATTCAACGATGAGTTCGCCATGGCGAAACATGACTTCCCGAACTTCATGAAGAGTGGGCAATGTGCGGCTACTTTCACCGTTAAAAGCCGCCACTAAATCAGCAAAGAGCCACGGGCGACCTAGACAACCACGGCCCACAACAACTCCCGCACAACCGCTTTGGCGAACCATCTCGATGCCATCGGCGCCAGACCAAATATCACCATTGCCTAATACCGGAACCCCGGTTGGTTTTAAATGTTCAACAAGTTGGGCAATGGCAGACCAATCAGATTTACCTTCATACATTTGCTGGGCGGTGCGCGCATGCAAAGCCACCCAAGCAACACCTAAGTCAGCGGCTGACTTTGCTGCCTCTAAGTAAGTGTGGTGATCTGAATCGATACCAATACGCATCTTGACTGTGACTGGAATTCCATAAGGCTTTGCGTTTTCTACTGCAGCTTTCACAATTTCACGAAAAAGATTACGTTTAAAGGGAAGCGCTGCTCCCCCACCTTTACGAGTAACTTTCGGAACCGGGCAACCAAAGTTCATATCAATATGATCAGCTAGATTCTCGCGCCCAATCATTTTGACCGCTTCGGCCATATGGTGTGGATCAACGCTATAGAGCTGCACCGAACGTGGCCACTCGCCCGCACCTGGTTCAATCATGCGAAGTGTTTCCGGGATGCGCTCTAGTAATGCGCGCGCAGTCACCATTTCCGAGACAAATAAACCTGCGCCTTGTTCGCGGCAGAGCATGCGAAATGGTGCGTTGGTAATTCCGGCCATCGGCGCCAGAACTACCGGCGGATCGATTAAATGAACTCCATCTTTAAGAGGGAGTTCTAGCGGCGCTAGCAGCCGAGTAGACGAGGTGCTAGCCATGCTTGAACTTGATCAAGTGCAATACGTTCTTGCCCCATTGTGTCGCGATCGCGAATTGTGACTGCTTGATCTTCCAAAGTTTCGAAGTCAATGGTGATGCAGTACGGAGTACCGATTTCATCTTGGCGACGATAGCGGCGACCGATAGCACCAGAATCATCGAAATCGATATTCCAGTTCTTGCGTAGCTCTGTCGCCAAATCACGTGCTTTAGGTGATAAATCAGCGTTACGAGAAAGCGGCAATACCGCAGCTTTTACGGGAGCAATGCGGTGATCAAATTTCATCACCGCACGCTTTTCCATCTCGCCCTTTGCATTCGGTGCTTCATCTTCAGTAAATGCATCCATCATAAATGTGAGCGCGCAGCGGTCCACACCTGCTGCAGGTTCGATGACATATGGTGTCCAGCGCTCATTCTTCTCTTGATCAAAGTAGGACAAATCTTTTCCAGATGCTGCTGAGTGCGCCTTGAGGTCGAAATCGGTGCGGTTAGCAATACCTTCTAGCTCACCCCACTCAGTTCCGTTGAATTCAAATTTGTATTCAATATCTGTTGTGCCCTTTGAATAATGTGAGAGCTTCTCTTTTGGATGCTCGAATAGGCGCAGACGTTCTGGGTTAATTCCTAGATCTTTATACCAATTAAGGCGAGTCTCGATCCAGTACTTATGCCATTCCTCATCAGTGCCAGGAACCACAAAGAATTCCATCTCCATCTGCTCGAATTCACGAGTACGAAAGATGAAGTTGCCTGGGGTAATTTCATTGCGGAAAGATTTACCAATCTGGCCAATACCAAAAGGTGGCTTCTTGCGTGATGTTGTCATCACATTATCAAAGTTAATAAAGATTCCTTGGGCTGTCTCAGGTCGCAAATAGGCAAGCCCTGTCTCATCTTCTACTGGGCCAAGAAAAGTCTTGAGTAAGCCAGAGAATTGTTTAGGTGTTGTAAATTGTCCTTTGTTGCCACATGCCGGGCAGTTCATATCAGCAAGTGAATCAAGCTTCTTCTTATGCTTTGCTTCATACTGCTCTTCAAGGTGATCTGCGCGATAACGCTTATGACACGCGGTGCACTCTGTGAGCGGATCGCTAAATGTTGCAACGTGACCAGATGCTTCCCAGACTTCACGGGCCAAAATAACCGACGAATCAAGACCGACGACATCTTCGCGCCCCATGACCATCGACTTCCACCATTGGCGCTTTACGTTGTTCTTGACTTCAACTCCGAGTGGGCCGTAATCCCAAGATGCTCGAAGGCCGCCATAAATTTCTGAGGAAGGGAATACAAATCCACGACGCTTTGAGAGTGAAACAATATTTTCTAAACGGTCTACCGCCATTACAAATCTCCATCCGGCTGGCTGTCGGCGAATTACAACGGTCGTTGAAATCGTGTACTTAGTTTACTCGTACGCTCCAGGCTCATCGATCGCTCTGGCAAGAACAGGAATTGCTTCTAATTTTGCGCGGGTAGAGCTAAGCGCCCTTCGATAGGAGCCCACGTTCTGCCACTCAGTTGTGAGCACCCAGAGCGTTGGCTCATCTAGATTCTGCCCAACCACACCTGAAATAAAGCCGGTTGCCTCTGCCAAGACATCGCGCACCGCCTCTAGTTCTACGCGGAATTTCTCTCCTTCAGCCAAGGGGAGCTCAAATCGGGAGATTGCAATCATGGGCTGAGCCTAGAGTGGTGGGGAACGGGAATGAAAATCATTTTCATTTGTGATACGGTCCGGCTATGAATATCGCAATCGGCCTAGCAGCCTTAACAGCTATAGCAACTACAGCGGGTGGCTATTTAGCAATCCGCGCCAAGGACAAACTCCACTTGGTTCTTGGATTATCCGCAGGACTACTTCTAGGTCTTGTTGCATTTGATCTTCTTCCTGAGGTCTTTGAACTTGGAACTCAAGAGATTTTCCATGCACCTGCCGTATCAGTAGCACTCATTGCAGGATTCCTTCTGCTTCACTTCTACGAGCAGATTTTTGGTTCGCACGAACCAGCTGAATCAGATTACGGTCATGACCACACGCACTCAGCGAGCTCTGTTGGAGTTCTGGGCGCAGTTGCAATGGGCGGTCACGTATTCCTCGACGGTCTAGCGCTGGGCGTTGCATTTAAGGTCAGCTCAGATTTGGGTGTCGCTGTCTTTATTGCACTCTTGGTCCACGCATTCAGTGATGGCCTCAATACAGTTTCATTTCTAATCAAGAGCGGAAAGTGGAGCAAAAAGGGCATATGGCTTTTAGCAGTCGATGCACTTGCTCGCATCAGCGGCGCCGCACTTGGAACTAGCTTGGCTCTTGGAGATAACGTAATCGCTATCTACCTCGCTGCTTTCTCTGGAATTGTTATCTACCTTGCAACATCACATATCTTGCCAGAGGCACATTCACGACATAAGTCTCGCTACACAATTTTGGCAACGATCGGTGGAGTTCTCATTATGTGGGGACTTGTCAGTTATCTGCATTCAGGTGATTCACATACTCATGGCTCGACCACTGCTATTCATGAAGAGCATGAAGGTGAAGAGCATGAAGGTGAAGAGCATGGCGACCATGAAGAGGAAGATCATAAGTAGTGTCTCGTTCCAACCCTAGAGTCTTAAGTACTCTCGAACGCGCTGGCGGTTTTGCCAGCGCGCAAGAGGTTTACAGACTCATGCAAAGAGAAGGCGAAAGTATTGGTTTAACTACTGTCTATCGCTCTCTGCAGAGTTTGGTCAATGACAAGATTGTCGATGTACTGCGCCGCGAAGATGGAGAAGCTATCTACCGTCTCTGCGGAGAGGCTCACCATCATCACTTAGTCTGTAAAGGTTGCGGCGATACAGTCGAGATTGAAGGGGGAGCAATTGAAAAATGGGCCAAGGTCATGGCTGAAGAACACGGTTTTCGCGAAGTGGGACACACTGCGGAAATCTTCGGCCTCTGCACCAAGTGTTGAAATGGGTAATTTTCGAGGAATCCCTACATGTGCATGTCCGGCATGTGGCTCACATCTGATTCAAATAACTGCGGCATTTTGCCCTCACACATATGAGCTTGAGATGTATCTACTCGACAATGCATGTTGTGCCGTTTGCCACTCATTGTTGACAGCCCCAACACCTATAGATCACCCGGCCGCTTAAGCGCTTCCGAAACGTCGCTCTCTCGCCGAATAAATCTCAATCGCTTTCCACAATAATTCCGGCGTCATATCTGGCCACAAGACATCCATAAAGACAAACTCTGCATAAGAAGATTGCCACGGCAAGAAGTTGCTGGTGCGCTGTTCACCGGATGAACGCAGGAACATATCGACATCGCGCATCTTTGGTGAATAGAGATACTTTTCTAGAGTCTTCTCATTAATGGAATCTGCTTTGACTTTACCGCGCTTTACATCGCGAGCTAGCTCTGTCGCTGCATCAACGATCTCTGCGCGCCCGCCGTAATTCACACACATATTAAGGGTCAATTTCTTATTTTTCTTCGTTAACTCTTGGGCTTCTTCTAGCTCTGAAATCACTGATTTCCATAGCCGCTGTGGGCGCCCGAGCCATTGAATCTTGACTCCCATCTCATTCAAACTATCCCGGCGAGTGCGCAGCATTTCGCGGCTATAGCCCATCAAGAACTTCACTTCTTCTGGGCTGCGCTTCCAATTTTCAGTCGAGAATGCATAGGCACTGATCTCTTTGACACCAAAACCAATTGCAGCTTCTACTAAATCAAAGAGAACTTTTTCACCAGCTTGATGTCCGGCAGTGCGAGGTAATCCGCGCTCTTTTGCCCAGCGCCCATTTCCATCCATCACGATTGCGATGTGTTGGGGAATATCAATCTTCTTACTCATGTATTTCTAGTTAAGCCCTTTCCACCATCGGCAAACTTCGCAGTCCACGTTCCAGGTGCCATTGTAGGTAGGCAGTAACCAAACCACTAGCCTCTCGGCGATAGCGAGCTTCACTTTTTTCCGCCACATCCCAATCACCACGCAATAGCGCTTGCATCAGCTCGAGCGCTTCTGCAGATGCGGTAGCCGATGCTGATGGCCGACAATCCATGCAAACAGATCCACCGCCCACTAATGAGAAATAACGATGTGGTCCTGGCTTTTCACAACGAGAACATGCTGTCATCGATGGTTCATAACCACCAATAGAAAGTGAGCGCAATAGAAATGCATCGAGAATTAGCGATGAATCGTAACGATTATCAGCCAGGGCTTTCATGCCACCAACTACTAAGTGAAATTCTTGTGGAGCTGGCTCTTCCTCTTGCTGGGTAAAGCGCTCAGCGGTTTCCAGGATGGCGTGGGCAATTGTCCAACGCTGATAATCGTTGGTGAGTGCTTCCCCGTAATTCATAATCGCTTCAACTTGGGTGATGGTGTCAAAGGTCTTGCCGGCATGCATCTGAATATCGACATGGCTGCCAGGCTCTAGGCGCGCACCGAATTTAGACATGGTGCGACGAACACCTTTTGCCACACCACGAATACGCCCATGCTCTTTGGTGAGCAACGTAATAATGCGATCTGCTTCGCCCAGTTTTTGCGTGCGCAAAATGATTGCCTCATCGCGATAAAGCTTGGACTGAGGAGCAGACATACTGCGTACGGTAGTTAGCGAATAGCGCGATTGATTGCAGACACGACGGCCTTAAGTGAAGCAGTCGTTGTATTTGGGTCGATTCCGACTCCCCAGAAGACTTGGCCATCAATTTCGCACTCAAGATATGCAGCGGCAGTTGCATCGCCGCCGGAAGAGAGCGCGTGCTCATGGAAATCAAGAACTCTCACATCAACACCATGGTTTTGCATGATGTGACAGAAGGCAGCAATTGGACCATTACCAGTTCCAGAAAGCTCAACTGGCTCACTGCGATCTGTAATCTTGATTGTCAGCTGCACATCTTCACCCATGACTGAGTTCTGTGACATTCCCTTTAATCTGAAGCGGCCCCATGGCGCAGAATCTGTTGGCAAATATTCATCTTCGAAAATATGCCACAACTGCTCTGCTGTAATTTCCCCGCCCTCAGTATCAGTTTTGGCCTGAACAATTCTGGAGAATTCAATTTGGTGGCGACGTGGCAGATCAAGATGATGTTCACTCTTCATCAAGTAGGCAACTCCACCTTTACCTGATTGAGAGTTCACCCGAATTACCGCTTCATAGGAACGACCCACATCTTTCGGATCGATCGGCAAATATGGAACAGCCCAGGTGTAATCATCGACTTCTTTGCCAGCAGCTTTTGCATCGCGTTCTAGATGCTCAAAGCCTTTCTTAATAGCATCTTGATGGGAACCAGAGAAAGCAGTAAAGACCAGATCTCCACCATAAGGATGGCGCTCTGGCACGCGTAATTGATTGCCATATTCCACCGTGCGACGGATCTCATCAATATCACTGAAATCAATATGTGGATCAATTCCGTGTGAAACCAAGTTCATGCCAAGAGTAACAAGGCAAACATTTCCGGTGCGCTCACCATTACCAAAGAGCGTTCCTTCGATGCGGTCTGCTCCTGCTAAATATCCAAGTTCGGCAGCGGCAACACCTGTGCCACGATCATTATGTGGGTGAAGTGAAACAATGACGCTATCGCGGTTATTTAAATTTCTACACATCCACTCGATGGAATCGGCATAGACATTTGGTGTTGTCATTTCCACGGTAGCTGGCAAGTTCAGAATCGTCTTCCACTGCGGAGTTGGCTTCCAAACATCATTAACCGCATTACATACCTCAACGGCAAATTCGAGCTCGGTGCCGGTATATGACTCAGGTGAATATTCAAAGGAGACCTTGGTCTCTGGAACGGTGGCCATTAGTTCAAGGCAGAGCTGAGCGCCATCGGTTGCAATCTTTTTGATTCCATCTTTATCAAGACCAAAGACAACGCGTCGTTGCAAGGTTGAAGTCGAGTTATAGAGATGCACGATTGCTTGCTTGGCGCCAGCAATTGCTTCATAGGTGCGACGAATAAGTGGTTCGCGAGCTTGGGTAAGCACCTGAATGATCACATCATCTGGAATCAAACCCTCATCAATAATCTTGCGCACGAAGTCGAAATCTGTCTGCGAAGCTGATGGAAAACCAACTTCGATCTCTTTATAGCCCATGGCGACAAGTAACTTAAACATCGCAAGCTTGCGAGGTGTGTCCATCGGGTCGATCAGCGCTTGATTGCCATCTCGAAGATCTACTGAGCACCACTTAGGTGCCACTGTCATCTTCTTACTTGGCCAGGTGCGGTCTTCTAATTCAACTGGAATAAAAGGTGCATAACGATGCACCGGCATCTTGGAAGGCTTCTGCTTTGGAAAATTCATTTCACTTAACTCCTATGTGTTTGGTAGTCGGAAAAAAAGGTTTACCGGCAACACCAAACTCCGCAGCGAGGAGACCGGTCTTTAGGCCTCGCTACGGCGGATAAGGAGGAGTCCGCGGAGCTTCATAGTGGGTAGAGCATAACGCGAGAATGCATATTCAATCAAGCGGCTTATTGAGGTGGAATCAAGGTCCCCGAGAAGATCTGCCATGCGAGTGCAGATTTAGCCACAAGTGAGAGCGTTATATAAGTCTTCTCACCGCGCAAATAATCCGACCATTTTCCAACCTTCTTATATTGAAGGTATTGAACAACAGCAAAGGTATTAAAGAGAAGAAATATTGAGAAGACGATGCCATAAACAAATGCAGGAGCCTTTGTGTCTCCTGGGCCACCGATAGCAAGAACATAGAACGCGAGTGCGAGCCAAGGAATAGCACCGGCAATGCAGCCAAAGATATATGCAAGCCATCCACCATTTCCTGGCTCTTCATATTTCTCTTGCAGCCAACCAAAGAGAATCATCGATGCATTGACCCCAAAGAGGGCGATGATTGCAACAACATCAGAGACGCCAGTAATGAGCGCAATAAGAACAATCATTACTGATGAGCTAATTGAATATTCAACCCAACGGAAGTAGTTGCGGTGAGCCGCAAGGCCGGCGGCATAGCGCGGGAAGAATTGTGGGCTTACAACAATAAAGTGGAAGAAGGCTGAAAGGCCTAAGAAGATTGCAACTGTTATTCCGATTGGAGCCTCGAGCAGAGTGACAGGTTCTGCAAAGTCACTTCCTGGAGGTCCTGCTGCGTAACGGGCAACAATAGGCAAGGTGAAGTCACTTGATAGGACAAGCACTACCGCCATTTGAACGAGGTGGAAGAAACCTGCAATGAGGTTGTAATTACGAATCTTCTGAGTATTGATCTCTTTAGCCATAACCTCAGGTTATATCCACAGCCAGCCATTTTCTCGGCAATATCGATGGCTAATCGAAATATTCTCCGCCTGTTCGCTTCAACTCCCTCATCGAAGGCTTCTTGTGAGCCAACGGCTGCTTCCTCGCTAACTCTCTCTGGCAACTAGCCAGAGATTGCACAAAGAGTGCATAACGAGGGAGGAGGACGAAGTGGAATCAGTAATTTTATTACTGAGATTCCTTTTTGAGATATTCAAATCTATTTTTGAAATTATTGAAAAAAGGAAAGCCCGCCGCATAAACGGCGAGCCTCCACCAAGTGCTTGAACCGAACACTCATCCGGAGGGCAGATGCTCTCCGGATGGGCTATTTCTAGCAGAATCTTTCTACGGAACTGGGTAACTTGGCGTCACCCTTGGAAAAGAATCTCCTGGTTGTAGCAAAATTCTGATTTCTATTACTAAGAGTTACAAAACAGGTAAATAACGATCTAACTCATAGGCACTCACCTGGCGGCGATAGTCCTGCCACTCAGAGCGCTTATTGCGCAGGAAGTAATCAAAGACATGCTCGCCTAGAGTCTGGCGCACGAGTTCGCTCTTCTCCATCACAGTAATTGCTTCTTCCAGGTTCGATGGAAGCAGCTGTGTATCAGTGGAAGCTTCCAGCACATACTTCTTCTCAATACCTTGCAGCCCTGCTGCCAACATCACGGCATAGGCAAGGTATGGATTACATGCTGAATCTGGTGAACGAAATTCAATCCGGGTGGAGTTCTCTTTATTTGGTTTATACATCGGGATGCGCACCAGCGCCCCACGATCATTGTGGCCCCAGTTAATGATGGAAGGTGCTTCTCCCCCACCTTGTAAGCGCTTATAAGAGTTTACCCATTGATTTGTGACGGCCGTGATTTCAGCAGCGTGCTTTAAAATTCCGGCAATAAATTGGCGACCAACAGCAGAGAGATTGAGCTCGGCCTTGTCATCATAGAAAGCGTTCTTCTCACCTGCAAAGAGTGAGACGTGGGTATGCATTCCAGAGCCAGGATGTTCGGTAAAGGGCTTGGGCATAAAGGAGGCGAAGAAGCCTTGATTAAGGGCCACTTCTTTAATCACATGACGGAAGGTCATGATGTTATCGGCAGTGCTTAAAGCATCTGCATAACGAAGATCAATTTCTTGTTGTCCTGGAGCGCCTTCATGATGGCTAAATTCAACTGAGACACCCATTGCTTCCAGCAAGGTAATTGCTTGCCGGCGAAAGTCGTGGCCCACAACTGCTGGGGTGTGATCGAAGTAGCCGCCTTGATCAACTGGAACAGGTGGAACGCCTTTTTCTGGTTGTGAGGTGAAGAGAAAGAATTCAATTTCTGGATGGGTGTAACAGGTGTAACCCATCTCGGCAGCTTTCGCTAAGGTGCGGCGCAACACATTGCGCGGGTCGGCCGGGGATGCTTGCCCGCTAGGCAAGGTAATGTCACAGAACATACGGGCGGCGCCTTGCGCCTCTGCCCGCCAGGGCAAGATAGTAAAAGTTGCCGGATCAGGTTTTGCCAACATATCTGATTCAAATTCGCGAGCGAAGCCTTGAATCGCAGAACCATCGAAACCGATTCCCTCTTCAAATGCATTTTCAAGTTCGGCCGGTGCAATGGCAACAGATTTCAAGGTGCCAAGAATGTCGGTAAACCACAAGCGAATAAAACGAATATCGCGTTCTTCCACCGTGCGCAGGACGAACTCTTGCTGCTTGCTCATATTTTCACTATCTGGGGACATGGTCACATCGTGCCAAAGTCACGTTACGCCCATGTTACAAAACTAGAGTTCGCGCCACTTACTTGTCATAGGCAGGCGCCGATCTTTACCAAAAGCACGCTGGGAGACCTTGGTGCCAGGCGGATATTGGCGGCGCTTGTATTCGGCCCGATCGACCATGCCGATCACGCGAATCACTAACTCTTTATCAAAGCCTGCTGCAATCAGGGCATCGTGGCCTAGGTCTTCATCGACATATGCCTTAAGGACTCGATCTAGCAATTCATATTCAGGAAGAGAATCGGAATCTTTTTGATCAGGTCGAAGTTCAGCCGATGGCTCCTTCGTAATGGAGTTCTCCGGAATGGGAGCAACCTCGCCAGCTTCGATTGCAACGCGATTGCGCCAACGAGCAAGTGCCCAAACATCGGTCTTGTAAATATCTTTAATCGGGGCATAGCCACCGACGGCATCGCCATAAAGCGTGGAGTACCCACACGCCAGCTCTGATTTATTTCCGGTTGCTAACACCAAGTGGCCATTCTGATTGGAAAGTCCCATCAGAGTTGTGCCGCGCACGCGCGCCTGCACATTCTCTTCGGCAAGTCCGGTCAGTTCCACTTGGCCAGTGAAGGCATCGACCATCTTCTGTATTTCAATAACGCGAAAACCAAGGCCGGTGGCGCTGGCCATCGCTTGCGCATCAGCGATGGAATGTTCGGAAGAATATTTACTTGGCATGGCAACCGCGTGCACCTGCTCCGGGCCGAGTGCATCAACAGCCAGGGCTGCCACAACGGCAGAATCGATGCCGCCAGATAAACCAAGTAGGACGGAGGTAAATCCATTCTTGGCCACATAATCGCGCAGCCCCACAACAATGGCCTTCCACATCTGCTCTTCATCGCCAAGGCGTTGTGCGATTCCAGGAATCAGTGGCTGAGCAATTTCTACCGGGCTTTCCGAAATGATGACATCGGGCTTCGATGTTGTCGTGGCAACTTCGACATCGACCAGCATCACGCCATCTTCAAATTGTGGAGCACGAGCAATCAGTGCACCAGCTTTGTCGACCACAATACTGTCGCCATCGAAAACTAAATCATCTTGGCCGCCGGTCATATTGAGATAGGCAAGTGGTGCGTTCATTTGGGCAGCGCGCCGGGTAACAAGTTCTAGGCGCACATCATCTTTAGCGCGCTCAAAGGGTGAACCATTGGGCACGATGACAAGTCCAGGCTTGCGCGCTGCGAGTTGGGTGGTGATGCCACCATCGATCCAGAGATCTTCACAAATTGCGATGCCCACATCAACGCCATGAATGCGCACGACCAGCGTGGAATCTCCGGCAACAAAATTGCGGTACTCATCAAAGACGCCGTAATTAGGTAGGTGGCACTTGGCATAGCGGGCTTTTACTTCACCCCCAGCAATAACTGCAACCATATTTTGTGGTCGCCCAGCTAGGTGATCGAGGTAGCCAACGATGCTGACAATCTCCGGGTTGATCTGGCGCGCCAGTGATTCCAGTGCGCTCTTACTTGCTACTTGAAAAGATGGCCGGAGCGCTAAATCTTCGACCGGATAACCGGTCAGAACCATCTCTGGAAAGATCGCAATGTGGGCGCCAGCTAACTGCGCTTGGTGGGCACATTTAATAACCATCGCGGCATTACCCGCGAGGTCTCCGACCGTTGGGTTCACCTGCGCCAGGGCCAATCGCAACTTCATTGTTCAAGATTATCGCCCAGTTGCGTATCAGGGGTACCATTGTTTTTGACCCGGGGACCGCGCCAAGCGGCTTCGAGGCAGGAGAAATAATGAGTACAACCCTTTACGGTGGCGCCTCCCATCGCCGCGTGACCATCCTTGATCTGCGCGCAGCCAAGGTGCGCGGTGAGAAGTGGCCGATGCTCACCAGCTATGAACAGATCACGGCATCAATTTTCGATGAGGCCCAAATTCCAGTACTGCTCGTCGGTGATAGCGCCGGCAATAATTTTCTCGGCGAAGAGAACACCATTCCGGTCACGGTTGATGATTTGATTCCCTTAACCCGAGCAGTAGTACGCGGATCCGCGCGGGCAATGGTCGTGGCAGATCTGCCCTTTGGTTCTTATGAAGCTTCCCCGGAACAAGCACTGACAACTGCTACCCGATTTTTCAAAGAGGCCGGTGCGATGGCGGTGAAGTTAGAAGGTGCACATATTGCAACCGTTGAAAAACTCACTTCATCTGGCATTCCGGTCATGGCCCACCTAGGCCTTACTCCGCAATCACTTCATCAATTAGGCGGCTATCGAGTGCAGGGTCGCACCGATGGCGATGCCATGTTGGAGGCCGCACTCGCCCTCGAAAAAGCAGGTGCTTTTGCCCTCGTGCTAGAACTTGTGCCGGCCGAATTGGCGGCCAGAATTACGGCGGCTTTATCCATTCCCACCATCGGAATCGGCGCCGGCGCACAATGCGATGCCCAAGTTTTAGTCTGGACAGATATGGCTGGCTTTACCGCCAATCCACCCAAACTTGCTAAGGCATATCGCAATCTGCGCCAGGAATTGTTAGCTGCCACCCAAGAGTTTGCTAGCGAAGTTCGCACCGGAGCATTTCCCACTGAGGCGCAGAGCTTTCACTAGTCTTTGGTAGTGGCAAAGCATTCAATAGATCTCACTCCGCTTAAGAAATACCCGGATTTTCGTAATCTCTGGGCGGCCGGGCTGATTTCTTACCTCGGATCGATGATTACCTATGTCGCTATCCCTTTTCAGATTAAAGAGCTCACCAATTCCTACCTTGCGGTAGGTATCGTCGGTGCCATCGAACTCGTGCCACTGATTGTTTTTGGTCTCTACGGCGGGGTCCTTGCCGATTCAGTCAACCGAAAGAAGATGGTCTGGGCGACCGAAGCTGGCGCCATGTTGTTGGTGGCGCTACTTCTTGCCAACTCGATGCTGTGGGAGCCAAAGGTCTGGGTCATCTACATCGCAGCCGGACTCTTTGCGGTAGTCGATGGTTTACAACGTCCTAGCGCCGATGCCATGTTGCCTCGATTAGTTGGCCACCAAGATCTGCCGGCAGCTACTGCGCTGATGAGTTTGCGTTGGCAGCTGGGTCTGATCGTGGGCCCCACAGTGGGCGGCATTATCTTCTCCACATTTTCGATCTCGGCTGGTTTCGCAGTAGATATGGCAACTTATGTTGTTGCACTCGTTTTTCTGGCACGTGTGCGATCTATGCCTTCTTCAAAAGAGGCGAAAAAGCCATCTCTGGCAGCGTTATTAGATGGTGTGAAATATGCATTTAGTCGCCAAGATTTAATTGGCACATACATCATTGACTTGGCGGCCATGACACTTGCAATGCCGATGGCGCTCTATCCATTCTGGGCCGACCAACTTAATGCGCCGTGGGCCCTTGGAATGTTCTATTCCGCAATTACAGTCGGCTCTGTGCTTGTCACTGTGACATCCGGATGGACAACTCGCTATCGCTTTCATGGCAGAGCGGTAATTCTGGCCGCCATCGGTTGGGGTCTTGCCATCGCTGTTGCTGGCCTGAGTACATCCTTGGTTCTTGTCTTACTCTTCCTGACTATCGCCGGGGCCTTTGACATGATCAGCGCCCTGTTTCGTGCAAATATCTGGAACCAAACAATCCCGGACCACTTCCGCGGACGACTTGCCGGTATCGAATTACTTTCTTACTCGGTCGGTCCGCTGGCCGGACAATTACGGGCGGCGACAATCGCCTCTGCTACTAGTTTGTCCTTTTCGGTAACTTCCGGGGGCATTTTATGTGCCATCGTGGTCGCATTTCTGGCCTTTTTCTTGCCGAAAATGTGGAAATACGACGTCGAAACGAACGAATTCGCGGTTCGAGAACGCCAAAATCGCAAAAATCTGGAAAATTCCTAAAATTCCATTCGATTTTCTTACTTTTTTAGAAAAAAACACCAAGAAATTTCCGTAGATGCATAGAAATAATCAAAAAATAATTTGCGACACGCACTGAAATATTTCTCACTATGTAGTGGTATTTCTTTCAAAATTCCGTCACACTTATCCACGAAACAGGTTTGGGTGACGGATCCGAACCCTTCCGATTAGGAGAAAACAGATGGCTGCAAAGCGTCGTAAGAAGGCAGCTGCACCAGCAGCACCTAAGAAGCGTCGTAAGAAGGCTGCCGCAAAGGCAGCAGCACCAAAGCGTCGTAAGAAGGCAGCAGCAAAGAAGGCTGCTCCAAAGCGTCGTAAGAAGGCAGCAGCAAAGAAGGCTGCTCCAAAGCGTCGTAAGAAGGCAGCAGCAAAGAAGGCTGCTCCAAAGCGTCGTAAGAAGGCAGCAGCAAAGAAGGCTGCTCCAAAGCGTCGTAAGAAGGCAGCAGCAAAGAAGGCTGCTCCAAAGCGTCGTAAGAAGGCAGCAGCAAAGAAGGCTGCTCCAAAGCGTCGCAAGAAGAAGGCAGCAGCTCCAGCAGCTGCTCCAAAGCGCCGTCGTCGTAAGAAGGCAGCAGCTAAGTAATTCATTTACTTATAAAAAACCCCGCCAGGTAACTGGCGGGGTTTTTTATTCTGCTGGCGGATTGATTTTCAGGGAATGCGTTACTCGTTCAAATATTTCTGATAACACTCGTTGATCTTCTTTCGTTAAGTGATCAACAAACCTAGTGCGCACACTCTCCACATGATCAGGGGCAGCAGAAACAATTGCCTTCCACCCCTTGGCGGTCATGACCGCGAAGTAGCCCCGCTTATCTTCCGGGCAGGCCTCTCGCTTTACCCAGCCCGCCTTCTCCATCACCTTGATCCGGTGGGAAAGGCGCGAGCGCGAGAGCATGGCAACATCGGCTAGCTCACTCATGCGCATCCTGCGTTCTGGGGCATCACTGAGTTGGGCCAAGACTTCATAGTCGGCCATCGAAAGCTCATGGCTGGCAAGATCTAAATCGAGTGCTTCAAGTAACCGGCGGCTAGCGATGATGTATCGGCGCCAAGCCTTCATTTCGGCAGCATTAAGCCAGCGCGGTGTTGTAGCGTTTTGCCCTGCCATAGCGGCAATAGTACGCTCTTTAGTGACAAAGTTGAACTTTCAACTACTTTTACACACGATGAAATGGAACTCATGAGCCCGGTGAAATCTGGAATCGAAACTTCTGCCCTCGACCCACAGGTGCGTCCACAAGATGACCTCTTCCGTCACTACAACGGAAAGTGGATTACCGAGTATCAGATGCCAGATGACCGATCTAGCGATGGCATCTTTCGCAAATTACATGATGCCGCCGAGGCCCAGGTTCGACAGATTATCGAGAGCGCAACTGGCACAGGTGAGGCGCAGAAAATTGGCGACCTCTACAAATCTTTTATGGATACCGATGCCATTAAAGCCCGCGGTATCGCGCCCATCGTCGAAGATTTAGCCGCCATCGATGGCATCACCAACTTGCCCGAATTTATCTCAGTCATGGCCAGACTTGAAATGCGTGGCATTGGCGGAATCTTTGGCGCAGCCATCTATCCCGATGCGATGGATTCTGATACCAATATTCTCTATCTCGGCCAGGGCGGGCTATCGCTACCCGATGAGTCCTATTACCGGGAAGATCAATTTGCCGAGATTCGAAGTGCCTTTGTGGAGCATGTGGCAAAGATGTGCGCACTTGTGGGAATTGCAGATGGCGCTACCGTCGGAGCACAGATCCTGGCGTTGGAGACAAAAATTGCTAGTCATCACTGGGATCAGGTAAAAGATCGCGATGCAACTCTGACCTATAACAAATACAGCCGCGCCGAGCTAGAAAGCCTTGCCCCACACTTCTTATTCGACCTCTGGGCCGAGCACGCCAAAGTGCCAGCGAAAGCATTTGAATCCCTGGTCGTATGTGAACCATCCTTCTTTGAATCCGTCTCGGCCCTACTTGGTGACTTTTCTGGCGAGCGCGATTCGTGGGTCGCCTGGCTCAAACTCAATCTCGTCTCTGCTAGCGCCGCATTTCTCACCGATGACATCGTGCAGCAGAACTTTGAGTTCTATGCCAAGACCCTCTCTGGCACGCCACAGATTCGCGATCGCTGGAAGCGCGCCGTCTCTGTCACCCAAGGCGCCCTCGGTGAAGCCATCGGCAAGGTTTATGTCGAACAGCACTTCTCGGAAAAAGCAAAGAGTGAGATGAAGGTATTAGTTGATTATCTGCTTGAGGCTTATCGGCTAAGCATTATTGACCTGCCCTGGATGTCAGCGGCAACGAAGGAAAAGGCGCTAGAAAAGCTGACTAAGTTCACCCCCAAGATTGGTTATCCCGATAAATGGCGCGACTATTCCACCTTAGAAATTTCTGCCAGTGATCTGATTGGCAACTTATGGCGAATCGCCGAGTTCGATCATGCCTATGCCATTGCCAAGATTGGCGCACCGGTTGATCGCGATGAGTGGCATATGACCCCGCAGACGGTCAACGCTTATTACAACCCACTTGCCAATGAAATTGTCTTTCCGGCGGCAATCTTGCAGCCACCCTTCTTTGATTTAGAAGCTGATATCGCAGCTAACTACGGCGGCATTGGCGCAGTTATTGGCCACGAAATAGGCCATGGCTTTGATGATCAAGGTTCCAAATATGATGGTGATGGCAATATGGTGGATTGGTGGAGCGATGAAGATCGCAGCAAGTTTGAAGAACTCACTGCCGTGCTGGTTAAGCAATTCGATGCCTTATCCCCTGAAAGCACCCCTGATATCCACGTCAATGGCGCCTTTACTTTGGGTGAAAATATTGGTGATCTCGGTGGCCTGGCGATTGCATATAAGGCATGGAAATTAGCTTTGGGAGGTGCGCAAAGTCCAGTCATTGACGGACTCACTGGTGAACAACGATTCTTCCTTTCCTATGCCCACTCCTGGCGTAATAAGAATCGCCCGGAAGAAGTGCGTCGCCGGATTGCAACAGATCCACACTCCCCTGATGAATTTCGTTGTAATCAGATTGTGCGCAATATGCCCGAGTTCTATCAAGCATTCGGTGTCAGTCAGAGCGATGAACTCTGGCTGGCAGAGCACGAGCGTGTGCGAATTTGGTAGCTCTGCCACACTTACCTAATGGTGGCCCCCAATGAGTAAACCCACAAACGGTTTCGCTTTTGAGATCAACCACGCCGCCGACTCTGGTTTAGCGCGCGTCGGAACACTGACAACACCTCATGGGCAGATTCAGACCCCTGCCTTTATTCCGGTGGGCACCAAGGCAACGGTGAAAACAGTTCTGCCAGAGGCGATGGAGAACCTCGGGGCGCAAGCCCTGCTGGCAAATGCTTATCACCTCTATCTGCAACCTGGCCCCGATGTATTAGATGAGGCCGGCGGCCTTGGTTCATTTATGAATTGGGATAAGCCAACTTTTACCGATAGCGGTGGCTTTCAGGTGCTCTCACTCGGTGTGGGATTTAAAAAGGTCTTAGCGATGGATGCGCAGACCTTCCGTTCTGATCAAGTGATTGCAAAGAATAAAGAGCGGCTAGCCCATGTTGATGATGAGGGCGTTACCTTTAAGAGCCACCTCGATGGCTCGATGCACCGCTTTACCGCCGAAATCTCTATGCAGATTCAACATAAGTTGGGCGCCGACATTATGTTCGCATTCGATGAGTGCACCACCCTGCATAACACTCGCCCCTATCAAGAGCTGGCTATGTCTCGCACCTATGACTGGGCCATTCGCTGCCTGGATGAACATAAAAAATTGACCGATGCCCGCACGGCAAAGCCATATCAAGCACTCTTTGGCGTCATTCAAGGCGCGCAGTATGAAGACTTGCGCAAGAAAGCCGCCGGTGATCTGGGGACCATGAGTTCATCTGGAATTGAATTCGATGGCTTTGGTATTGGTGGCGCGCTAGATAAAGATTCACTGGGCACAATTGTGAGCTGGGTGAATTCAACGCTGCCGCAGGAGAAACCGAAACATCTGCTTGGCATCGGCGCCCCGGAAGACTTATTTGTTGGAGTGGAGAACGGAATCGATACCTTTGACTGCGTGCTGGCATCGCGCATTGCCCGCACCAGTGCGGTCTATACGATGGAAGGTCGTTTTAACGTCTCTAATCAACCATTTATCCGTGACTTTAATCCGATTGATGATGAATGTGATTGCTATACCTGCACGCATTACACCCGCGCCTACCTATGCCATCTCTTTCGTGCCAAAGAGATGGTTGCTGGCACCCTGGCCACAATCCATAATGAACGATTTATCGTGCGCTTAGTTGATCAGATGCGACAGGCTCTACTTGATGGAAACTTCCAGGATATGAAAAAAGAATTTATGGGCCGTTATAAGCATAAATCGGGGCAGTCGCGCGACTAGTAGGACTTAGAGAATGTAGTTTGCTCGCGCTTTTTCCACGGCCGTTACCCGGCCATCAACGCCCATCTTTCGATAGAGATTCTTTAGGTGAGTTTTCATCGTGTTGTGTGAGATGTGAAGTGTGATTGCAATAGAACTAATTGGGCGATCTGTTGATAGATGACGCAATACTTCCAATTCTCGCTTAGTCAGTGGTGCTGAAAATTCGGAAGACCCGGCACGCCGACTCTTAATCTTTTCGGCCACGCTGGCAGCTAGATCTTCTAGATAGACAGTGGGACTCTCACTTGCGATTTTCAAAATTAAGTTTCCCATCTCATCTGATAGGCGCAAGAAAATCTCCTTAGCCCCCACGCGCGATCCAATATCAAGGGCTTTCTTCATCTCAATCAGGGCGACTCGCTCTTGGTCTATTACCCCTCCAGCCATGACAAGATGTTTAACTATCTGCTCTCTCGGAGTTTTATCGGGCAGGGAACCAGCAATATCAATTGAGTTGCCCTTGTTCCCATGGCGAGCCAGCGCCAGTTTGATGAGTTGAACTTGTGGGAGTTCAGGTACACGTTGCAAAAGTGCTGAGAGTCGATCGTAATCTTTTATCTCATAGCGCACACTGAGCTCGGCTACATCAATGAGAGTTTCAATTCCTTGCGAATAGGCCAGCTCTGAAGCTTTCCGGCGCATGCCATTTATTGCTTCAACGGCGCCGCGCGCATTTGCCTGCATCGCCATAGTTTTAGCCAAACTTCCCTCTGCCATGAAATACCAATGCCACTGTTTCCATCCCTCAGCCAGGGTTTTGATTTGCTCAAACCGCTCATCTGCTTCGCGATATCGCAAGAATTCACGTTGACATCTAGCGATGACAAAGAGTGACTCCAGTGGCCCAAAGATTCCGACATAACCCTGCTTGGTAAATTGCATACTGCAATTTTGGGCAACTTCAAAAGCTCTTCGGTAATCACCCATTTCTAGTTGGACCATTGCATTGATTGACATAAGCATGAGATTGTTTTTCGAAATTTTTGAAGAGTTGACTAGCGTGTTTGCTTCCTCAAAAATCTGCTCTAGCTCTGATGTCTGGCCCAGCATGAAGGAGCGTGTTGCCGCCAATCTGTGGAGTGCCAGCTGCTCATCGGCACCTAACATCAGTGGGCTGTTGGCCGGTTGCATCGCCAATGAAAAGTCTTGGCTAAATTCTTCAAATTTTGCCTGCGATATATCCACATAAGCCTTAGCGCCGTGGGTGAGTTGGCTAATGAAACCTTCCAAATCTGTTCCTTTGGCATCAAGGTTCATCTGATCTGCCATGTTCGATACCTCTGAAAATTCCAAGTTAGCTAGCCGGCCCGCTATTTCAACGGTGGCTCTTTTTAACAATCCAAGTTCAGATGCATCGCCAGCAAAAATCGACCACTTTATAAGTTCTCGCCCTTTACCGGTTGCCTGCAGGATGCGGGCCGCATCTGGAAAAATCTCGCCTACTTTTTCATAATCCTCAGCTAGGTATGCATGTTCTAGCGCTAAATTTGGCTCGTTTCGATGCTCATGGAACTGCAGAAGTTTTGCATGTATACGCAACTTTCTAAATTTATCTGCCCGAAGTTCAGCGAGCAGAATCTCTCGAAAAATCGAGTTGAACTCAAAGGATACTTCTGGAGATCCGGTCTGGGAGAAGATGTTGCCATCCAGGGCAAATTGATTGATCTCGTCATACGAGTAATCTGCTTCAAGAATAATCTGTGCTAATTCGTGGCTAAATTCACCGACAATGCTCAAGGATTGCAATTTTGTCCGCAGCGATGCTGGGAGCGTGTCAAGAACTGATACAGCTAGGACTCGCAACGGGTTTGATTGCGAGGCCAATACTTTTTCAAAATCAATTTCCGAGCCAGTGCCAGAAATCTGATGAGCAATCATAGAAACAGCCGCTGGCCACCCTTGGGCTGAATTCAGTGAAGATTTAATACTTGGATTAGAAAAATCAATTGAGTATTGACCCGCTAGCGCCTGAGTCTCGCTCTCTGAAAATGCTAATTCATTCTTGCCTACGATTGCCAGGAGTCCACGAGATGCAAATGTTGCATAGACGGTTTCAATTGAATCTCTTCGAATCGTAATGAATTGCAAATTTGGTGGGAATTGTTCAATTAACTTTACGGCAATATCAACATCTCTAGCTGTGTGCTGACGTAAATTGTCAATGACTAAAATGTAATCCTTGCCTGTTGCAAACAACTCATTACCCCAACGGCGTACATTTTCTACCGGGCGAATTCCAGGCTCGTCATCAAACCAGCTTGCAAAACCTGGAATCACATTGCGGGTTGCTTGAATGAAAATCTGGGACATCTCTTCCAGTGAATCACTTTCGGTAAGAGTTAGCCAGATAACGCGATCTCGTTGGGTACTGGCCCACTCTGCAACCAAGGAAGTTTTTCCATATCCGGCAGGGGCAAGTACAACTGTGGTCTGCGGTGCAGGATGGACTAGTAAGTGAAAGAGATGCTTACGTGATAAATAGTTGGGTGGCAGGGTGGGAATTACCGTGCGAGAGAGGGTGACCCCGGAAGTCACCTCAAATTGGGTGAGAGCCTCACCTTTCACCTTCGCCATGAGTAAAGGGTGATGCACGCGGTGGCGATTGTGAAGAAGTAATCACCCCTTCTGGGGTGAGGTTCTGCGGTGATTAATCCTAAATCAGGCTAGAGCGAGGCAAAGCCTTCGGCTAATACCCCGAGTGCATCCTTTAATAGCTCATCTGTAATGACAACTGGCGGCAAGAAGCGAATCACGTTGCCGTAAGTGCCGGCGGTCAGGATCAACACGCCCTTGCTCTGGCAATACTTAATCACCTTTGCCATCGCCTCTGGGTTGGGATCCTTTGTTCCGGCATGTATCAATTCAATTGCAACCATGGCGCCACGTCCGCGAACTTCACCAATGATTGGGTATTGCGCCTTGAGTGCATTCAGCGCAGCAAAGAGAATGTCACCGATGTGGGCTGCGCGTTCGACTAACTTCTCTTCTTCAATCATTTCAATCACGGCAAGTGCTGCGGCGCAGGCAATCGGATTTCCACCATAGGTGCCACCGAGGCCACCCACATGTGATGAATCCATGATTTCAGCGCGAGCAGTCACTGCAGCTAGTGGCAGTCCACCAGCAATTCCCTTAGCCGAAATGATCATGTCCGGCTCCATACCTTCATGTTCGACGGCAAACATTTTTCCGGTGCGGGCAAAACCTGATTGCACTTCATCGGCAATAAATACAATCTTGTTCTCGGTGGCAAACTTCTGCAGCCCTGGCATAAATCCAACTGGTGGCACGATAAATCCACCCTCGCCAACAACTGGCTCAATCAAAATGGCGGCAACGTTATGTGCTCCCACTTCTTTCTCAATTTTATGAATCACCATATCAAGTGCGTCTTCGGCGATAGTGTCAGGATTTCCAAGCCAACGATAGGAATATGGCATCGGCATTCGGTAGATCTCATTGGCAAAAGGACCGAAACCATCTTTATATGGCAAGTTCTTTGCTGTAAGGGCCATAGTCAGGTTTGTGCGGCCGTGATAAGCGTGTTCAAAGACAACTACTGCTGGGCGCTTTGTGTAGTGACGCGCAATTTTGATTGCATTTTCTACCGCTTCTGCTCCTGAGTTTTGCAGAATTGACTTCTTGGCAAATTTTCCAGGAGTTAAACGATTGAGGGCTTCGCAGACTTCGATATAGCCCAGATATGGAGCAGTGGTGAAGTTGGTGTGAGTGAATTTCTCCACTGCTTCTTGCACAGCTTTTACAACGCGAGGTGCGGCGTTTCCTACGGTGACAACACCGATACCTGCGCCGAGATCGATAATTCGGTTGCCATCGATATCTTCAATAATCGCATCGTGTGCACGCGAAACAATGACCGGCATCGCAGTTCCTAGTCCCCCAGAGACAGCCTCTTTGCGTCGCGCCATCGCCGCCGTCGATTTCGGCCCAGGAATTTCTGTGACCAGATGACGAGTTTGCGGGAGTCGATCCTGTGATGTCATGGCCTAATTCTAAGCCCCGTATTTCCTACTCGCAGACCTCACCAGCTCTGACTAAGAGTTAGGCTTGCCACATGAGCAGACTCAGAGATAGCGCACCGCTACTTGATGCCTACCTCGCCTACTTCGAGCGCACCAGAACTCCTTTCACCATTCCTGGACATAAGCAGAAGGCGAGCGCGCTAGATGCCGACTTAGGTGCTGTGGTGGATGCAGATACACCTTTATATGGCGGCCTTGATGAAATTAAGTTAACGAATCAGACTCTAAAGATGGCTGAATCACTGGCGGCCACCTTGTGGGGCGCAGATTACGCACGCTTTTCAACAGGTGGTTCCACTCATGCAAACCAGGCAATTATCTTTGCACTAGGAAAGCCCGGCGATAAGGTCGCTGTATCTAGAACCGCCCATCGTTCGGTCTTAAGCGCACTTGTTCTTGCTGGCCTTGAGCCAATCTGGATGTCACCCGAGATTGATGGCGCAACAGGTGTTCCCACCGGAATTACAGCTGGCGAACTTGCAAAAGCTTTGAGTGAGAAACCAATTGCAGTGCTGCTTACCGAGCCAGGTTATTTGGGAACAATCTCAGATCTGCCGGCGCTGATTGAACTTTCACATGCACAACGTGTTCCAGTGATTTTAGATGCAGCATGGGGCGGACACTTTGGTTTTCACCCACACCTGCCACAGCATGCATTTCAGTTAGGTGCTGATGCGCTGATCACTAGTACACATAAAGCTCTGCCTGGTTATAGCGCCTCCGCACTCTTACTTGCCCGCACCACGTTGCTTAGCGCAGAACGTTTGGAACAAAGCTTTGAAACAACCCACACAACTTCACCAGCTGGCGCACCTCTTGCTTCCATCGATGGCGTGCGCGCGCTTCTGCAAACTCGCGGGGAAGAGTTAATCGGCGCCCTGCTTGAAAATGTTCACCACTTCAAAGAGCTGGTGCAAGCAGAATTTGCCCTTCCTATCTTTCTCTATCCACACGATTTTCCAGCTGGCCGCTTTGATGCTTCCAAGATAGTTCTGCGCGTGCAGCAGCTGGGCGCTTCCGGAGTTGAGATTGAGCAAGATCTACAAGCCGAAGGAATTCGGGTGGAGATGGCAGATCGAGACACGATTGTCTTCCTGGGCACTATTGCCGATACCAAAGCAGATTTTGACCACTTAGCCGATGTGTTAATTCCGATTCTTAAGCGCAGACAGGAACAACGGCGAGAGAGTGCGGCGGCGCTGAGTTGGTCTGTTGTGCCACAGCGCGCAATTTCTATGCGTGATGCCTATTTTGCAGAGACCGAGTTAGTCAGCGCCCGTGATGCCATTGGGTGTATTTCAGCAGATCTGATTGCGCCATATCCGCCAGGTGTTGCAGTTGTTGCACCTGGTGAAATTCTTACCGCCCAGATTGTTGAGGGTTTGGGGGCTTCACGTGCTGCAGGCGTTCGCATCGCCTATGCAACTGATCCCACTCTTGCCAAGTATCGAGTCGTAAAGAGAAGTTAAAGCGGTTGTCGATACACCTTATGACTCTGTGCTTGCGCAAGTGGGCGAATCACTAAAGAATCCACATTGAAGTGAGATGGCAGCATCACTGACCATCTAATTGCCTCAGCCACATCTTCTGCCACCAACGGTCTTGTGACACCTTCATAGACCTTTGCCGCTTTTTCGGTATCACCACCAAAGCGTTGCACGGCAAACTCATCGGTCTTGACCATTCCAGGAGCAATCTCTGTCACCCGAATCGGTTGCCCATTAAGTTCTAGGCGAAGTGTTTCAACGAGAGAAGTTTCGGCAAACTTTGCCGCCACATAACTTCCACCATTTTCATAGACGCGGTGTCCGGCAGTTGATGAAATCATCACGATATGCCCATGGCCAAATGCCTGCATCAGCGGGGTCATTGCTTTGACCATCCGCACCGAACCCACAACATTGATATCAAATGTCTTCTTCCAAATTTCAGGATCTGAGTCATTAATAGCAGCTGCATCAAATGCCCCACCAGCGCAGTTGATAAGAATGGAGACTGGTTTTCCTTGCAAGTGCTTGGTGAGTGAATCAACGGAATCTTGCTTGGTGACATCGAGTGTGAAGGCTTCAATGTTCTGATCTTCTGCCGCAAGGGCAGCTAATCGATCTGCCCGTCTTGCTGCGGCAATCACGTGATAACCATTGCTTGCCAATAGTCGCGCTGTTGCCGCGCCGATTCCACTACTTGCTCCAGTAATAACTGCATATTCGCGCGCGCTCATGGAGTTAAGAGTACAGGTGCGAGATAGAATTAAGATATGAGCAAACAAATAAAGACAGATGTGGAAATCAACTATAAGAAGCGTAATCAGACCACAGTCTTTTGGCGTGGCATCCTCGTGTTCCCAGTCGCCGTCTTCATCTGCTCCTTTGCCGTTCAGAGCAACGCTGGTTTTGCCGCTGGATTTATCATCGTGCCAGCGCTACTTGCCCTGGTATTCCGTGAGGTCTATCCAAGCTACCTGCTGACTTTCAACCACGCATTTCTTGAATTGCAGACTCGTGTTGTTGCCTATGTTCTCCTGCTCACTGATGATTACCCCTCTATTGAGCGCAACAAAAATATTGAGGTAGTTTTCCCAGATATCAATGGCGGGAAAGCACTTAATCGATGGCTTCCTTTGGTCAAGTGGTTCTTAGCAATTCCACTCATCATTGTTGGCGTTATTTACTCACTGATAGCTCTCGGCATGACTTTCATTGCCTGGATCATGACTTCTGCGACCGGAAATTATCCAAAGTGGGCTGGCAAGTTTGTCCTTAAGACCATGCGCTTTTGGAACCGTGTGAACGGTTATGCATTTATCTTGGTCTCCGACAAGTACCCTTCATTTGCACTCTAATGTCTCTTGAAATCAGAGCTGCGCTAGCTGCAGATAAGCAACGTTGGTTCATTCTCTGGCAGGGCTATCTCGACTTTTACAAGACTGAGCTTTCGACTGAACAGAGCGAACTCACCTGGCAGCGAATTCTGGATTCAGAATTTAATATGAAGTGCGCTCTTGCAATTCATGATGGCCTCATCGTTGGCTTTACGACATATAGCCTGCAGAACTCAACCTGGTCTGAAAACGGGCATTGCTATCTGGAAGATCTCTTTGTGGATCCAGCTGCGCGCGGAAAAGGTGTAGGGCGCGCTCTGATTGAGTATGTGAAGAGCTATGCGATAGAAAATAACTGCTCGCGTCTTTATTGGAATACTGATGAAGATAATGCAACAGCTAGAAAGCTCTATGACACCTACGCCTTAGAATCTGGAAAACGTCAGTACCGGATTGCCCTTAATTAGGCTCTGGATTTTTCGGTTTTCGCTTGAGCAACTTTCTTGGATCAACTTTCTTCCCCTGCGCTTTGACTTGATCCAGCATTCGATCAGCCCAGGCAAATTCCAGCGCCAGTATGGCAAGTCCCAGGACTAAGAACGGGATAGTAAAAGGCCCAGGAAGCACAATCAGCAGTAAGCCTAAAACTATTAAGGTAAAGCCAATGACTGAGACAATTATTTTTCGCATCCCGGCAGGAAGTGTTTTCCAGGTGGCGAGAAATTTACTCTTCTGGGTCATGCCCCGATGTTACTCGCCCGGCATGGGCACGTGCAGCAGGATCGGATTTGGATTTGATGAGGCTGGCCACAGTTGAAACTATAAGAATTCCCCCGATAACGGCTAACCCAATCGGAGTGGAAATCTTAGGGATTGAATCAAACTGCTCGTGCAGGTAGGTCATGATCAGTTTTACGCCGATAAACATCAGAATAATTGATAGTCCAAGTGAGAGATAGATAAGGCGATCCAACAAGCCTTTGACTAAGAAGTAGAGCGCTCTTAATCCAAGGAGTGCGAAGGCGTTGGCGGCAAATACCAAAAATGTCTCTGAAGTAACCCCGAAGGTTGCTGGGATTGAGTCGAGGGCGAAGAGTAAATCGGTCGAGCCAATGGCAATCATGACTAAGAACATTGGGGTTGCAATTCGCTTGCCATCAATGCGGATAAACATTTTTGAACCATGATATTCATTGACCATCTTGATGCGAGCTCTAATCTTCTTCACAATCGCATTGTCATTTGGCTCAGGATCTTCATCCCAGTGCTTAAAGAGCCCAACACCGGTCCAGATAAGGATGGCACCAAAAATTACGAAGGTGAATGAGAACGCAGCAAGGGCGGCGGCACCGACTGCAATGAAGATGCCTCGTAAGACCAGCGCCAAAATCACTCCAATAAGAAGAATTCGCTGGTGATAGATGCTTGGAACAGCAAACTGAGCCAAAATAATGACGAATACGAAGAGGTTATCTACGGAAAGTGATTTCTCGACTAGGTAGGCGGCGAAGTACTCAGTACCTGCGGTGCTTCCATATTCTTGCAAGACCCACACCCCAAATGCCACTGCAATACCAATATAGAACAGTGACCAGCTGGCTGCTTCTTTGAATTTAACTTCGTGAGGTTTAGCACTCACGGTAAATAGATCGACGGCAATCAGAACAATAATTGCTCCGATTGTTATTGACCAAACAGTTAGTGAAACATCCATAGTTTTCTCCCCTTGACGCGCGTATGTAAGAACGAGGTCAAGGTCTTCCTAACCGAATCTCGGCCAGCGCCCCGGGTTTTCACACCGTATTGACGAGGTAGCTGTATCTAGGTACTCCCCTTAATTGAAGAGGAGAATACGGCAAAGGCTTTGGTGAAACAAAGTAAAATCCCAATATGTCCGGATTTAATGTGCAGGCCGTGAAGGCGCTCACACGAGAATTGCCCCCACTGGGTGATAAATCAGTGGCCTTTGGTGCTTATGCATATATGAAGGGCGCTGCGCCCTTTCTCGGAGTCAGAGCACCTGAGCGGCGCAAACTCTTTAAGGAAATATTTAAGTCGTTACCCATTCCCACATCAGATGAATTAGGTCTGACAGCGAAAGCCTTGTGGAAATTGCCGGAGCGCGAGTACCACTATGCCGGTTGCGATCTCATTGATTACTTCATTGATTGCGCTGATAGAAAATTCTTAGCAGATCATGTTGAGTACCTAGTCAGCCACAAGTCGTGGTGGGACACAGTTGACACCCTGGGATCCGTTGCCATCTCTCCACTGACTGTGAAATACCCATCGGTGAAACTGATGCGTAGTTGGAGTAAGAGTCCAAATATGTGGCTTAATCGAGCGGCAATCCAACACCAACGTGGGCGCAAATCTGAGACTGATATTGCACTTCTCTTTGAACTCATGCATCAGCACGCCAACGAATCAGAATTCTTTATTGCCAAAGCTATTGGTTGGGCGTTAAGAGATCTATCGCGGATTGATAATCGAGCAGTGAAGAAGTTCTTAGCAGATCATCCAGAGTTAGACCGAGTGGCGGTTCGCGAAGCGCAGAAGTTGGGCTTTAAGTAAGAAGTGTCAGTATGCACCCGTAGTTACCGGGTGCAACATAATCTGTCATGACAACTCCTTTGAGGTGGGCAGAAATGCCCAGGTTTCCTGTGACGGTACTCCTCGTTGCCTGGATTTAGAAGAAGTTTCTCCGGAGAAGTTCAACAAAGAGGGGTATCACCGAGAAGGTCTTCCTGGATCTCGGATAGCTGCGCCCTGTCACCGTTCCAAATCTGGATAAGTAGAGATAAGTTGCCTCAATGACATCACTTCCCAAGCCGCATCTCTTTAGACCAGAAGATTCACGGCCGCTGCGATGGGGAATCTTCGGCGCTGGCTGGATCGCTGAGCAGATGATTAAGACTGCGCAGAAGAATTCAAGGCAGAATTTTGTTGCAGTTGCCTCTAGAACACCAGGTAAGGCAGAGACTTTTGCAAAGACATTTGGCATCGCTGATTTTTATGCCTCATACGAAGAGCTAGCCGCCCGCCCAGATATTGATGTAATTTATATTGGCACTCTTCCCTCTAACCGACTTGAAGTTGCGCTCATTGCAATTAATGCAGGTAAACACGTATTAATTGAAAAACCAATTACGATGGACGTTAGTGAAGCAGCGCAGATTTATGCTGCTGCTAAAGCGAAGAAGGTCTTGGCAGTGGAGGCGATGTGGACTCGCTTCCTGCCGCATATGGATATCGCACGACAGCTGGTGGCAGATGGCGCCATTGGCGATGTTGAATTAGTTGTTTCTAGTTTCTGCCAAGCAAACTTGGGAGTTGCCCGGCTTTACACACTCGGTGGCGGTAACCCAATCATTGATATGGGCATCTACCCCATTGCTCTATCGCAAGAATTTCTAGGTGAGCCCAGTGAGATTCATGGTTTTGGAAAGCTGCACCACAATGAAATAGATGAAGAGACTCATGCCTTTATGAGATTTGAAAGTGGGGCCCGCTCTAACTTTGTGCTCTCAGCTCGAACCTCGATGCCCATTACCGCCGCTATCTCTGGCCCCAAGGGCAGCATCTCTTTTGGGCCGCCATGGTTTTCATCAACATCGGTAACGCTGCATGGCAATGGGCTCAATGAGCCGCTTGCGACCTGGAGTGATGAATCGGGCTTGGTCGAACACCTTGGGCTGATCCATCAGGTCAATGCATTTGCTCAATATGTGGAAGCAGGACTTCTAGAGGCCCCGCTCTATACGCACCGAGAGTCACTTGCCAATATCAAGACTGCCCTCACCATTGGCTCGCAGATAGGTACCCGATTTAAATAAGGGGCTCCCGAGGTCTTCAATTTTGGGCGCCCACGCGGTAACTTAGAGCCAGCAGGTTCTAGTGAAAAACCATTACTGAGAGGCCCCACATGAGCACACCTATTCCAATTATTGATACTCATATTCACCTTTGGGATTTTAAACATCCAGAGCTCAAGTGGGTTTGGCTTAGTCCGGACTTTATTCATCCGATTATTGGAAATATCGATGCCATTAAGTCCGAAGCATTCGTACTTAATGATCTTTGGTCAGAGGCTCGCTTTGCAGGTATCGAAGCATTCGTTCACGTACAAGCAGCAATTGGTTCGCCAAACCCAGTCACTGAAACTCGATGGTTGACGGAAATGGCAAAAACTGGTCCAGTGCCGATGCGAATCGTCGCCGACTGCCCACTTGGAGCACCAGAGGCGGCCCAGCAACTAGATGAACATGCCGAATCTCCGCTCTATGCCGGTATCCGAGATTTCAATGCAGAGCCCATGTTGGCAAGTGGTGAAATCAATCCCGCATATGAGGCATCACTGAAGAAACTCACCAAGCAAAATGTTGTCTTTGATCTTGACTGCGGCTGGCCGAATATGGGCGCAGCCGTAGAGCTGGCCAAGCGTCACCCAGATTTGAAGATTGTTCTGGAGCACATTGGATTCCCACGTGCGCGTGATGATGAGTACTTTGCCAACTGGTCAAAGGCAGTACGCGAATTAGCAAAAGCTCCCAATGTGACCATGAAGATTTCTGGTATGCCAATGACGGACCCACGTTTTAGCAAGGAATCACTGCGTAAATGGGCTGAAGTGTGCTTGGAAGCATTTGGTCCAAATCGTTGTGTGCTTGGCTCTAACTGGCCAGTGGATCGTCTCTACAGCTCATACGACATCATTATGGGCTTTACGCGCGATTACATCTCAACATTTAGCGCTTCAGAGCAAGAAGCAATCTGCCGTACTAATGCAAAGCGCCTATATAACTTCTAATTCAATTCACTTGCGCGTTAGTCACCCATAGTTGAAGTGGTTTACGGACAGCAAGTAGTTCCGGAAATGTTGGTTGTGGGTCAAGGATTGAAAGCTTAGGCATCCGCTCCAGCAATTGACGCATGGCGATTCGGGCTTCAAGACGGGAAAGGGGGGCCCCAATACAGAAATGGATACCATGGCCGAAACTGATGTTACCGGCATCTGCTCGAGTGATATCAAATACTTCAGGGTTGGAAAAGCGTGCCGGATCATAGTTTGCAGCGCCAATCATAAAATGAACATAATCACCAGCTTTAATAGTTTCGCCAAGAATTTCGATATCTTCACTCGCAACTCGAGATTGTTTTAAAATCGAGGATTCATAGCGCAAAGTCTCTTCCACCGCTGCATCCATTAATTCAGGATTACTGCGCAATAAAGCCAATTGCTCAGGGTGATTGACTAGCGTCATCACCATATTGCCAATTAATCCTTCAGTTGTTTCAAAACCAGCAAAGAATAGGTTGATTGTTAGACCAACTATTTCTTTATCCGTTAATCCATCTTCGGCACCTTGTGAATTAATGATTCTGCTTAAGAGTCCATCATTGGGTGTTTTACGAACCTGCTCGAAGAAGCCCATGAGATATTCCTCGGCTTCTCGTGCTACCTCTTCGGCATATGCTGCTTGTTCATGAGTAATTCGAGCAGAGGCGGTAAATCCAGCCACACCATCTGACCAGCGTTTGAGATCCCATTGTTTCTCAAGTGGGATTCCAAGTAGCTCGCAAATAACCATGGCTGGTAGTTGGAATGAGAATTCATCAACTAAATTAAAGGTCTCTTTCTTCATCGCCTCATCAAGTAAATTGGAGACGATAGCTTCAATTTTAGGCTCAAGTGCGTTGATGCTACGAGGTGTAAAGGATTTACTAATTAAGCGGCGTAAACGAGTGTGTTCTGGTGGATCTTGAAACACCACCTAATTGCTCAAGTTAGTAAGTATGTGTGGCATTTTTGCTAATTCATCTGCGGTGAAATGAGAACTCGCTTTGAGCATGCGCTGTTTCTGAGTGAAAACATCTAAATGAAGCCCATCTTCTACTTCTTGAAAAGGACTCACAATCCAGGCGCGTGCTTTTTCACTCCAAAAAATTGGGCTGGACTCTAGGATTTCTCGATATATGGGATATGGATTTTGAAAATACTCAGTCGATAAAAACTTCTCATCTGCACGGCTGTGAATTGTCTGCACCAGCAACCTCCCCATCATGCCAACTTAAAGCAGCAATTTATATGCGAATGGAGATACCTTATCTCTATATTCGTAAGATAGGAAGGGTATAGTCAATGTGTGAGCTTGCTTCTCGCCATTGCAGCAGCACTCGCCTTTGCAGTTGGAATCTTTCTAACTAGGGGCGTTGCGCTCAACATCTCGATTTATAAAGCAATAGGCCCACTATTTGTTCTCAACGCTCTCTTTGTATTTCCATTAATCCCATTTGGGCCACGTTGGATTCTTTGGTCTGGATCAGTTCCTTATCTACATATTGTGGGAGCTATAGGCAGTGGCGTGGTGGCTGGAATTATCTTCAGAATGGTCTCTCGGAGTTCGGCATCTGTGATGTCTGTCGGGCAAGCTCTCACGCCGGCGGTGGTACTGCTTGCTGGACCAATTGCACTGGGAGCCAGCATTATTCCGATACAGGTTCTGCTGGTAGTTGTATTGGTATTTGCGACAATATTTCCACTACGCAAGAGTCTGGCTGGAGTTAGTTCATTTACAGCAATTTTTCTCATGATTGTCATTGGCGTATTAAGTGGCCTTGTGACTGTGGCTGTTGTCCTTCTAGATAGGGCCGGAGTGGGCACAACTGAAACTTTTATTGTTCGCCAATTGCTCGCTGGTTTTATTTTCATGGCCATCTTCCCGCCTATAGGGCTGCATTGGCGAGATTTCCTGCAACTAGTAAGGCGATCATTTTTTATGAGCATGGGATGGCTTGCCTCTATTTATGCGATCCGCGAAGGCTCGCCCGTAGTTGCTCAGTCGGTGATGGCGACTATTCCACTGTGGGTAATTCTGATTGAGGTAATCGTTTATCGAACTCGTCCTTCACGCCCAGTGGTCTTTAGCGCCATTGCGATTGCCATCGGTATCTATGCCTTAGCCCTGACCTCCTAATGTCAACTTTCACTCTAGGAAATCTATTGCCGCCAGCCCACACCTTCCAATACTGTTTTGATTCTGCAGTTCTACCGAAGTTCGACTTTCAATTAAGGGGAAAAGATGTCTCATAAAGGAAAACTCGCGGTAGTTACCGGCGCAGCTTCTGGAATTGGTCAAGCAACTGCCATCAGGTTGCGTGATGAAGGCATGCGAGTCATTGCCGTGGATATGAATAAGGATGCGTTGGAGAAGGTCACGGGCGTTGAGCACCTTGTTGCCGATCTCTCCAAGAGCGAGGACCGCGATAAGTTAGTAGCAGCCGCACAAGGTGCACATGCCCTAGTTAATGCCGCTGGGCTCATTCGCTTGAAACCAATTCTTGAATTCACCGTTCAAGATATTCGCGATATCTATGCAGTTAACGTAGAGGCTGTCTGGGACCTGACAAGCCGGATCGGGCGCACGATGACAACAGGTGCGAGCATTGTTAACTTAAGTTCAGTCTCTGCCAAGCTGGCGACAACTCCAGAAACTGCTGTTTATGCCTCCTCTAAGACGGCGGTGCTTTCGATTACGCGCTCATTCGCTTATGCATTTGGATCAAAAGGTGTGCGCGTCAATGCGATTTGCCCAGGCATTGTTGATACTCCGATGCAAGACAAAGTTTTAGAAAGACTTGCCGAAATTCGTGGAATCCCCGTTGAAGACATCACGTCAAAGCGCTTAACTTCAGTGCCTCTAGGTCGGGCATCAGAGCCATATGAAACAGCTGGCTTTATTTTCTTTCTCATCTCGGATGAGGGCTCCTACTTCACAGGACAAGCTCTCAGCCAAGATGGTGGAATCGTTATGTAGTTTTCCCGCAACAAACAACCAACCGAAAGGAATGAGAGATGGGCGAAATATTGGGATTTTTTCACGGCGGAATTACTGTTAAGGATTTGCAAAAATCCCTGAAGTTTTATCACGACGGACTTGGGCTTAAGGTGAAGTTTGAAAAGCTCCTCAATGGTCCTTACTTAAGAACGGTCCTGAATCTAAAATTTGATGCGATAAACGTTGCCTTTCTTGAAGTTCCTGGTGGCGGATTTATCGAGCTACTGGATTATCAAGGTATTGAAAAACTGTCAGCGGCATCGCGTCCCTGCGATTTTGGTGGCGGGCACATTAGCTTCTACGTTTCAAAAATTGATGAAATTGCAGAAAAGATGTTCAAAATGGGATACATCGCACGTAGCGAAAGTTGCGTTGACATCACTGAAGGACCAAATGCTGGCGGGCGTTCTTTGTATCTGCTAGATCCAGATGGTTACCCAATCGAATTGTTTATGCGTCCCGCCGACGCATAAGCTCAATTTGTAATAACACCGAATCCCAGGCTTTTTTAGTCTAGGTGCCAGACTTCTTTAAACTCAAGCAGGTTTCCCTGGTTATCGGTCAAATTAACGATGACATCTTTAAACCATTCTGCCCAGCGAGCATTTGCCTCACTCTTGCCAAGCTTTTCGAAAGCTGTCTTCACATCAGGCTCAACTTCAAAATACCCAATAACGTGAACTCCGCGACGAAAAAGACTGTAATTTTTAAAGCCGGCATCCTTAATCGCTGTTACCAACTCAGGCCAGATTTCATCATGACGCTTCTTGTACTCGGCCTCTTGACCTTCGAATATTTCGAACATAAAACACATTCTTGCCATTATTCGACTCCTAAACGAGATAGTAATGAAAACCTAGGTGGGAATTATTCAAATGTCAACAATTATTTGTGCTTTATTCCTCAGTTCATGTGAACTAGATGAATGAAAAGGGCAATAATCAAGAGTATTGAAAATAGCAAGAGCCCTCATCGCGAGCGTGAAATTAAGACGTTACCCACCATCGAAACTGTGTGATGAAGGGGCTTGAGGATGAAATATGACTGTGAAAAAGCAAAAAGGACTTGGAATTAACCAAGTCCTAATTACTACCAAACCCGAAGTGCATAATCATTATTGCACACAACTTGAGAGCTGCAATCGAAAGCAAAAGGGACCTGGTGATTAACCAAGTCCCGATTACTACCAAACATGCGTGGCTAAAGTATTACATAGATGTACGGTTACCCGCAGTAACTAGATCTAAAGAAGAGTAGCCCTAAAAGCTGAAGGAGAAACTCACCTAAAGAGTTGGTGTTGTGTAAAGAACTTTTCCGCCCACCTTTATCTCGGTGTCAACCAAGTACTTTTTAACGGCCACTAAATTGATTTCAAGACCGATTCCCGGGCGATCAGGAATAGTAATCATTCCATCGCTTTCGACTTCAATTTTATCTACAGTCAATTCAACGCAAAGTGACTTAGGTTCCATCGGATACTCGGTAATCCAAGAATCTTTAAGCCCTGCGAAGGGCTGTAATGAGGCTGAAAGTGCTGAGTGTGAGGTGAAGGTGTGATTTACAAATTGAACCCCTCGTGCCTTTGCATATTGAGCAACACGGTAGGCATCGCCAATTCCACCAATATATCCAGTGTCGATTTGAACGAACCCAACTCCACCGTGGTCGATCAAATGCTCTGCTTGGAATGGATTATGCGCACCTTCTCCACCAGCTAACTTAACCTTGGGTGTGCGCTTTGCTAATTCGCCATATGAAGCTAACGCAGCAGCGTCAAAAGGTTCTTCATACCAAAGAACACGTGCATCAGAAAGCGCCTGCAATCTTGCGGCAGCGGCTTCCACATCCTCGTGGAAGATAGTTCCAGCATCGATCATCAGGTGTGCATCAGCCCCAATGCCCTCTCGCGCAGCATGAATATGGTCTGCATCATCTTGCACACTTCCACGTCCAAAAGGGCCCCACCCAAATTTAATTGCACTAAATCCAGCTTTTCTAATCTCACTTGCCTTCTTCAACGTTTCTTCTGCGGTATCTCCGAATAGAACAGAAGCGTATGGAAGTTTACGAGTGGCTTCTTTATAGCCAAGCAATCTATAGATGGGCTCTTGCCTTACCTGACCAAGCAAATCCCACAGTGCAATCTCAATTCCAGAAAGCGTTAAATCACTTTGAATGATGGCATAGAAGGAATTAGCTCGTACTTTACGAGAAATTGCATAAATATCTTCCGGTGAATTCAGTGGTTCGCCCAAAACTGAGTCAATTACTGGATGGCAGGCGCTATGTGACATAGGAGCAATCCAGCTTGCAATCGAAGTAAGTGGTGACGCCTCAGCCTCTCCCCATCCAACATAGCCATCTGCAGTAACGCGCACTAAAAGCGCATCTTGGCTACCATCACCGATATCTAGCACCTCTGGCATGCGCAAATAAAAGAGATCTACGGAATCGATTTTCATCAGTCGTCCTATACGCCCGACCAGTGGTCGACCTGAGGTGGGCTTACCAAGTTTCCGCCGATAGCTGCTCGCCATTGGATAAATGCATCGCTCTGACGAAATCCCACGGTGTGGTCTTCCAGGGTCTGCCAGTGAATAAGCAATGTGTAAGTATTTGCTCGCTCAATTCCCTTGTGCATTTCGAAATCGATGAAGCCTTTCGACTTGGACAAGATTTCCGAAACTGCCCCCTTTACTGCAGTTTCAAATTTCAAATGGCTATCAGGTAAAACTTCCATAAAGGCGATTTCAAGAATCATGGCTGAATTATATAGGGGCCAAGGAATTGGAAAAGGCCCCGATCTCTCGAGGCCCTCCCATGCAAAGCTGATACAACTCTTTTGACCATTACCAATAGGTCGAGTTGAAACATCTAAGACTGTGGTGGAGACGACGGGGTTTGAACCCGCTCCAATAGTTTGGTAAACGATTAGGCTGCCAATTACAACACGCCCCCATCACTGGAGCGAAGTTACGCAAGTGAGCAGTACTCCAAATTAGAACCGAAACTACCTGTTGATAAATCAATTCTGTGGAAAGCAAAAGGGACCTGGCTATTAACCAGGTCCCGATTACTACCAAACTATTGTGTGCCAAGTATCTCACATAACTTGAGAGTTGAAGTGGAAAGCAAAAGGGACTTGGTGATTAACCAAGTCCCGATTACTACCAAACCGTCGTGGAGAAAGTATTGCATAGATGCACGGTTACTCGCAGTAACTAGATCTAAAGAAGAGTCACCTCATCATCTGGATTAAGCAATCACTTTGAAACTTTTTCCGGAATTGGTGGATGTATAGATATCTGACCCCACAGTTACCAGCATTAACTGATCGCTAGCGCTGAGAATCCCAGGAGCGCCTTTAAATGTGCTGAGCTTTATCCAAGTTTTACCAGAATTTGTTGACTTGTAGAGCGAGTTTCCGCCCAGAGCGTATAGACCCGAATCTCGCCATTCGATCTGGGTGAATTTGAGGCTATTCTTAATTTTAGTTGTTGATTTAAATGCATTCTTGGTAATTAGCAATTCAGAATTCTTAAGTGCTATAGCTACTCCTGGCAGCTCGGGTGAAACTGCAATATCTGCAAAGGTACTCGTCCCTAAAGATTTCCATGTCTTTCCAGAATCTGATGAATACAGTAAATTCCCACTCTGTGAATCTGTGCCATAGAGCTCACTGCCGGCACCTTCTAAAGAGTGGAAATCAACTTTCCCAACCAAAGAGATGGCTTTCCAACTTAATCCTCCATCCATAGATTTAACGAGGCCAATTGGGTTTGGTGCTTTAGATCCTTGAGCAGGGTGTCCGCTTGCAAATAGTACCTTTCCTAAGGGTGTCAGCCCCATCACATCAATTTTATCTTTTCCTACTAACTTCATCTCATTGTTGCCAACTAGCTCATAAAGCCCCTCATGAGTTAAAACAAGTATCTTGCTTTCTACAACTTTCACATGATGTATATGTGAGACGGAATCAAGAGTTGCAGCGCTTGCTCCGTCACTCAAACCCAAGAACGCAACGATGGCAAGGGTTAGAAATCTGACTCTTATGCTCTTTATGGCTAACGTCCTCATTTTTTCCTCATCTCTATTGCTTCTATTTCCGACTAAACCCTGCCCGCAAATGGCATCATTCCGGGCATACTGTAAATATCTGAATACCTAAGTCCTTTTTTGGTTGATCTGGCCTCCCACATCATTCCGCCACCTGCATAAATACTCATATGGTGAATGGTGCTTTGTGTTCCTTTGTAGGAATAAAATATTAAGTCACCCGGTTCCATTTCTGCTATTGGAATCTGCTTGGTGTAGGTATAAAACAACCCTGAGTTAAGGCGATCCCAGATTGGCCAACCCAGCCCAGCAGATTTATAGGCAGCGTAAACCAGCCCTGAGCAATCAAATGCGTTTGGTCCTTCATCGCCCCAAACATATGGTTTCTTTGCCAACACTTGTCGTTTAGCAAATTCAACAGCCTTCAGCCTCTGATCGACGGTGGTTCTTGAATTTGCTACCCCTGTGGGACCGCCACCACGCCAGACTTTTGCCTGATTAGGAACCTTGCCAGCTTCGATCGATCTGGCCTCTTCCAAGAGCGCCAACTGACGCCTCTGCTCAAGGGTCAGTCGTACCTTTCTAGCGGAAGCAAGCTCCTTTTGTAATTTATCTTGGACCGCTTGCAGTTTATCAACTTCTGCTTGCTGAGCATCTCGAATGGCATCAGCTTCCTTCTTCGCTACCGCAACTTTTTCAGTAACCTTTACTTGACGTTCCTTTGCAATGACCGCGATTGCTTTAGCTTGCTTGGCGATTTCTTCAGCCGCCTTGAATCGTTCAAGTGCGACCTTATTTTTTGATCCTAAATTATCAAGTAAGGAGATAGTGTCAATTGCATCTTGCGGACCATTGGCGCTTAAAAGATTTTCAATTCCGCCCATATTGCTTCCCGAGATATAAGCCGCTACCGCCAATTTACCAATATCACGATGAGTTTGAAAAACCTCTGCTTCAGCTGCCTCCATCACCTTGGTCGCAACGTTAAGTTCTCTGACGGCAATCGCCAGCTCATTTATCGCCGATACATATTTTTTGTTGGCCTCAGCTGCAAGGATTGCAAGTTTCTTGAGGTTGCCTAATGCTGATGAGAGTTTTTTTGCAGAAATTGCAGCACTCTTCTTCTTTTCCTCTTCAATTTTCTTAGCCGCTTCAATCTGAGCAATCGTAGGCTTATGTTTGGTGGCAAAAGCTGGTGGCAATATCGAAACCGAAAAGAAGACAATGACGAGAGTAGTTAGCCCTCTAATTAGCTTAAACTTAGTCATAGTCGCCTAGCCCCTACAAATGGTTTTCTGCCAAACATTTTCGTTAATTTGACTACTTCGACTTTTTTTCCTGGTCGGGGTGCTTGCACCATTTTTCCGCCACCCATATATATGGAGACATGGCTAATTGGTTTGCCAAAGAAAAGTAAATCACCGGGCTTCAACGAACCGTAAGAAATCGACTTTCCATACCTCACTTGCACTCGAGAAGAGTGAGGTAGTGACACCCCGGCTGCTTGATAAGCGCGCATCGTGAGCCCGGAACAGTCCCAGCGAGTTGGCCCGGCAGCTGCCCACACATAGATGTCACCGATCTGTTTGAGTGCAAATTTCAGCGCAGTGGAACCTCTTGAATTGTCACCGACGTAACTAGTCGCATATTTCTGTGAATCTTTAAATATCTTATTTTCTCTTGCAGCTTCTTGACTAAGCAGCCGCTCTCGATCTTCCTTTTTTAATGAGTTAAGGATTCGAGTTGCCTTCGCAAGGGCGGCTTTGGCTGCAGAAACCTCTCTACTTAGTTTGATATTTTCGGACTTGAGCAGATTCACTCGGTCGGCTATTACAAGCTGTGAGGATTGAACTTTCTGCTTCGTTAGCATGTACTTGCGAATTTCATTGGCATATCGGGTACCAACCACATTTAACATGGAAGCATCGGAGAGATATTGCGAAGGATCGGTGCTGAGTAGCAACTCGAGTCCCGTTCCAAATCCTGAGCCTTGATAATTTTGAAGAGCGATACGGCCAAGAACTTTTTTCGCCTCTTCCAGGTCAGATTTGATGAGAGATTCCTGCTCTTTTAAACTTGTCGTTTCTCTTTCGAGTGAAGCAATTTTTATGGTTGCTTCATTTGCTGCTTCGTATTTATCCGCAGCCAGAGTGCGCAATCTATCTACCTCCCGTTGCGCACCTGAAACCGAGGGAGCTGCCCACGCAAAGGAAGGTTCAAATAGAAAGAAAACTACTAAAAAAGCAGCGATGAAGCGCTTCATGCTCAGCCTCCAAAACTTCGCTTACTTCGAGACTTCCATCAGTAGCTTTTGCATTAATGAGATCTCCCCCGATTGCGCGGCTCGGATCTCCTTCGACAGTGCTCTCGCTTCTGAATTCTTTGAACCACTCAGCATTGACAACATAGTGAGCGCACCTTGGTGGTGCTCAATCATGGCTTTAAGGAAGGCGGTATCGAACTTTGGACCCCGCAACTTTTTCAATTCAGCAACTTGACTCTCAGAAAGCATTCCGTCCATGCCCATGCCATGTCCCATGTCATGCCCCATCTTTAGGGGCGCTTTCTTTGCCGCAAGCCAATACTTCATCTGGTTAATCTCTTTTTTCTGATCAGAGATAATTCCTGAGGCAAGAGCTTTTACTTTGGTATTCGAAGAGCGCGCAAGGGCCGATGTGGACATGTCAATCGCTTGCTGATGATGAGGAATCATGCCTTGAGCAAACATGATCTCATTCGCGCCCAGACTTTTCAGACTACTGGCATGTGAACCAGCTGTTGCAGGCTGGGTAAAGAAGGGAAGGGAAATAACGGCAATCAGTAATACGGTTTTCTTAAACATTTGGAATCCTTTGCTCGATTTGATAAGACACTGTCTATTTAATCGAGAAAGGATTAGATGCGGATGACTCCCAATTGAGGACGAGAAAGAGCTAGCTGGAAGACCTGCGGTCGATAAATAGCAGATGATTCTCGAACTGAGTTCACAAAACGAGTCAATCTAGACCTCGGGGCTCTAACATCTAAAAACTTTCTACCAAGTAAAAGCACTACGATGAAAAGTGCCACACATCCAGAATCAACTAATCGCTCACTACTATTTGATGAGACATTGAGTGGATTGCTTGCAACAGTTGATCCGGACACAGCATCAGAGTGATGGTGTTGCGTAGAAACTGGATTACTGGACATGGCATTGCACTGATGGGCAATCACTAACCCAGTTGAAAATATAGCTAGAAAAATTGCAAAGAGCAGGGCTAAGTGCTGATTGCTTTTAGTTGCCGAGTGCATGGCAAAACTTTACCAGTTTCGACTATTTTGTCGGCCTTCTGAGAAGGACTCGCTAATAAATTGTGACTAAAAATACACAACTACCTTCAGTCATTGCCAGAATCATCCTCTAAGCCAGAGTAAAAAAGAAAGAGCCCCGATTTCTCGAGGCTCTCCCATGCACAGCTATTGCAATTCTCTTGACCATTACCAATAGACCGAACTGCAGTAACTAAGACTGTGGTGGAGACGACGGGGTTCGAACCCTCTCCGATTGTTTGGTAAACGAACAGGCTGCCAATTACAACACGCCCCCATCACGAGCGTGAAGTTAGGACGTTACCCACTATCGAAACTGTGTGATGAAGAGGCCTGTGGATGAAAGATGAATGTGCTAAAGCAAAGGGGACTTGGATATAAACCAAGTCCCGATTACTACCAAACATGCGTAGTGGAAGTATTGCACATAACTTAAGAGTTGGAATAGAAAGCAAAAAGGACTTGGAATTGACCAAGTCCTAATTACTACCAAACAACCGTACTCGAATTATGTCACAAAAGTGAAGTTACTCGCAGTAACTATTATGTGAAGAAGAGTCGCCCTATAAGCCGGACCCGAGATTGCCCAGTTGAACATTGCTACCGAACATTTTGACAGAGAGCCCCTTACTGCTGAGTGAAACTGATTTAACTTTAAGCCCCTTAGGTGGCGTCAGGCTTCTTTGGTTCTTGCTTTTAATTTGAGTTTGAAGATCGGCCGGTAATGATGAAGCAGGGATTTGATTGCCAAGGATTGAAACGCTCTGAAGTTCAAAATAAAGCTGGCTATTTGAGTACTTTGGAATTAGGAGCGCTGTGCTCATTCTACCTGCTCCTGCAGACACTTGTAAAGTATTCCCCACAATTTGTGCATCATTGAATTCGGATGATTTTGTAATTGTCGATGCAGGAATAGTAGCCGTTACTTCCAAAGAGCCAACTAGGGTTGGTTTTGCTTTACTGATATTTGATGCGGAGATGTCTAGCGAAGTCTTTGTGCCGCTCCCTTTAAGAGCAAAACTCTTGATGTTTATGTCTGCAGATTTAATTGAATCAGAAGTCAGATTGCTTGGTACATCTGCCAATGGAACAGAGGCGCTAATACCTGAAGCATTGGGCATCTCTCGCTCAACCTTTGAAGTAATCTGCGATGAAATGTATTGTTGAACTCCCAATACTCCACCCAAAAGAATAAATGCTGTTGCAGAAATTGCAATAGTTTTAATTTTCATTCGCGGAACCTATCGGCTCAAATTCTTTAAATCGGTAACCACTGGTGTGAATACCCTGTGAATTTAGAAAAGAAGAGTCGCCCTATAAGCCGGAGAAATAGAAAGGGCCTCGATTTCTCGAGGCCTTCCCACACATATCTGGCAAGCAACTTCTTTACTACCCGATTGTTGCTACACCCTTTGAGATCTTCATAGGAAGGCGGGTAAGCCCTGTCGTTGCTGGTCCTAACACCAAATCACCGTCAGGTTCGAATTCAGAGCCGTGGGCATTACAAACCCATCCACTCTCATTTCGCGTGACAGTTACTCCTTGATGTGGGCATAAAAGATTAAGGGCAATGTATTGAGAGGTGCCAGTACGAGCGATCGCTACTGGCACCCCCTTTACGGAACCAATTCTTGTTGCCCCACCAACTTTTGCTAATGCCGGCACTGCATTGAGGTTTACCGATATGCGACCACCAGGAAGCTTCTTCACCGCCGCATTTGCTGCAGCGGGGATCTCACTTCCACCTAAAGCGACAACAGCGCAAACACCTGCAATCAAAGAACGACGCGAGATTGGTTCCATCTTTAGTCCTCACTTCAACTTGCTGTACAGAGTGACATCAGCTGTTCCAAAGGCCAATCCATCTGGCAATGAACCAGCTGGTAGACCTAAGACTGATGCGATGGTTGCAGCTACTCCTGGCGCAAGAACCAATGTGGTACCTGTGTAGGCAGTTGTACGCTGCTTTGCCTTCTTATCGTTTGTGATCTTTGGCTTAGCAGTTGACGCATTAGTGATTGTTAAAATATCTACGATCGCATCTCCTGCCTGTGGAACTGTGGCTGAAACGACTCCCGTGGCTAGATCAATAACTGGATTTTTGAGTGTGAGGTACTGGTTGTTTTCTGTGTTGAAGAAAATAATGTTGCTTCCAACATGTTGAACACCAGCCTTATTTGCAGTTATTGGAATATGAAAAACAACCTGGCTGGTTGCCGCACTCAGATTGTCACCAACAACAGCAGATGTTGCTCCACCTTGAACATAAAGAATTACACCTGCTGCTTCAAGAGTTGATGCAACTCCTGCAGCGGTCTTCATGTGTGTCATGCTTGCACCTGGTTTTACCGTATCAGCAAAGGCAACATTCGAGCTTAAAACTAGACCAATCACGGTCGCAATACTTACAAGTACTTTACGCATTCAATTTCTCCTTATTTCAATTTCTTAAGAAGTAGTTTCATGGATGTTATTTCTTTACTTTGTGCAGAATTGATGGCTTTAGCAAGCGCCTTAGCCTCCGCATTTTTGGAATCAGAAATGAGATCAACCATTTCAAGTGCCCCCTGATGATGCTTGATCATCAGTTGCAGGAATGTCCGATCGAACTGGGTTCCAGTTAGACGTTTCAGTGAAGCAAGTTCCTTCGTAGTTAACATTCCAGACATCTGCATATCGTGATCCATCGTCATTGAAGAATCTGTCGCTTTCAGCCAATACGCCAATTGTGACTTTTCAGTGCCTTGAAGGCTCTTTATCTGGTTAGAGAGTTTCAAAATTGCCTGGTTGCGACTCTTCTTAAGAGCGGTTTCCGACATAGAAATCGCTTGCTCATGATGCGGAATCATCATCTGGGCAAACATGATTTCATTCATGCCTAGATTTTGTAATGACTTTGCATGCGTCGAAGCATTAGCGCCATTTGGAATCAGAATGACCCCAACAGCCAACAATAAAATACTGATTTTTTTCAGCATAAAAACTCCTTTTCTCGTAATTAATTTCTGGACGAGAGAAGAATTAGATGCGAATTATCCCCAACTGAAGATGATTTAAATTGAGATAACCCAGATTTTTGGACAGAAATAGGGGTGCCTGATATCTCGGTAGAGAAAATTGCTTCGCCGTGAGCGTTGATCTAATCGCACGTGAGAAGCGAAGCAAAAGCAAAACGATGAATCCAACCACAACACATATTTCACTGCTGAGCGTGCTTCCCACAGAAAGAAGTGTTTCTTGAGAATTCGAAACAGCACTGGTGATTACTTGAGGTGAATGACTATGTGTGTGCCCTGCGTGACTACTCACTGCCTCAGATTGGCTCGTCGGTTGCACCGTCGATGCAACATGGCAGTCAGGTGCTGCAGCAGCTCCTGAACTAAAAAGAAGAAAAAGGGCAGTAAGTGGCACGGCTAGCCATCGCACCTTCACAGCCCTAATAAACACCCCCAAATATTAGAGGTCACCCAAGGGAAATTCCATTTGAAATATTACGTGTTTCGAGCTGAGACTAAATTTACTCAGCGAACTCTAAATATGGTGAAGATTCGCCGCATAAGTGAGTTTAGGGAACTAGTCTGAATTTCCTGCCAGCATCCAACGACGTATAGATATCTGAGACCACAGTTACCAGCATCATCTGATCACTGGCACTCAGAATGCCAGGAGCGCCCCTAAATGTGTTCAGTTTCTTCCAAGTTTTACCTGTATTTGTTGATTTAAAGAGCGAACTGCCACTCAATACATAAAGTCCTGATTTACGCCATTCGACTTGAGTAATTTTGAGATTACTTTTGATCTTTGTCGATGATTTGAAAGAATTAGCGGTGAGCAGTAAGTCTGAATCCTTAATCGCAATAGCCATTCCTGACATTTCAGGTGAAACAGCAATATCTGTATAGATGTTTGTTCCTAAAGTTCGCCATGTCAGACCAGAATCTGCTGAGTACATTAATTTTCCAGTTTGTGAATCTGCACCGTAAAGATCGGTTTTGGCGCCTTATAGCAAGTGGAAATCAACTTTTCCGACCAAAGAGACTGCTTTCCAGGTTAAGCCACCATCAATGGATCTAACAAGGCCAATTGGATTAGGCATATTGGAACCTTGCGCAGGGTGTCCGCTAGCAATCAAAGCTTTATCCAAAGTTGTAAATCCCATTACATCAAACTTATCTTTTCCAACTAACTTCATTTCATTCTTACCAACTAATTCAAAGAGGCCCTCGTGAGTTAAGACAAGCACGTTTTTTTCAATGACTTTGACATGGTGGATGTGTGAGACTGAGTCAAGAGTTTGGGCGTATGCGATATTGCTGAACCCAAATACACCCACAAGTGTGAGAACTAGAAATCCAATAGTAATTCTTCTAAAACTAAGCATACTTAAGTCTTTCTTATCCAATTCGATTGAGCATTTTTTTCATTTGCTCAATCTCGGCAGTTTGAACAGAGACAATTTCTTTTCCAAAGTTTTGAATTTCTGAGCGATTCGAATCCTTAATCATCGTAACCATGTGGAGAGCACCTTCATGATGGGTGATCATGCCCCTCAGCCAGTAGTTATCAAATTTTGAGCCACTAAGAGAGTTAAGGGTATCCAGTTCAGATTCGGTGAGCATTCCACCCATTCCATCACCCATGGAGTGGTTCATTCCGTGATTCATACCGTGGCCCATCATTGAACTATCGCCCGCATCTGCAAGCCAATTTTTCATTTGAATAATCTCAGCGGCTTGTCCATTTCTAATTTTCTTAGCCAATTCAATAAGTTCGGTGTCTTTGGAACGAGAGATGGCCAGATCAGAAATATCAACGGCTTGTTGGTGATGAGGAATCATCATTTCAAAGAACATTGCATCTGAACCAAGCAAACTGGAGTTCGTTGAGTTGTTTTCTCCATCCATGGCTGAGTGGTTCATCCCAAACAAACCTGAAGAGCTATTTTGAGTGCCCATTAAGAAAATAGTGACGCCAATGAGTACTGCTATGACCCCTGATAAAATTCCAGTTTTCTTGTCGATATTGATTTGCATGACCACCATCTATCTCTACTCAAACATACTCGTAAATTCTGAGGGTTTCCTGTCACAAGCGAAGTTGTTTGTAGTCAGAAATCTGCCCACAAAACTGCCCATATTTGCCCATCGTTTCCCCATAAAAACATACAAATCTGCGACAGGTTATGTAACAACTTGTACAAACAAAATGCAGAAAGGTGAGCGCAGTTTTAACCTGCGCCCCCCTAATTGGAAGAAGAGTCGCCCTATAAGCCGGATCCTGTAGTTCTTTCGAACCGATCACCATCCATCTAGATCTGCAATTGCTTGCAGATTCAAGCAACCTACCCGATAGCTTGCGCGAGCAACGCACTATCTTCTTGGTCTTGCTTCAGGTGGGGTTTACATAGCTACATGTATCACTACATGCACTGGTGGTCTCTTACACCGCCGTTTCACCCTTACCAATATTGCTATTGGCGGTTTACTTTCTGTTGCACTTTCCCGCGGATTGCTCCGGGTGGGCGTTACCCACCACCTTGCTCTGTGAAGTCCGGACTTTCCTCGGTCCAGTCTAGAAATTAATCTAGAGCTGCAACGCGGTGATCCGGGCGACTCTTCGTTGGCTAATGGTACGGGAGTTTAATTACCGCTTGCTACGTAATCTTTCAGGGCCTGGCGCTCGGATTCGAGTTCATTCACATGATTTTTAACCACATCGCCAATAGAAACTATAGAAATCAAGGCTCCTTCGCCATCAACAACTGGAACGTGACGTATCCGCAGCTCGGTCATCATCTGCATTAGTTCTGCAACGGTGGAATCTGCGGTGCAGGTGTGGACATCGACGGTCATGATGTCGCGAACATGCATCCCAATTAGTTGGTCGAGTTTGCCCGGCATCGCTCGGACAACGTCTCGCTCGGACACAATTCCATCAATTTTCTTGCCATCACTAGAGACAACTAGGGCCCCGACATGGTGTGAGTTTAATGAGCTCACCAAATCATGGATGCTGGCACTAGCTGAAATAGTTTCAACGCGCTTTCCTGAGATTATGCTGCCAATCTTCATAGGCCACTCCTTAACTCTTGAGTGGCTCCATACTGCTCTCTTGCCAGCAAGAAGCAATAGGGCGGGTTGGTTAAATCTTCTCTTTTCCTGAACCACCACGGGTGGCATAGAGGCTAGTAATCGCGGTAACCGTAAGCGTAGTAATGATGACCGCCAAACTTAGCTCGAGTGAAATCTCAGGCACGTGAACCCCGATGCTGTGTAGGGCGTGGAGGACCATCTTGACTCCGATAAATGCCAAGATAAATGAGAGCCCGCGAGATAAGTGAATCAGTCGATCCATGAGGCCTTGGAGTAAGAAGTAGAGCTGGCGCAAACCCATCAGCGCAAAGATATTTGCGGTTATGACTACGTAGCTGCTGGTCGTCAGACCAAGAATGGCCGGAATGGAATCGAGTGCAAAGATTAAATCTGTGATGCCAAGGGCCACAAGTGCGATGGCAAAGTTACTGAAACCTCGTTTGCGCATAAATACGACAAGCTTTGACTCTTCTTCTTCCACATTCTCTTTCTCATTTACCAACTTATAGGCGGTGAAGATCAGGAATGCGCCAAAGAAGAAGAAGACCCAGGTGAACCTGGAGACAAGTGCTACGCCAAGGAAGATAAGGATGACGCGCAGGACAATCGCAATCAGAATTCCGTAAAGCAGGACGAGTTGTTGCGACTCTTTCTTGATCTTAAGTGTGGCGAGCAGGATGATAAAGACGAAGAGATTATCAACTGATAGCGAATACTCGGTGAGCCAACCAGCGATGAACTCTTTGCGATATTCAGCCGGAGCCCACTGCGGCAAGAAGTAACCAAATGCAATGGCGGCAACAACGTAAAAGAGGGTCCAACTTAAGGCTTCGCGCGGAGTTGTCTCTTTATTTCTGCGCACGATTGCCAGGATTAAATCGGCAACTATGACTGCGCCAAGTACCGCAACAGTTACTAGCCATTCTGTAGATGAAATCAACGTAGGTGCCCTCTTTCATTGACGGATCGCACAGCGCGCAGGCCATCAGATGGCCAGATAGAGATAGAGGATATCGAACATGGCGCCGCATCGACGTGGAAGACGGCTTCGGCTGGTGCTCCTATGGCCAATCTCACCGCAGTCTTGATGACTCCGTTATGTGTCACAACAATTATCTTCTTCCCTGGATACTCGGCCACCAACTTCTCGAGCGCTTCTTCAATGCGCACTGTTGCTTGGTCCCATGACTCTCCCCCACCGGGTGCATAGGCAGTTGAGTTAAGCCATGCCTGATAGGCATCGGGCTCTTGCTCTTTTACCTCTTCAATTGATTTCCCATCCCATGATCCAAATGAGAGTTCAAACCAGGCTTCATCAAAGATGATTTCAAGTCCGGTGGTGCGCGCGATTGCTTCAGCTGTCTGTCGCGTGCGATTAAGTGGTGAAGCTATAAGAACTTCGGCACCCAACTTCACAGCCTCTTCTGCAACAAGCTCTGCTTGATCAAGCCCATCTTGCATTAGTTCTGGATCAAGTGCTCCAGTTCCGGAGAATTTACGGGTGGGTGTGAGAACTGTTTCCCCGTGGCGCACAAAATAGATAAAGGTAGGAATCTCGGCGCTGCGCAAGCGATCTGTCAGGTAATTCTGTTGAATGACGGCAGCTGGTTTATGGGCACTGCCACCATCGAGTGCCTTATTGGCAAGGCGATCGGCATGTGAATTATCATCACGGGGAATCCAAGAATAGGTGACAAGTGATGGCGTGTGAGCATCGCGGCATTGCTTAGCTAAATCGCGCATATCAGCATGCTTAATCTGCCAACGGCCAGACATCTGCTCAACAACTAACTTAGAGTCCATCGCAACTTCCACCGTTGCCTCTTTATCCAATTGATGGATATGAGCAAGCCCAGCGAGCAGGCCGTTGTATTCGGCAACGTTATTAGTTGCCACCCCTATAACATCAAAGAGTTCGGCGACGATCTTGCCGTTTTCAGTAACCACTGCGCCATAGCCAGCAGGACCTGGGTTTCCCCGAGAGCCGCCATCGGCGGTTAACTTAAAGTGACGTGCCATTAGTGATCACGCACCAATATGCACCGACATTCTTCACATCTAATAACTTCATCATCTGCCAACCCGGTGATTCTTTGCAGCTCATGTGCATTAAGGGTTAAGTGGCAACCCTTGCATTGATTTCCAGCAAGTGCTGCCGCACCTATGCCACCATCTGCTCCACGAATTTTTTCATAGAGCGCCAGGAATTCAGCGCTGACTGATTGTGTGGTTGCCGCACGATCTGTGGCAATTCCTTCAAGTTCGGTGTTAATTGCAGCCATAGCGTTTTCTTTGCGGATATTTAAATCAGCAATGATTGCCGCAAGCTCTGCTTCCTCTGCCGTTAAAGCCGCAATGCGCTCTTTGAGTCCATCTACTCGCAACATGATTTCAAGCTCAACTTCTTCTAACTCAGATCTGCGAGCGCCTAAGGTGACAAGCTCATGTTGGGTCTGCTCAAGTTCTTTTGGGGTTCCGGTTCCGGATGCCAGTCGGGTCTCATCACGAGTAATGCGAGTAACGATCTGCTCAACATCACCTTCAGCACGTAGTAGCTCGCGCTTGACATCACTGAGTTCGGTTTCGGCGGCAATACGTAAGTCGCGCACATTATTCGCCTTGATGGTGCTCGAAGTTATCTCAGCTAGTTCGGGCAGGGTCGCTGCCTTGTTCTTTAAGGTGGCGCTGTGAAGGTCAAAATTTTGAATATCGAGGATGGAACGCTGGTCGCTAGCGCTAGCTTTCACGGCGTTCTCCTCTAGAAAAGTGGCGGTGCAATATGTAATTCTTAGCCGAACCTTACTTTACCCAGTGCGCCAGCGGCTACTTAACGCTGAAGGAGTAGCTGCCTTTGACTGGATGACCATCTACTGAGACCACACGGTAGGTAACCAAGTACGTGCCCTTCTTCAGGGTGCCCACGATCTTCGTCGTTGCTCGCACACCACTGACAATCGTTGGTGACTTATCAACGCGCTTTCCCCGTGAATCAGTAACTTTTAAAACATTGATTTTCTCTTTATCTAGCGTTAATAAAGTTTCGCCAAATTCAATCCACACAGATTTAGGTGACTGCGTCAGAATGGCGCTTTTCACGGGGTTTGTCCGTGCTATCTCGGCATGGGCGATTGCACTTGGCGCTGCGATATGAGAGATAACAAGGATCAAGGCCAGAAGTAAGAATGTGCTGGCAGACATCAAAGTGTCTAGAAATTTACTAGCTTTTATCCGATGTCCACGCATAATGTCATAGTACCTGCGAATCTAGACCTACCCACATCAGCAGGCATCTGGGAGAATTTCCATATGGCACGGCGTATCCCTGTAGATGTGAAGAATTACTACGACAATGCACCTTCACCTCATCGCCAGACGATGTTAGAGATGCGCGAGCGAATTCTGCAGATTATTCCTGAGGCCCAAGAGGTTGTCAGTTATGCCATGCCAGCCTTTAGAGTTGATGGCGAGGTTGTTGCAGGCCTACTGGCCAATAAGAAGCATGTCGGGTACTACCCATTTAGTGGATCTATCTTGAAGTTATTTCCAGAGGAGCTAGCAAAATTCACCACAACAAAGAGCGCGATTCACGTCCCAGTAGATAAACCTCTGACAAAGACCTTGCTTGCTAAGTTGATTAAGGCAAGGATTGCGCTATGAAAAAGTTATTGGCTACGACGATTTCAGCCGCCTTCCTTTTATCAGCATTTGCCCTACCTGCCACAGCCGCTGTGAAGGCCGGTGCAACGTGCTCGAAAGCAGGAACTACGAATACAAGTGCTGGTAAGAAGTTCACTTGTGTTAAATCAGGTAAGAAGCTGGTGTGGAATAAAGGGGTAGTCATAATTTCCTCAACGCCGACACAGGCACCCACCCCTAATCAATCTGGCGCGCCTGAGGAGCTTCCTGTGGTTTCGCTAGCTTCTGATTTCATTTCTGCATCTGAATGTAAATTAAATAAGGCAGGAAATAACCCAGATCTTTACACTGGATTTCCTAGAGAGCGAAAATATATTCCAGCAACCGGTGATCGAAAGTCCATCGTATTATTTGTTGATTTCCCAGATCTACCTGCAGATCAACGTGCAATTTCCGTATGGAAGCAGACTCAAGTGCCGTGGGCGGAAAAGGCTCTTGCTGCAATGAGTTACGGGAGATATAAACTCAAATACGAGTTGCAAGAAAAGTTTTATCGTATTTCAACTCCTTATGGCGCATACATAAAAAGTGAAGCCGGAAATGCGCCAGGTTCAATTCCTGCTCAAGCCCTAGAGACAAATAAACTACTCACTGATGCAATAGTCGCGGCTGACCCTGATATAGATTTCTCGAAATACGATTTTGTTAATGTAGTAACTCCCACATTTAAACCGAAAACTGAGGGTGGAGCATCTGGTGGGCAAGGTTTTAGTGCTGATGGAAGAACTTCGTTTCTGGCCACACTCGGTCCAATTGATGAATATTTAGATGACTCAACTAAGAAAAATTGGTTGCTTCATGAAACGGGCCATCTGCTTGGACTCAACCATATTTATGCCGGTGCAAGAGGGCCTGCGGGTTGGGATGTCATGGGCAATGTTTTCGGAATGGATGATTTCCTTGGATTCAACAAATACTTCCTAGGTTGGATCGAGGAAAACCAGGTTAATTGCATAAGCGCCAGCTCTAGCAAGGAGTCAATTCATCTCTTAACACCCGTGGGCACCACTTCCACAGGAACAAAGATTGCGATGATTAAAATTAGTCAATCTAACGGTGTGGTCGTAGAGCTACGAAGAAAAACTGAGCTCGATAATCTGTCAGAGGCGAATTCCGGTGTAATTGTCTACACGTTAGATACCAGTATTCCCGATAACCAGGGTGCTATAAACATTGTCTCCAACCCGACGAAATTTGGAAGCGATACAAGAAAAAATAGAGTGCTTCTTGGATCTATGGGCGTCGGAGAATCGACAATCACAAACGGATTCAAAATCAAGGTGATAAAGAGTGTTACAGCTGGCGCTTACGTATCAATTAGCAAGGCAAATTGAAGTAATGAAGAAAATTGGAATCTGGGCTCTAGCATTATTATGCCTTACTGCATTTCTTAATGCTCCAGCCAGTGCTGCTGTGAAGGCAGGTGCTGCTTGCTCAAAGGCAGGTTTAGTCAATACAAGTGCTGGTAAGAAGTTCACTTGTATTAAGTCAGGTAAGAAGTTGGTGTGGAATAAAGGGGTTGCTGTAGCAAAGCCGGCTGTTATTGCATCGCCTACTCCTTCTGTAACACCAGAGCCAGTTGTTGAGAAGCTGCCGGCTCTTCCTACCTCTTTCAGTGATTTGGAGGAGAACTTGGCAGGTATTCCATATGCCACTTGGCAGCAAATACAGAAGAATTTAACACTCTATAAATCAACGGATCTGAAGATTTCTTTCCTCTTTGGTCCGAATACTCCTGAGAGATATCCAAATCAATGGACAATCGATGCGGTCACTTTAGGTTCGCGAGTTATGGGCGGCCAAAAACAACCTGCAGAGGTGAAATTTGTTGAGTTTAATAAGCAAGATGTTTCCTGGGCCAGAACTGAAGCTAGTAAGTATGTAAGCCCATTTAATTTGGGAATTAACTACGCAGATCAGGCATCTGACAAATGTTCCGGTATAGATTGCGACGGTTCAGTGACAAACTTAACCACCGAAATTGCAATCGTGCTTGCAAGTGTCGCAACTCCTGTTACAAGATTCAATGTCCAAAAATTTAATGGCCAAAATGATTTGCACGAGTACACCCACGCCGTTCAACAAATGATTTTTAAGGGAAAGACAAGGACTCATCCAAATATGCAAATGCCTTGTTGGTACTCGGAAGGGCAACCGCAGGCAGTCTCAATCCCAACGCTTGCCAAGAGCGATGAGGACTACGTAAAAATTCGAAGGGGCTGGATTACTGACAATAAGTGGGTTCTCAAAGACTATGAACCCGAGACGATTCAAACATTTTTGAAAGAGAATATGCAGGCGCCTTGCCCCTCTAAAACATATTCAATGCTCTTTAGTCTTGGATACATCGTCATGGATGCCTTGGTTGCAGTTGGTGGTGTAGATAAAACTTTCGAAGTGCAAATTGAGCGGGCTGACGGTCTGACATTTGAAGAATCGTTCAAAAAGGCTTACGGAATCAGTTGGGATGAAGCATCCGTAGTGCTATCAAGGGTCGCATCGAAGGTGTACAAGGAAAATAAAAAATAATAAAACGTGGGCGGCGAGGGTTTCGAACCCCCGACATCCTCGGTGTAAACGAGGCGCTCTACCACTGAGCTAGCCACCCGGCTAATACTGCTTGCGAATACTACTTTAAATATACGAAAGTAGGAAAATCGTGCGTAAGAAGTGCGAGATTAGAGAGCTGCAATAGCAGTTTTGTAATCGCCATTGTTGCGAGCATCGCCTAGGCCTTGAACTACTGACCAGCGCACAATGCCTACTTTATCAATGATGAATGTTCCACGCAGTGCGCATCCAATATCTTCATTGAAGATCCCATAGGCCTTAGCTGCTGCGCCATGTGGCCAAAAGTCAGCCAAAACTGGGAATGTGTAACCCTCTTGTGCCGCAAAGATCTTCTGAGTGTGCATGGAATCGCACGAGACGGCAAGGACTTGCACGTTATCGTTTTCAAACGCTGAAATGTCATCGCGGATGGCGCAGAGTTCACCGGTGCAGGTGCCGGTAAATGAGAATGGAATAAAGACAAGAACTACATTCTTCTTACCCTTAAATGATGAGAGGGAAACCTTGCTGCCGCTCTGATCTTTTAGCTCAAAATCTGGGGCTACATCACCGATTGCAATTGTCATTGCGCGAATCTATCGCTTGCCCGCTTTTCGTGCCACTAGACGAGTTGCGGTCCAATCAGCTGCCACCGCTAAGGATGAAGTTTGGCTGAGTCCACATGTGGGCGCTGCATCTTGAATATCACTTGGCTCCACATGGCCAGTGCGACCAACCTTTGGAGTGAGCACCCAGATGGAACCGGTTTCAGAAAGATACGCCATGGCATCCATTAATTCATCTACGAGATCGCCATCATCTTCACGAAACCATAAGAGAACGGCATCAATGACTTCATTGGTGGAACCTTCAAGAAATTTGGTTCCAGTAATTTTCATGATCTCGCTGCGGAGAGCGGCATCACAATCTGCCCCATATCCCACCTCGAGGACGAGCTCTCCTTGAGCAAACCCCATGCGCATTGCCACGGGATAAGTCCACCGAATGTGACGAATATTTACAAGGGTTTCACCTGTACTTACCCTTCTTTTTTTGTGCTTGCACCCATTTTGGGCGAGAATACGGCCATGACTGAATTCGATGGATTCCCAGATCAGATAATCGATCAACTTGTAGATACGGATCCAGGTGAAACGGCAGAGTGGCAGGCCTCCTTCGACGCCGCCCTCACAGCAGCAGGTCCAGTCCGCGCCCGTTATTTGATGCTCTCCCTGCTTCGCCGGGCGCAAGAGAAGAACATCGGAATTTCCCAACTTCGCACCACTGATTACATCAACACAATCTCCCCAGAACACGAGCCAGAATTTCCTGGCGATGAAGTAATGGAACGTCGTATTCGCAGATTTAATCGCTGGAATGCAGCGATGGTGGTGCACCGCGCGCAGCGTCCAGGTGTGGGCGTCGGCGGACACATCTCTACCTACGCTTCATCTGCTTCCCTCTATGAAGTTGGTTTTAACCACTTCTTCCGCGGACAAGATCATCCTGGTGGCGGAGATCAAATCTTCTTCCAAGGTCACGCCAGTCCTGGAATGTATGCACGAGCATTTCTCGAAGGACGTTTTACTGAAAATCAACTCGATGGATTTCGCCAAGAACTCTCACACCAAGGCGGCGGATTATCTTCCTACCCACACCCACGTTTAATGCCAGAGTTTTGGCAATTCCCAACGGTGTCTATGGGTATTGGTCCGATTAATGCAATTTATCAAGCACGCTATAACCGCTACTTACATAACCGTGGCTTTAAAGATACAAGTGATCAAAATGTTTGGGCATTTTTAGGCGACGGTGAAATGGATGAGGTCGACACCATTGGCGCAATCGGTCTGGCCTCTCGCGAGAAGCTCGATAACCTCACCTTTGTTGTGAACTGTAACTTGCAGCGCCTCGATGGTCCGGTGCGCGGTAATGGCAAGATTATTCAAGAGCTGGAATCAATGTTCGGTGGCGCCGGTTGGAATGTGGTCAAAGTTGTCTGGGGCCGCGAATGGGATCCACTACTGGCACAAGATCGTGAAGGCGCTCTCGTTAATTTGATGAACACCACCCTCGATGGAGATTTCCAAACATTTAAGGCCGAAAGTGGCGCATTTGTTCGCGAACACTTCTTTGGTCGCGATCCACGCACTGCCGCAATGATCGCAGGTTGGTCTGATGATCAAGTCTGGGGACTCAAGCGCGGTGGCCACGACTATCGCAAACTCTTTGCCGCATACACCGCTGCGGTGCAGAAAAATGGAAAGCCAACCGTCATCCTGGCCAAGACCATTAAGGGCTGGACTCTTGGTTCGCACTTCGAAGGACGTAACTCCACTCACCAAATGAAGAAGATGACGCTGGAAGACATTATCGAATTCCGCGATCGCCTTAATATTCCGCTGACTGATGACAAGTTAGATAAATACACACCTTCTTACTACCGCCCACCAGCTGATTCACCTGAGATGAAATATCTGGAAGAGCGTCGCCGAGAATTAGGTGGATCAATTCCACGTCGTCGCAAAGTTTCAAAGCCTTTGCCACAGCCGGCAGATGAAGTCTATGAATCTGTGCGCCGTGGTTCAGGTCAGCAAGAGATTGCCACAACGATGGCATTTGTTCGTATGCTCAAAGACTTGGTCAAAGATCCAGGACTTGGCAGCCGCATCGTCCCGATCATCCCTGATGAGGCTCGCACATTTGGTCTTGATTCATTGTTCCCAACGCTAAAGATCTACTCCCCTCATGGTCAGCAATACATGGCGGTGGACCGCGAACTCATGCTCTCTTATAAGGAATCAACTACTGGCGTGATTTTGCACGAAGGAATTAACGAAGCGGGATCAGTTGCATCCTTTACCGCAGTTGGCTCTTCCTACTCCACACATGATGAACCAATGATTCCGATCTACATCTTCTACTCCATGTTTGGATTCCAGCGCACTGGAGATGCCTTCTGGGCCGCCTCTGACCAGTTAGTACGTGGATTCGTCATGGGCGCAACAGCCGGGCGCACCACCTTGAACGGTGAAGGCCTGCAACATGAAGATGGACATTCGCATCTGCTGGCTGCAACTAACCCAGCAGTGGTTGCATACGATCCTGCCTTTGCTTACGAAGTAGGCCATATCTTTAAAGATGGCCTGCGCCGGATGTATGGCGAGAACAGTGAAAATATTTATTACTACATGACTGTCTATAACGAGCCATACCTGCAACCAGAAGAGCCGGCAAACCTTGATCTTGAAGGTTTGCTCAAGGGAATTTATCTCTATGCACCTGCCTCAAAGCAGCGCAAGAAGAATGCTCAAATTCTGGCATCTGGTGTGGGAGTCAACTGGGCCATTAAGGCACAGAAGTTACTCGCCGAAGATTGGGGCGTTGCAGCCTCGGTCTGGTCTGTGACTTCCTGGAATGAACTTCGTCGTGATGGGCTAGAAGTAGATCGCCATAACATGCTCAATCCAAGTGATAAGAAGAGTGCCTACGTCCATGACAAGCTTGCTGGAACACCAGGGCCGGTTATTGCCGTCTCTGACTTCATGCGCGCGGTGCAGGACCAGATTTCACCATGGGTACCAAATCAATTCCACTCACTTGGTACCGATGGCTTTGGTCTTTCCGATACACGCGGTGCACTTCGTCGCCACTTTAAGGTCGATGCCGAATCAATTACGGTGGCAACACTTGCCGAGCTTGCTAAGGCAGGGGAAGTAAAAGAATCTGTTGTGCAAGAAGCTATCGATAAATACCGAATCTTTGATGTGCACGCTGCAGATGCCGGCAACACCGAAGGTTCTGGCTGAGCTAGCTCTCTCTGGCGCTCTCTTGTTTGAGAGCGCTTGTAAAGAAGATAGTTGCCAGCATCATTGCTGTTGGAATCATCATGGCAAGTGCGATTGATCCTGTGAACTGAATGGTCCAGGCAACAATCCATTTCACGGCAAAGGTAAGAACAGTATTTGTCACACCAAACTGACCCACCACCACAGCACTCGGTAACTTAGAACGACGATTTGCTGCAGCAAAAAAAGACGGTGCCACAAATGATGAGCCAAGGCCTGCCATTGCATAGCCAAGGATGAACAATGAGTAGGACCACCACGTCAGATTTGCCGGCAAATGCGTTGCCACAATAATGCAGCCACCAAAACCGATTCCGGCAAAGATAACTCCACGTTTGGCCCAAATCTGAATCGGTGCAAAATTAAGCAACCGAGCAATGAGGAGTCTGCCCACAATCATGGCGGCTGTGAAAACAATAAATGGCGCCGTACTCAGGCCCGCCGAGATATCTAGCCGCTCCTTGGGAAAGATTGTCCCCCAGTCACCGAGTGCAAATTCTAAATAGATCACACACGCCATACCAAGGCTGACTGGCCAATCAATTTCAAAAGAGGTAAAAATGTCTTTAATTGTGTAGTCATGATCAGTGCTTGTATTAGGTTCAAGCAGCACCGCTTTAAGTCGAATCACTATTGAAAGCATGATCACAGTAAGAAGAACAGAAAGGATGGTGATGTGGGTCGTAAGCGCCACCCGGCCTACTAATAGCCCGGAGAGGATTGATGTGGCAAGTGATCCCGCACTCCAGTAACCGGCTCCACTGGTGATTACATTGAGTTTTCCCCGTTCAAGGAGGTGAAAGCCATGTGAATTCAGGCAGACATGAACCGCAGTAATTCCGAAACCAAATGAAACATTAAAGAATAGAAAAGGCAGAGATGAGTTCACCTGTACCAATAAAGCTAGAGATGAAAACAGTAAAAGAATTGAAGTAATCGTGACCCGAAAGGCTCCGAATTTGTGGATGATATGCCCAACGGTGAGAAGTCCAAGAAATGCACCAATTCCACCTGTGCTCACAATCGAACCGAAAGCCCCATTATCTAATTGCAGATTGGCCTTTACCTCTGGAAAACGCGGGAGCCAGGCCATAATGCCAAAACCAAAACAAGCAAAGAGAGCATGAAGGAGTTTCTTCTCTTTGCTGTGGTCAATCACTGATGACATCAGAAAAGCGCGTTTGCTAATTGTGCTCGAGCTTTAATCACTCGTGGATCAGCAGGATCAACTAAAGCAAATAGTTCAAGGAGGCGATCTTTGACCATCTTCTGCTCATCCCCATCGAGGATCTGCACTAACCGCAACAACCTTTCAAAGCCTGGCTCAAGATATCCACTCATCACTTCCACATCGGCACACTGCATCTGAATAGAAATATCATCTGGGTTCTTCACCGCCGACTCCATGACTTGATGAGCATCAATGCCTTCGGTGCGAAGCAGAAGTTGCACTTGCGCAAGCCCAAGCTTTGCAAAATTATCGTTCGGTTTACGAGCAAGTAGTTTCTTGTATGCCGCTTCGGCGCTTTCATAATCTCCCTTATCAAGGGCGGCTAGCGCTTCATCTTCTTCTGGCTCCGAACTTTCTGCTGGCTCTTCACCGATTCCTTGCTTTGCGGCAATGGTGAGAATTTTGTTCATCACTTCCCGAAGTTGGGTTTCAGTCAGTGCTTGCTCAAGGAAAGGGATTGCTTGGCCTGCGATAAAGACAACGCCATAGGGAATCGTGCGCGCTTGCAGGGCTTGGGCAACAGGTGCCTGGGTGTCGATATCAACTGTTGCTAGCGCCCACTTTCCATTATCTGCCGCTTCCAGATTTGCCAGTGATCGAAGCACGGTGACAGATTCGGCAGAACGATTCGACCAACAGATGATTACTACTGGTTTCGTATTTGATAGTGGAAGTATCTCTGACTGCAGATTCTCAGTAGTGACAACTATTCCCGGCATCGCAATAGAAGTATCTGGCGCTGGTTTACCCAGTGAACTTAAATCTACTGCCTGAGAAAAATTAGGTGGCAAGCTCATTACTGAATCATGCCATCAACTCGTACATTGACGCCAGAATCGCGCCGGAAGGGCAAAACATCTGCAATATAAGCCTTTGCCGCAAATTCCAGTCCCACATCATGTCCTGCTTTTTCACTTAAGTACCAACGGTGCTCCAGCGTCTCATGAAAAAATTGAGCAAGTTCAATTCTTCCCTCGTGCTCTGGTGGAATCAAGTTAACTGTCGGTCTAAAAACTTCATCAAGCCATCTCTTGGCTGAATCTGCAACTGGCGGCTTAGGAGATTTTTCACGGCCTCGAAAGCGATCAAATGAGGCAAGTAGTCTTTTTGCTTGCAGCTCTTCTGTTTCTAGCCCAATTAGCTCGCGTAATCGATTCTTGTGATAACCGGCGGCGACAAGTTTGGGTTGAAAGACTAAGCGTCCTGCATCTTCGCCTTCTTCCATAGAAACTGAGACTTCTTCTACTGCAAAACCGAGGTCATGTAGCTGACGCATGGCACGTTCAACTGCGTGGCGATCAGTGGGATCAAGTACCTGGCGATCTTTTAGTGCAGACCACAGCCGGTGATACCGGTTGATAAGTGCGGTACTTGCGCGGATTGGGTCCATGCCCGGATAGAGAACACCCGATAGTTGTAGATCTTCTAACTCTGCCGCAACGTTAAAGTGGGCAATCTCTAAATCATGTTCGCGCTGTCCAGCCGTTAAAGTTTTTTGAAACTCACCCGTTTCCGCATCGACTAGATAGGCGGCATAGGCTTCAGCATCTCTGCGAAATAAAGTATTGGAAAGTGAACAATCGCCCCACCAGAAACCAAGCAGGTGCAGGCGCACCAGCAACAGCGCCAGTGCATTGGCCATCAGCGTTACTTCTTCACCAGTAACGTTCTTATCACTGAGTACAACGCGGTAGGGCAATGAGTACGGCAAGAACCTAGTGACGAGGGCGCAGGGAAGTTCTTCACCGTTGTTATCGGTGCGACCCTCAATGACGGCAATCGATTGAACGCTAGGAGAATTCAGATGTGTAAGCTCTCGCAAAATCTTGTATTCGCGGTTTGCAAACTCTGCCACCGTCTCTTTGACGGCATAGACCTCGGATTCGGGGTCATCGGTAGAGCGCACCAAGCGCACTACGTGGCGGGAGATGCCTCGTTTTTCGGCCAGCATCGGATCTTCTGGCCACTGCTCCAGTGGCAGGTTCCACGAAAGTCCAGTGACGGCAGCAATCTCTTCACCCAGTCCCGTTATTCGAAGCGCCATGGGAGTTATTCTCTCTTACGCTTTACAATAAAGCATGGCAATTTCAGAGCGAATGAAGCGAAAAGTCAAAGATTCACCAACTTCACAAGATTTTGGTGCAGCTGGAGCGCCGGTGGACCGCGCTCATCCATTTTATTTCGGATTTGTCGCAACAGTAGGTGCCTTAAGTGCATTTGTTTTAATGCGGGCACTTGCAAGTGCAAGTCAGGTATTTGTACTTATCATCGTTGCCCTCTTCTTAGCCATGGGTCTAAACCCAGCAGTTGAGGCTATTCGCAAGCGCGGCCTCTCACGTATTTCAGCCGTTGCCATAATCTTTGTATCGGTGCTAATCGCAGTCGTTCTTTTTGGCGCACTTATTGTTCCTCCGCTTATTTCGCAAGGCACGAACCTGATTGAGATAGCGCCATCACTGCTTAGCCAATTAAAAGATAACCCAGCAATCGCAAATATCAATGAAAACTACGGGATCATCGATACCCTAGAAAAAAGATTGAGCTCGGTCACTTCCGATGGCACGCTCTTGTTCTCTGCCTTCGGTGGAGTCGTTGGCGTTGGAAAGACTGTTCTTTCTGGCACCTTTACTGCACTGACAATTTTGGTGCTTACGCTTTACTTCATCACATCACTTAATCAGATGACTGGGCTCGGCCTTAAACTAGTTCCGGCCAGTCGTCGCCCGCGGGTGGCACTGCTCACCGATGCAATTATCGCTCGCGTGGGAGCATTTGTTGGAAGTCAGGTTTTAATCTCTTCCTTGGCTGCGATCTTTTTAACGATATTCGGAGTAATCCTGGGTCTTCCTTCGCCTGTGGCAATCGGAATCATTATCTTTGTCTGCGGGCTGGTGCCACTTATTGGACACTTCATCGGAGCTGCAATCTTCACCGTACTTGCCCTCACACAATCAGTGACAATAGGTATTGCAGCCTTCCTCGGATACATCATTTACGTGCAGATTGAGAATTACATTCTCACTCCTAAAATCATGAAGCGGACCCTGAACCTGCCAGGTGCGGTAACAATCATCGCCGCCCTCATTGGTACATCACTTCTTGGACTTGTTGGCGGGCTACTTGCAGTACCAATTGCCGCTTCCATAATCTTAATTCTGGAAGAAGTAGTTATCCCTCGCGCAGAAAAGTCTTAAATCTCAGTAGGTAGGGGTAATCGCTGCGGGGCAATGACCGCAACGATTTCACTTAAGACTCTATGCACAAATGGTTCACCTACCCATAGGTGTTTAGCGCCATCAACAGCGATCAGCTTGGTTTGCGGGATCACGCTAAAGCGCCTTCGTGCTTGCCCTGGCTTTAAGTAATCATCATGCTCGGGAATCAGTGCAACTACTGGTCTGCCATCAGCAGCCCAAAATTCAAGATCGCTATCCACAATCTCGAGCAAGGTGGGGCTCAGCAGTATCAAGCCCTTCACGCGCACATCACGGGCATGGCTAATTGCAATACTGGTTCCAAATGACCACCCAATAACCCATAACTCTTTGATGCCAAGAGTGTCAAAGCAGTATGCAATCATCGCTTCCACATCGTATTTTTCTGCGCGTCCATTGTCATAACTACCCGTGCTTGTCCCAGCTTCACTACTTGTTCCACGAGTGTTAAAGCGCACGACTGTAACTCCAGCCATTGTAGGTAATCGGTTAGCAGCCTTTTTATAGATGTGGCTATCCATCATTCCGCCACCCGTTGGGTTGGGGTGGCAACATAAAATTGCAGTTGTTGGATTAGAAATCGGAGTAGCAACTTCTCCTACAAGTGTTTGGCCATCAGCGGTAAGCACAGTAAATGGCGTGCGCGTTGCGGCAAGCACGGTGCTGGGGCGGATTGGCTCGGACATTGGTGTGAGTCTACTTCGACTTAGTAACGGGGCGCATTGCGCGTGCGTTCAGTGCGCGGGCCACGATTATTTCGCTTACTCCAGCAGGCATTATGCCAATGCCTGCGATTATCTTCTTCGCCATCTAGCCAGGCAACGGTATGTGGCGTTGCCATCGGGATCAGTTGATCACAACCAGGGCAGCGATATGGTTTATTTGCAGATGAACCGGTTAATTTACGAACAGTCCATAAACCATTTTCATCTTCTTCGAAACTTTGATTGGAAGGATTAATCTCACGGTCTTCATCGTTATTCTTCGGCCGACGATTCTTCGGGTAGTTCTTACGTGGGCTCATGGCTTCATTTTCTCGCACTTTGCCCCACAAAGTGAGAAGATGACACTATGAGCAAGGTCATCAGCGTTTCCCAGCTCCATAAGAAATATGGCCAGACGCAGGCAGTCGATGGGCTTGACCTTGAAATCGAACAGGGCGAAATCTTCGCACTTCTTGGGCCTAATGGCGCTGGCAAGACCACGACGGTGGAGATACTCGAGGGATTTCGTGATCGCGATTCCGGTGATGTGAAAGTTCTCGGTTTTGACCCAGCAACTAAAGGCAGCGCCGGACAAGGATGGCGTGATCGCATCGGCATTGTTCTTCAATCAACTCAAGATGCCGGCGACTTAACTGTCTATGAGTCCGTCTCGCACTTTGCCACTTATTACAAGAATCCGAAAGATGCCCGCGAGGTAATTGAATTAGTGGGACTCACAGAGAAATCTGATGCTTTAGGTCGCACACTTTCTGGTGGGCAGCGACGTCGCCTAGATGTCGCACTGGGAATTATTGGTAGTCCGGAACTAATCTTTTTAGATGAGCCCACTACAGGTTTTGATCCGGAAGCGCGTAGAGCATTCTGGAATTTGATTCGCACCTTGCGCGATGAAGGCGCCACCATCGTTCTTACCACTCACTACCTTGATGAAGCAGAAGCACTGGCAGATCGGGTGGCAGTCATTATCAAGGGACGGATTGTTGAAATCGCACCACCTGCAGAACTTGGCGGGCGCGCAACATCACTTGCCACTATTTCCTGGCGAGATGGTGCACAAGTGCGCAGTGAGAAGAGTGCCAACCCCACTGAACGCGTCACGGAGCTAGCGGCCCAATTTGGTGGAGAAATTCCAGAGCTGAGCATTAAGCGAGCATCACTAGAAGATATCTACCTGGAAATGATTGGTGGTCACGATGAATAAGCCCACCGCGCTCTCCATTGGTATGCAGCGAGGCAAGTTAGAGATTAAACAATTTATGCGACAGCGTGAATCAGTTGTCTTCACCATGTTATTCCCACTCATCTTGCTTGCCATCTTTGGATCAGTATTTTCTAACACGATCGCCGACGGTGTTACCTTTAGTCAATATTTTGTGGCGGGAATGATTGCATCAGGACTTGTTAATACGGGTTTTCAGCAACTAGCAATCATGATTCCGATGGAGCGCGACTTTGGAACGCTCAAGCGACTACGTGGAACTCCGATGCCAGCAAGTAGTTACTTCCTTGGAAAAGCCATCCTTGTCACTGTCAGCATGCTGGTGCAAGTAGCGCTCTTATTGGCTGCTGGCGTTGCCTTCTTTGGCGTTAACCTGCCGCAGAGCGCTGATAAATGGTTGCTCTTAGCTGCTCTACTAATTCTTGGCAGTGCATGTTCAACGGTGCTGGGAATTGCATTCTCCAATGTTCCTAAATCTGGCCGTGGTGCATCTGCCGTCGTCTCCCCCGTTGTAATAGTTCTGCAATTCTTCAGTGGCGTCTTCTTTGTCTTTACCGATCTGCCGCAGTGGATGCAGCAAGTTGCCGCAATCTTTCCACTCAAATGGATGACCCAAGGCGCCCGTTCAGTCTTCTTACCTGACTCATTTGCTACGCGTGAAGTTGCCGGCAATTGGGAAACTGGGCGCACCTTTGCCATTATTACCGCATGGCTCGTACTGGGATTAATCTGGGCAATTCGCAGTTTCAAGTGGGAGCGCGACTGAAAAAGTCAGCACTTGTACTTGCGCTCTGCCTTGCCTTTGCCGCAACCAGTGCCGACGCTGCAACTAAGAAGCCAACACCAACGCCGACAGCCAAGGCGAGTGTGAAGGCTTCACCAAAGGCCACTGCTAAGCCAACTACAAAGCCAAAGCCCACAGCTAAAGCAACAGCAACACCCAAAGCGACGGTAACGACATCTACGACAACTGCTAAACCCACCGTCTCGGCTAAACCAAAGCCAAAACCAAAACCCAAGCCAAAGCCTCGAAAGAAGATAAGGCTTACTCCGTCACCGAAACCAAAGTGGCCACCGGTGGACTTTGAGTTTGAATCAGGAATCTATGCCAAGGTGCCGACAAGCAAAGAGTTGGTGAGCGTTATCTCGGCAAAGACCAATCTGGCTTCCCAAGTGAAGGCATGCAGCGAATTTGTTTGTGGCGCAGTCCAGGTTGCCGCCGAAACTGGATGCGTGTGGTGGGAAGTTAATTCTCAGGTCCTATCTAAAGAGGGCGTCATACTTGGTGACTTGCGCACAATATCAACGCCTAGCGCAGTTAAAGAGATTAAGACCATTCTCTTAATCTCACCAGAACCCATTGAAACTCTTGAATACATCAGCAATATTGAAGTGATTTGCCATCAAGATCCACGACCTGAAGGAGCATCGGCTGCTACATATACAAAGGTGGTCGAGTAAATGCTCGGTGGCGTCAACAATCAGCTCTTTTTAATGAGTCTTGCCGGATTTCCGGTTGTCTTATTCCTCATTTTCATTTTAAAGTGGACCTCGGCTAAAGGTAAGTCGCTAGTCGAACGCAGCCCATCGATTGGTTCAGAAGATGAATACGGAACTCTCGTTGCGGTCGCAGAGCCAAATAATCACATTGAAGGCGAAATACTGCGTCAGAAATTAATCGCAGTTGGAATTAAGGCGACACTTGCGCAGACAAAGCAAGGTCCTCGGTTGTTTGTATTTCCGAAGGAAGAGAGCGCTGCCAGGGCGCACTTGAAAAGCTTTAACTAGCGATTTGCTCCAGGAACCCAGAGCTGATCGCCAATCTCTTTATTTGCATGGCGAGCAAGAACGAAGAGTAAATCCGAACAACGGTTGAGGTACTTGGCGGTGAGTGGATTTACTCCCCCACCGAATGCGTGGATAGCAGCCCAGGTGCAACGCTCTGCGCGACGCACCACTGTGCGGGCGACATGAAGGTGAGCCGCAGCAGATGTTCCAGAAGGCAATACAAATGAGCGCAACGCTTCCAGATCTGCGTTGTATTTATCAATCTGTTCTTCTAGGTAGACAATTTGAGATTCAAGCACGCGAAGTGGTTCAAATGCAGGTGCGTCAACGACAGGTGTGCAGAGGTCTGCTCCCACATCGAACATATCATTTTGGATTCGCACCAATAGCGCGCGAACATCATCGGCTAATTCATCAGTTGCGAGCACAACACCGATTGTGGAGTTTGCTTCATCAACAGTTGCATATGCTTCTAGGCGAGGGTCATTTTTTGATGTGCGGCTCATATCTCCAAGGGATGTAGTTCCGTCATCGCCGGTCTTTGTGTAAATACGCGTTAAATTAACCATGTGCCTAGCCTATAAGTAGACTTCGGATATGGCATCTTCGTCCCACGACCGCTTCCGGATCACCGGTGGCAGCCGCCTGGTCGGTGAAGTATCGGTCACAGGAGCCAAGAATTCCGTCCTTAAACTGATGGCTGCTTCGCTTTTAGCCGTTGGAAAATCGACCATCCGCAATGTTCCAGATATTGCCGATGTGGAGATCATGTCTGATTTGCTCACACGTCTTGGTTGCACCGTTGTTCACACCGCCGACACTGTCACGATTGATGTTCCAGCTACTCCATTGCATCGCGCAGATTATGACCTCGTGCGCAAGATGCGAGCATCAATTAACGTGCTCGGCCCACTTGTTGCGCGAGTTGGAAGAGCAGAAGTTGCACTTCCTGGCGGGGATGCAATTGGCTCACGCGGCCTTGATTTTCATATTAAAGGTCTTGAATCACTTGGCGCCAAAGCACATGTCCAACATGGCTACATAGTTGCCGAGGCTCCGAATGGACTTTCAGGCACCTCTATAGATTTAGATTTCCCATCAGTGGGTGCAACCGAGAACCTCATGACCGCAGCCGTTCTAGCAAATGGTGTGACAACTATTGATAACGCCGCCCGCGAACCTGACCTTGTCGATCTCGGTGAATTCCTGATTGGCATGGGGGCAAAAATTGATGGGCTTGGTTCGCCAACAATTACTATCACTGGCGTTAAAGAACTCAAGCCAACTGACCACACCACGATTACCGATCGCATCATCGCTGGAACGTGGGCCTTTGCCGCCGCAATGACGCAAGGTGATATCACTATTCATGGTGGTCGCGCCGATCATATGGAAGTTATGCTTGAAAAGCTCACAACAGCCGGGGCAATCATCACCTCAACTAAAGATGGATTTCGCGTGCAGATGAATCAACGACCACAAGCAATTGACGTGGCAACCCTGCCCTACCCAGGATTTGCAACAGATCTCCTGCCATTTATTATCGGAATGAACGCAATTGCAGATGGCCATTCAATTGTCACTGAAAATGTCTTTGAATCCCGCTTTATGTTCGTCAACGAACTAGTGCGATTAGGTGCTCAAATCACCGTAGATGGCCACCACGCCTCTATCGATGGTATCCCACAGCTATCTGGCGCCCCAGTTGAAGCAACCGATATCCGCGCAGGTGCAGGCCTTGTATTGGCAGCGTTGGTTTCAGAAGGTGAAACAACAGTCGATGGCGCTTTCCACATTGATCGTGGATATCCTAACTTTGCTGAGCAGTTGGTGAGCTTGGGTGCGAAAGTTACTCGCGAATAGTTCTTTAGTTAACGCTCTCAGTAAGAATCGAAACTCGATCATTTGAAACAGATAAGAAGCCGCCACTCACAGTGAATTCCTGTGTTGTTCCATCGGTGCCCTTAATGCTGACAGCTCCATCGACTAGTACGCCAAACAAAGGTGAGTGACCTGGAAGAACTCCAAGGTCTCCTTCTGTGGTGCGAGCAGAGACAAATGTTGCCTCACCTGACCACACCTTCTGTGTTGGCGATACTAGTGCGACGTTAAGAGCCATTATTTTTCCCTTACTTAGTTCTTCGCAAGTTCAGCAGCTTTGCGCTCAACATCATCGAGGCCACCGCACATGAAGAATGCTTGTTCTGGAACATGGTCGTACTTTCCATCAGCAAGTGCTTCGAATGCAGAGATTGTCTCTGTGAGTGGAACGAATGAACCGTCAAGACCGGTAAAGACCTTTGCCACGAATGTGTTCTGTGACAAGAAGCGCTGGATGCGACGGGCGCGTCCTACGAGAACTCGGTCATCTTCGGAGAGTTCATCGATACCCAAGATAGCGATGATGTCCTGAAGATCCTTATAGCGCTGCAAGATCTGCTTAATGCGGTTAGCAACACGGAAGTGATGCTCACCGATATAGCGCGGATCAAGGATACGAGATGATGAATCGAGTGGATCCACAGCTGGGTAGATACCAAGCTCTGAAATCGGACGAGACAACACTGTTGTTGCATCTAAGTGCGCGAATGTTGTGTGTGGAGCTGGGTCAGTAATGTCATCTGCAGGAACATAAATTGCCTGCATCGATGTAATTGAGTGACCACGTGTTGAAGTGATTCGCTCCTGGAGCTGACCCATTTCATCGGCCAAAGTTGGCTGATAGCCCACTGCAGATGGCATACGTCCGAGAAGTGTTGATACTTCAGAACCTGCCTGCGTAAAGCGGAAGATGTTATCGATGAAGAGCAGAACATCCTGCTTCTGAACATCGCGGAAGTACTCAGCCATTGTAAGAGCAGAGAGTGCAACACGTAGACGCGTGCCAGGTGGCTCATCCATCTGACCGAAGACCAAGGCTGTCTTATTGATAACGCCCGTCTCAGTCATTTCTAGGAACAAGTCGTTACCTTCACGAGTACGCTCACCAACACCGGCGAATACTGATACACCACCGAAGTTTTCTGCTACGCGATAAATCATTTCCTGGATAAGAACTGTCTTACCCACACCGGCGCCACCGAAGAGACCGATCTTTCCACCCTTTACATACGGTGTGAGAAGGTCAATAACTTTGATACCAGTTTCAAACATCTCAGTCTTTGACTCGAGCTGATCAAATGCTGGTGCGTTACGGTGGATTGACCAACGCTCCTTGATATCAAGTGATGACGTTGGAACGTCAAGTGATTCACCGAGAGTGTTGAAAACGTGGCCCTTTGTGACATCGCCAACTGGGACAGAGATTGCAGAACCAGTGTCTGTTACTTCAGCACCGCGCACCATTCCATCCGTTGGTTGCATTGAGATAGCGCGCACGAGGTTATCTCCAATGTGCTGCGCTACTTCGAGGGTCAAGGTACGAGTAGTGCCACTCATGGTGGTCTCTACGTGAAGCGCGTTGAAGATCGAAGGCATCGAATCTGCGGGGAATTCAATATCCACCACCGGTCCAATAACTCGGGCTACGCGGCCTTTACCTGTTGCTGACATTATTCGCTCCCTGCACTAGCTGAGGCCAACGCATCTGCGCCGCCGACGATTTCACTGATTTCTTGGGTAATTTCTGCTTGACGGGCAGCGTTCGCAAGTCGGGTAAGTGACTTGATGAGATCCTCAGCATTGTCAGTTGCTGATTTCATAGCGCGACGACGTGCAGCATGTTCAGAGGCTGCCGATTGCAACATCGCGTTAAAGATACGGGCTTGGATATAGCGCGGAAGAAGTGCGTTAAGAACTTCTCCGGCATTGGGTTCAAATTCATACATTGGAAGCAACCCTGTTGGAACCGCCTCTGATGACTCAACAACTTCCAACGGAATCATGCGCTTGGCAGTTGCTTCCTGGGTCAACATAGATCTGAACTGGGTGAAGATGATGTGAATTTCATCGACCCCAAGATTTGTCTCAGTCGAGTCTGCAAGAAAAGCATCAAGCAGCGCGTCCGCTACTTCACGTGCATTTTCATAGGTTGGGTTATCAGAAAATCCGGTCCACGTTCCAGCCATCTCGCGGTTACGGAACTTGTAGTAGTTCACAGCCTTGCGACCGACCAGGAAGTTAGAGACTTGCAGACCACGCTCACGAAGCAGGGCTGCCAGTTTTTCGCCTTCCTTAATTGCATTCGTTGAATATGCACCAGCCATTCCACGGTCGGCCGAGATGATCAAAATCGCTGCTCGTCGTGGATTTTCGTGTGCTGTCGTCAATGGGTGATTTGTGGAAGAAAATGAAGCAACTGCAGATACCGCACGTGTGAGTTCGTTTGCATACGGAGTCGATGCTGTTACACGTTGCTGCGCCTTAACGATACGAGAAGCAGAGATTAACTCCATTGCTTTCGTAATCTTTTTGGTCGCTTTAACGGAACGCATCCGTCTGCGATATATGCGAAGTTGAGCACCCATGAGTTACTTCTTCACCGCCGGTGGGACGTGCTTTGTGATTGCTTCTGCAGCTTCGCCCTCAAGCGCCTTTGCCGCAGCTTCATTCAGTGCTGGAGCTACTGATGACTTAAATTGCTTCTTGAAATCAGCAACTGCAGAGACCATCTTGGCGACAGTGTCATCTTCGAGCTGCTTAGTCTCAGAGATCACGGTAAAGATATCTTTACGTTCGCGGCCAATGAAGTCGAGTAGTTCGCCTTCAAAGCGACGGATATCAGCAACAGCAACATCATCTAGCGCACCGGAAGTTCCGGCCCAGATTGAAACAATCTGACGCTCGAGTGAATATGGTGAGTACTGACCCTGCTTAAGTAGTTCCACCATACGTGCACCGCGCTCAAGCTGAGCCTTTGATGCCGCATCAAGATCTGAACCGAAAGCAGCGAATGCTTCTAACTCACGGAACTGAGCGAGGTCAAGACGTAGACGACCAGCGATCTTCTTCATCGCCTTAGTCTGAGCTGAACCACCCACGCGAGAAACTGAGATACCTACGTTAATCGCTGGGCGTACACCTGCGTTAAAGAGATCTGTTTCAAGGAAGCACTGTCCGTCAGTAATCGAAATTACGTTTGTCGGAATAAACGCGGAAACGTCATTTCCCTTAGTTTCAATGATTGGCAGACCAGTCATTGAGCCGCCACCGAGTTCATCGGAAAGCTTTGCGCAACGTTCTAGCAAACGTGAGTGTAAGTAGAAAACATCGCCTGGGTAAGCTTCGCGGCCTGGTGGGCGACGAAGTAGAAGTGAGACTGAACGATAAGCCTCAGCTTGCTTTGAAAGATCATCAAAAACAATCAGAACGTGCTCACCTTTATACATCCAGTGCTGACCAATTGCAGAACCGGTATATGGCGCGAGGTACTTAAAGCCTGCTGGGTCTGATGCGGGAGATGCCACGATTGTTGTGTATTCCATCGCGCCAGCTTCTTCGAGTGCGCCCTTAACGGATGCAATCGTTGAACCCTTCTGACCGATAGCGACGTAGATGCATTTAACCTGCTTCTTCTTATCGCCAGTCAGCCAGTTTTCGCGCTGGTTAATAATTGTGTCGATGGCAACTGCAGTCTTTCCAGTCTGACGGTCACCAATGATGAGCTGACGCTGTCCACGACCGATTGCTGTCATCGCATCGATTGCCTTAATACCTGTGGCCATTGGCTCCTTAACAGGTTGGCGCTGTACAACAGATGGTGCCTGAAGTTCTAGCGCACGACGGGCATCAGGAGTGATCTCACCTTTGCCATCGATTGGTCGACCGAGTGGGTCAACAACGCGACCGAGGAATCCATCACCGACAGGAACAGAGAGAACTTCACCTGTACGACGTACCGAGGTTCCTTCTTCAATGCCTGCGTAATCGCCCAAGATAACAACACCGATTTCGCGCACATCGAGGTTAAGTGCGAGTCCTAGTGTTCCGTTCTCGAACTGAAGTAGTTCGTTTGCCATTGTTGAAGGAAGACCTTCAACACGGGCGATTCCATCGCCTGCCTGGCTTACTGTTCCGACTTCGTCACGAGCCGCGGTGCCTGGATCGTATGACTTAACGAAGTTCGCTAAGGCATCCCGAATTTCATTCGGTTGGATCTTGAGCTCTGCCATGAGTTTCCCCTTTATTCCTATTTATTTCCAGCAAGTGCACGTCCTGCACTTGCAAGTCGATGTGAAACGCTTCCATCTACAAGTTCATCTGCAAACTTCACTGAGACTCCACCAAGAATTGATGGCTCCACCTCAATGTTGACGCGGATTGGTTGCCCAACCTGCTTTTCAATCGCCGTTGCCAGGCGTGATTTCTGTGCTTCTGTTATCTGTGTTGCTACCCGAATCACTGCAATCAAACGATTGCGACGATTTGCCAGGCCAAAGAGATAGTCAGCAAATGCTGCTTCAATACTGCGACCGCGAAGACTTGATACCAGCGCAACTGCTAACTTCACAGTTGATGCTGATGCTTTCTTGCCAAGTATTTCAGTGACAAGAGCTGACTTTGCTTGCACTGTTCCGGCACCTACTAGCGCCTTGCGCAGTTCGAAGTTATCGACCACGAGTTCAGATGTCTCAAAGAGCTCATCTTCTACGCGATCGAGTTCATTGCTTACATTTGCAGCTGATGCTTCTGCTTCAATCGCCAGCTGCTCAAGTACATGCACTAGGTCTCCTGCAGCTGACCAACGAAGTGTTGATACATCTGTGAGTATTTCTAGCGCTGGCGCTGAGAGTGATTTTGCAAAGAGATCTTTCACGAGTGCACCCTTTGAGGCGGCATCGCGAGCAGGGTCTGCAAAGGCACGGCGAATTGAAGTGTTTTTAGCCAGAACGTCGGCGGCAAAGAAAAGTTGAGAAGAGAGCTCAGATGAAGTGGCAGCACTTGCGCCTTTAACGGCAGCATCAAGTGCGGCGCGTGCAACCACGAGTGATTGACGGCTACTTCCTCCGAGGTGAATTCTCATTTTTCCTTACTTACTCTTCTCGAGGTCTTCGATAAAGCGATCCACGATCCGTGATTGACGGGCCTGGTCATCTAGCGCTTCCCCGACAATCTTTGATGCGAGCTCGACTGCAAGTGCGCCCACTTCATTACGAAGTGATGTCACTGCTTGCTGACGTTCTGCCTCAATAGATGCATGTGCTGCTGCTGTGATGCGAGCCGCTTCCTCTTGCGCCTTTGTGCGAAGCTCTTCGATAATCGCTGCGCCTTGAACGCGCGCCTCTTCCCGAAGTCGTGATGCTTCACCTTGCGCAGATGAAAGTTGTTCGTTGTATTGAACGAGAGCGCGCTGTGCTTCTTCCTGCGCTTTTTCGGCTCGCTCTAAACCGCCTTGAATTGCTTCGGTGCGGTCAGTAAATGCCTTTTCAAACTTTGGCACTACCGCCTTGCGAAGCACTAGGAATAGCAGGGTGAAGGCAATTGCACCAACGATTAATTCAGCGGTGTGCGGAATTAATGGGTTGAGTGGTTCTCCCCCGGCAAGCAAATTAATTGAGCGCATTAGTCTTCCTAATCCTTCTTAGTTATTAGAGAACGAATGCGAGTACGAGACCGAAGAGTGCGAGTGCTTCAGCAAGTGCGAATCCGAGGAACGCGATTGGCTGGAGAACGCTACGTGCTTCTGGCTGACGAGCTACGCCGTTGATATAAGCAGCGAAGATCATTCCTGTTGCAATTGCTGGACCAATTGCTGATAGGCCAAAACCGACCAGGTTGAGTGTGCCTGTCATTTTTTCTTACCTTTCGTTTGGTTATTCATTAGGTGGTGCGTTTAGTGCTCGTCGGCAAGGGCGCCGGCGATGTAGAGAGCTGTAAGCAGGGTGAAGATATATGCCTGAAGGCATTGCACCATAAATTCGAAGAATGTAAGGGCAATACCGAATGCAAATGAGAATGGGCTAAACAACTTCATGATCAGATGTGAATCATGCAACATGTAGTCACCACCCATAATGAATACGAGCAAGAGCAAGTGGCCCGCGAACATATTTGCAAAGAGACGAAGTGAGAGCGTCAATGGACGCACGAGGAAGAATGTGGCAATTTCAATTGGTGTCAGCAAGATGTAAACCGGCTTAGGAACACCTGGCATAAAGGCAATCTCTTTCAGGTATGCGCCCAGACCCTTTTTGCGAATTCCAACGTAGTGAAAGACTCCGAATGAGAAGATTGCAAGCACGTATGGGAAGGCAACGTGAGACATTGCTGGGAATTGCAAGAATGGAACGATTCCAAAGATGTTGTTGGTGAGTACAAAGGTAAAGAGGGTGAATAGGTATGGCACAAAGCGCATGAATTCATGGCCGATAACATCGCGAGCAAGATCATTACGGACAAAGGCGTAGATGCTTTCACCAGCAAATTGCAGCTTCGAAGGAACTACTGCCGCTTTGCGGGCAGAGAGAATGAAGAAAACTGAAACGAGAATTACGGAGAGAAAAACAAGTAGAACGGGCTTAGTCAGCCAAGGAATTGATTCAGTAAGTGGAGGAAGGTTGAAGTCGTTAGTGCTTGGTGGGACGAATCCATCACCAGCTGCGTATAAGTTAACAAACGCGCGCACACACACTCCTTGAAACTCTAAAAGGGTTGTAACCATTCGCTGGGGAAGCGGTAAAGCAGGCTTACCTTATGGGCAAAACCGGCTCCCTGTGAAATCCAAAGCCTGGGGATTTATATGCTTCGGCTCACTTACTCGCGGCCGAATCGCAGCCAGATGAGGTAAAGCGCCCCTCCGGCTCCCACCAAAAGACCCACAAGGGTCAGGTAAGTGGTCTCAAGAAAATGGTCTGCCGCCCAGCCAGCTCCCCCCCAGAAAAGAAGCCCTGATATGAGATAGCCGAAGATTGACCAGAGAGCGTTCTCGTCTCGGCGGTTAGCTGGTTCGTTGGTCATGGGGTAATGGTAGATGAGTTTTCAACTTCAAATAACTGGCGATTTCTCCGCCTAGCCAGGCGAAGGTCAGGGCGATAGCAGTGACGCCAAAGCTGGTTCGGTCGATACTGGAACGATCAGTGTAGGTAGTCAGCGCCCATAAAAAAGCTCCGAGAAGTAAGAACTTGGCAAAGTAGGAGAACATCGCCAGTGCCATGGTGCTCATGGGATCAAGATTGCGTGAAATTTTGGAAACGAAGATATGCACTAAGAAATAAATCAGCACGACTGCTTGCGCAAGGAGTGCTCCGTAAAATCCGGAAAGTCCTTGAATAATAGTGAAGACCACAATTGCAATCAGACCAACAAGCAACGTTGGAACGAGGGCGCCTCGCAGTAGCTGCGCTTCATTACTTTTTTGCTTGCTCATATTTACGCCCTCCGCTTCTTGTGAAGTAAATCGCAAATGCCAGCATGAGGCCAGCAACGAGTGCTGAGACCCAGAGCGGTTCAAATGCTGAAACCACAACAGGAAGTGCAATAGTCGCGGTCCACACATACATAATCAGCGCAGTGCGCAAATGTGAATTTCCAGCACGCAATAATCGGTGATGAATATGCTCTTTATCTGAACTAAATGGAGATTGACCTGCACGTAATCTGCGGATGATGGCCGAAAATAGGTCAATAAGTGGAATAGCAAGGACTGCAAAGGGAAGAGCGAGTGGAAGCAGTGTGGGCCCTAACTTCTCGGCAGAGATTGCATTGGGATCAATCTGTCCGGTTAATGTGATTGCAGAAGCGGCAAGTAATAAGCCAAGGAACATCGAGCCGGAATCGCCCATAAAAATCTTGGCTGGATGAGCATTATGTGGCAGAAATCCAATACAGACACCAATAATCACTGCGGTAATCAGAGATGGTGCACCTGCGCGATTAAAGCCATAGACAACGGCGAGCAGGTAGGCGAAGGCAAAGAAAGCGGCCCCTGAAATTGCCACGATGCCAGCTGCCAAACCATCTAGCCCATCAATAAAGTTGACTGCATTAATTGTTACCAGGACTATCAAGACAGTCACTAATTGACCAATGCTGGGTGGCAAAGTGATAACGCCATTAATTGGTAACCACAAAACTTGAATACCGAAGAGGAGCAATATTCCTGCAGCAAGTGCTTGGCCTGCTAATTTGGTGAGGGCATCGAGTTCAAAGCGATCATCAACTAATCCAATTGCAACCAATAGCGTGGCGGCCAGGAATATTCCAACTGTTTCACGACCGAAAGATTTTCCAACAAGTGATAAATGATTGACTATGGCAAAGGTGAGCGCCATGGCTATCCACATCGCAAGGCCGCCCCAACGTGGAGTTGGAGTTGTGTGAATATCGCGAGTACGAATATGAGCAACGGCGCCGACCTTAATTGCCAAGGTGCGCACAAATGGAGTGATTACATAGCACAGCGCTGCCGCTAAGAGCAGGGTTACTAAGTACTCACGCATTGCAGTGGGTTACTTACGCCTCGTAGATAGGAAAGCGTGCGGTAAGAGCGTGGACTTCAGATTTAATCGCAGCATGTGCCGATGCATCATCTGTCTTAATGGCGCGAGCAATCAGAGATGCGATTGTCTTCATCTCCCCTGTTCCCATTCCCTGCGTTGTAGTTGCTGGTGTTCCCACGCGAATACCTGATGTGACTGATGGTGCTTCTGGATCATAAGGAATTGAGTTCTTATTAAGAACTATGCCGGCTGCGCCACAACGCTCGTCAGCTACTTTTCCATTAACCCCGGTTGAGCGAATGTCAATGAGCGCCAAGTGGGTCTGGGTTCCACCAGAAACTGCGCGCATGCCTTCTGCTTCAAGGGCTTTGGCCAATGACTGGGCGTTGACGATGACATCTTTTGCATACTTTTGATAGGCCGGAGTTGCACACTCTGCAAGTGCGATCGCTTTGCCTGCAACTGCCGACATGATTGGTCCACCCTGCATGCCAGGAAAGACTGCCTTATCAATTGCTGCTGCGTGCTCTGCCTTGGATAAAATCATTCCACCACGTGGGCCGCGCAGTACTTTGTGAGTAGTAAATGAAACTACATCTGCATATGGCACAGGTGAAGGAATCGCTTTACCGGCAACGAGTCCAATGAAGTGAGCAGCATCTACCCACATGATCGCACCGACTTCATCGCAGATTGCGCGTACTTTCTCAAAGTCAATCAACGATGGGTAAGCCGTTGCACCTGAACAAATCATCTTCGGCTTATTGGCAATAGCTAAGTCGCGCAGCTCGTCGTAATCAATAAGTTCATTGTCTTGGCGCACACCGTAAGAAACGATGTTGAACCATTTACCGGAAAAGTTAACTTTGGATCCGTGGGTCAGGTGACCACCATGTGGAAGTGACATCGCAAGGACGGTATCTCCTGGCTTAGTAAATGCTTGATAGACCGCGATATTTGCACTCGCACCTGAATGGGGTTGCACATTTGCATGCTCTGCACCAAAGAGAGACTGTGCGCGCTCGATCGCAATATTCTCGGCCTTATCAACTTCTTCACACCCACCGTAGTAACGCTTGCCCGGATAACCTTCCGCATATTTATTCGATAGCGTTGAACCGAGGGCTGCGAGTACCGCGCGTGATGTGAAGTTCTCGGAGGCAATCAGTTGCAGATTGGTCTGTTGACGCTTGAGTTCCGAGAGCAACACCGCAGCAATATCAGGGTCTTGCTTGGAAAGAAGTGTGAAATCTGGGCCATAGAAGGTTTCGGACATGGGTGTCAGCCTAATAGTTCTTGGTAGGTAGTGACTATTCAGAAACGCTCGGGGCGATTTTTCTCACTTGGGCAGCCGAAATAGCGCCTTCGCGCAGGATGTGAAGTCCGCCATTTCTCTGTTCAATCACAGTTGTGGGCTGGCCTGATTTCAGCACCCCGTTATCAAATACGGTTGCAACATCCCAGCTCTTGATTGCACTGCGATCAACTGCGAGCATCGGTGCATCTCCTGCCGGTGAAGCACTAGCTGCGGCAAGTGGACCTGACTCTTTAAGCAGAGCGCGCAGGAAACGTGATTTTGGAACTCTGATGCTAATTAAATCAAGTGAGTTGTCATCACCAAGATCCCAATTAAGTCCTCGGTTAGGTGCCAGATTAAGTGAGAGTAAGCCCGGCCAGAATTCATCCATCAATTTCTGTGCATCGCCCGGCACATCTCGCGTAATGCCTTGCACCGTCTGGGCTGAATGACAGAGAACTTGGGCGGATATTCCTAGCTCATCACCACGCAAGACATGCATCGCACGCACTGCAAAATGAGAGAAGGCATCCGCTAGAAAAATGTAGCCATGCTCGGCTGGCACCACGATGACGTAACCATCGCGAATAGATTTAAGAGCCTTTGCCACATGGTTCTTTGCTTCACCTTTTTTAAGGTCGACCCGAGGAGCCATCGTTATCTCCTCACCGCGGTGGTAAAACGCGGACGTCCAGTTAAATCCTGATGCAGAAGAATATCTTGGAAATCAATATTTAGTACAGCAGCAATTTCATCACCCTGTGATTCATGATGTTCAATTGCAAGGAATCCTCCAGGCTTAAGCAACCGCGCGCTAGCTGCGATAAAAAGCCTTGGCGCTTTCATTCCATCTGCCCCACCAAAGAGGGCTATTGCAGGTTCGTGCTCGCGCACATCAGCTGGCAACTCTTGTCCGTCAGCAATATATGGCGGATTTGCGATGACCACATCGCATTTCACGCCATCGAGTGCAGTCGATACATCTGATTCAACTATGCGCACTTTTTCATCAATAAAAGAGATGTTCTCTTTCAGCCAGTAAATTGCTTCTGCACTCTTCTCTACTGCAATCACATGAGTATTGGGCGCTTCGGTAGCAATTGCTAGCGCAAGGGCGCCAGAACCCGCACCGAGATCAACAACGCTAACAGCGCCACTTAGCTTTTCAATATGGGTAAGAACTGATTCAACGAGTAACTCACTCTCAGGCCGTGGCACTAGAACGCCAGGACCGACTTTGATCTCTAGATGTCTAAAGTAAGCAACACCAGTGAGATATTGCAGAGGTTCGTTGGCACATCTGCGATCAAGTAGCTTCCAGAAAGTCTCTTCCACAATTGAAATATCTCCAATTGCAGTCAGTGCATTTTCAACTGTGAGTGGGTTATGTAGATCCATGCGAGTTAAGCCAAGTGTGTGTGCAAGGAGATGTTCTGCTTCGACCTCAGCAAAGCCTGCAGCTGATAACTGCTCCTTACCGCTTCGTAAGAATTCTTTGAAGGTAAGTTCCATTGTTTTCGCCAGGCTTTATCGTTAGTTAGTAGCGGAGAGCTTTGCTGCTCTGTCAGCATCGAGGAGTGCTTGCACAACCTCATCTAGCTCACCGTTAAGGACAGCATCTAAGTTATTTGCTTTGTAATTCACGCGGTGATCACTCAGGCGGTTCTCTGGGTAGTTATATGTGCGAATTCGCTCAGAACGATCAACTGTGCGCACCTGGCTTTTGCGCTCGGCCATTGCAGCAGCTTCAGCCTTCTCTTGCGCATCGGCCAAAAGGCGAGCACGCAAGATGCGAAGGGCTGATTCTTTATTCTGTAGTTGAGATTTCTCGTTCTGACACGAAACGACAATGCCAGTGGGAACGTGAGTAAGTCGCACCGCAGAGTCAGTGGTGTTTACCGACTGTCCTCCGGGACCGGATGAGCGATAGACATCTACGCGCACATCATTCATATTCAGCTCAACATCAACTTCTTCTGCTTCCGGCAAGACAAGTACGCCGGCAGCTGAGGTGTGGATACGTCCTTGGCTCTCAGTCTCTGGCACCCGTTGCACGCGATGTACTCCGCCTTCAAATTTAAGTCGTGCATACGGTGTTGTTCCAGGCTCTGGCGTTCCTTTTGATTTCACCGCCATCGAAATATCTTTATAGCCACCGAGTTCTGATTCATTCATATCTAGAATTTCAATTTTCCAACCACGCTTTTCGGCATAGCGCTGATACATACGTACTAAATCGCCAGCAAAGAGCGCCGATTCATCTCCGCCAGCGCCAGCTTTGACTTCAATAATGACATCGCGGTCATCGTTAGGATCGCGCGGCAATAACAACTCTTCTAACTTCTGCGCCGCCGCCTCAACAGTTTCCTGCATCGCCGGAATTTCAGAGGCGAAAGATGCATCATCTTCGGCCATCTCTTTTGCTGCCTCTAAATCATCTGCGGCAGATTTCCACGCATTAAATCCAGCAACGACTGGACCAAGTTGGGCATAGCGACGACCTAATTTACGGGCGTTACCTTGATCTTCATGGATGGATGGGTCGGCCATCTTTGTTTCAAGTTCTTGATATTCACGCACCATCTCATGTGCTGATGCAAAACGATCGTTAGCCATATGACCTCATCCTTTCTCGCTCGTAATTCTGAATAACTCTTTTTGTTTCTTTGGAGAAATAAAAAGACCGCGCCGCAACCTTTCGGCTGCGATGCGGTCTCTTTGGAAAGCTAGTTAGCTGCTTTTTTACCGAAACGCTCTTCGAACTTAGCGACGCGTCCACCGGTGTCAAGGATGCGCTGCTTACCTGTGTAGAACGGGTGGCAGACTGAGCAAACTTCAACGTAGATAGATCCACTTGCAACTGTTGAGCGGGTGACAAACTTTTCACCGCAACCACAGGTTACTTGGGTCTCTTTATATTCTGGGTGAATATCTTTCTTCATCTTCTTTTCCTTTTCTATGGCTGGGTCCGTGATTAACGGTGAACCAGTTCATCGCCATGGGGTGGCAATAGGGGTCAATCTTCTCTTAAAAGCAGTAATCCACAAAATCCACGCGGGAAAGTGAGCTTACTTACTGTCGTCCGGTCCTGATGTTGTCTTCTGAATCTGCATCAAGAATTCAACGTTGGACTTTGTGCCCTTCATCTTCTCGAGCAAGAGTTCAAGTGCTGCCTGTGGTTCAAGTGCGTGCAGAACACGACGTAGTTTCCAGACAATGTTGAGCTCTTCAGTTCCCATAAGGATTTCTTCCTTACGTGTACCTGATGCAACAACGTTAACTGCTGGGAAGATTCGCTTATCGGCCATTCTGCGATCAAGGATGAGTTCCATGTTTCCGGTTCCCTTGAACTCTTCGAAGATCACTTCATCCATACGAGATCCGGTATCAACTAGAGCTGTTGCAAGAATGGTCAGCGATCCACCATCTTCAATATTACGAGCTGCACCGAAGAACTTCTTTGGTGGATAGAGCGCTGCTGAATCAACACCACCGGAAAGAATTCGGCCAGATGCTGGAGCTGCGATGTTATAGGCGCGACCAAGACGTGTGATTGAGTCAAGAAGTACTACGACATCGTGACCCATTTCAACCAGACGCTTCGCACGCTCGATTGCAAGCTCGGCAATTGTTGTGTGGTCATCAGCTGGGCGGTCGAAAGTCGAAGCAATAACTTCACCCTTCACGCTGCGCTGCATATCGGTGACTTCTTCTGGGCGTTCATCAACGAGCACAACCATGAGGTGACACTCAGGGTTGTTTGTTGTAATCGCGTTAGCAATTGCCTGCAAGACCATGGTCTTACCCGCTTTAGGAGGCGAAACAATAAGTCCGCGCTGACCTTTTCCAATCGGAGCGATCAAGTCAATCACGCGAGTGGTAAGAATATTTGGCTCTGTCTCAAGGCGAAGACGCTCTTGTGGGTAGAGCGGAACAAGCTTGCCGAATTCAACTCGGTTGCGAGCTTCTTCATATGGTGCGCCATTGATTGTTTCAAGAGTGATGAGTGGGTTGTACTTTTGACGAGTTTCACCTTCGCGTGCTTGGCGAACCTGTCCGGTGACAACATCACCTTTACGAAGACCGTACTTACGTACTTGTCCCTGTGAAACATAAACATCATTTGGCCCTGGCAGGTATCCACCGGTACGAATAAATGAGTAGTTATCCATAATGTCGACGAGTCCGCCTACTGGAACCAAAACATCATCTTCACCAACTACTGGCTCACGCTCTTCCCGGTTTCCACGGTCGCGATTGCGGTCGCGTCCACGGTTACGGTCGCGTCCACGGTTACGGCCACCACGGTCTTCGCGCTCACCTGAATTACGGTCCTGAGGTGCGCTGTTATCTGATGAATCTTCATCGTCATCATCATCTGAGTTATTTGAATTATCGGAATTCTTATTCTCGCGGTTGCCCTTCTTTGCATTGCGAGCTTCCCGGCGTGCTTCGCGCTCAGCCTTAGCTGCCTCGCGGTTTGACGCCTGGAGATCTGCGATTGCTGTTACGAGTGCATCCTTTTTTAGCTTGGCAGCGTTATCAATACCGAGTTGAGACGCAACTTCCTTTAATTTAGGAAGGGTCATCGCTGAGAGCTCTGGGCTGCTGGAACGAATTGGTTCTGTTGTTGTCATGTATTTCTTTTCAGTTTGGGGCTTACCTACATAAGTGAAACCCAGGGTTAATTTCTTTAGCTTCTTGGATTTATCAATTCTTACTCTGCCCTTACTTACCGGGTCGAACTGATGGTAAAACTATAGCAGGCTGGCTCCACGAGGAGCAATTTCCAGAGATTTACCTTCAAATGCAGCGCCTCCAGCACGGCGCAGCTGTTCACTCTCTTCCTGGTCGCCAGCATGTAAAGCCATCACTGTCGGACCCGCACCAGAGATAAAGGCTGCAACTCCGGCAGCTCGTAACTTTGACATCAGTGCAAATGAGGCTGGCATGGCATCACTTCGATATGACTGATGCAAGAAATCCTCTGTTGCCGAGAACAATAGATCTGGACGAATAGTCAGCGCGTGCATGAGTAGCGCCGTGTTGGTGCTGTTGCGTTGGGCATCTGCAAATGGAATTGATGAAGGCAAGAGTGTGCGGGCTTTCTTAGTTGCAAGAGTTGTACTAGGGATGAATGCCATGGCACGAATACGAAGATCTACCGGAATCTGAATTGCGTGCGCTACTTCTTTTCCATTCACAACGTCTTTCCAGGCAACAGTTGCGCCACCATAGAGAGCGGCTGCCACATTATCCGGATGGCCTTCCATCTCGCTTGCAAGGTTAAGAAGTGCCTCATCGCTCATTTTATCTGTGCCAGTGAGCACGAGCGCTCTTGCTAAAACAAGCCCGCCGATAATTGCAGATGCTGAGGAACCAAGTCCGCGACCATGAGGAATGACATTGAGTGCACGAACTGCAACGCCTTTTGGTCTTCCACCTAAGAAATCAAAACCTTTATAGATTGCTTTCACAAGTAAGTTCTTATCTGTGCGCGGAACGTCGTCAGCGCCTTCGCCAGTGACATCAATATCAAGGCCTGGTTCATCAAGAACCTGCGCGACATAACGATCGTGCATAGCAAAGGCTAAGGCGATGGAATCAAATCCCGGACCCACGTTGGCAGAAGTTGCCGGAACCTGTACCTGAATCGGATTCGCTTTAAAAGTTGGTTTAGCCATGAGTTACTTCTTTACCAAGCCGAGCGCTTTTGCGGCAGCATCAGCGTTTACCGGAACTACTACAGGATCTGATGCGCCCTCAAGGGCCCACGGAATATCTTTAAGACCGTTACCTGTGCAGGTAATAACAATTGTTTTATCTTTCGGCAGCTTTCCTGCGTTCTTATACTTGATAAGTCCAGCAAGGCCAGCTGCCGAAGATGGCTCGCAGAAGATTCCTTCGCGCGCTGCTAGCAAGTGATAGGCAGCGAGAATTTCTTCATCTGTGACCGAATCAATAAGCCCACCTGATTCATCGCGGGCAGCGATTGCTTGATCCCATGACGCAGGGTTACCAATTCTGATTGCAGTGGCAATTGTCTCTGGCTTTGCTACCGGAGTTCCGGTCACAAGAGGCGCCGCCCCTGCTGCTTGAAATCCCCACATCTGTGGCAATCTCGATGAAATCTTGTCGTTGCGATATTCGTTATAGCCCTTCCAATATGCAGTGATATTTCCGGCATTACCGACTGGCATTGTGTGAATATCTGGCGCATCACCCAACATATCGACTACTTCAAAAGCGGCTGTCTTTTGTCCTTCGATGCGATAGGGATTAACGGAGTTCACTAGCGATACTGGATAGTGCTCGGAAAGATCGCGCGCTAAAACCAAGCAATCATCAAAGTTTCCATCGACTTGTAACAACTTTGCACCATGCACAACAGCTTGTGCCAGTTTTCCGAGTGCAATCTTGCCTTCGGGAATTAGAACTGCCGGAACCATGCCAGCTTTGACGGCGTAGGCAGCGGCTGCGGCAGATGTATTTCCAGTTGATGCACAAATAACAGCTTTAGCTCCCTCTTCGGCAGCCTTCGATATCGCCATTGTCATTCCGCGATCTTTAAATGAACCGGTTGGATTAATGCCTTCAAACTTTACCCAGACGTTATTGCCGAGCATTTCCGAGAGCACGCAGGCATAGATAAGTGGTGTTCCACCCTCGCGCAAAGTAAAAATTGGAGTCTTAGCAGTGACTGGCAGGCGATGGCGATATTCCTCAATCACTCCGCGCCACTGGTGGGCGCCAGATTTCTTAGCGAAGATTCCCATTAGGAGATCGCTCCCTCTACCCGAATCACACTTGAAATCTTTGTCACCATTGGCATCTTCTTTAAGGCTTCAACAGTTGCTTTGAGTTCACCTTCTGTTGCTCTATGAGTAACGACAATGAGTTCAGCATCATCGTTGCGGCCATTTTGATCGACAGTTTGAATCGATACCCCTTGGTCGGCAAAGACCTTTGCGATTGCAGCTAGAACACCTGGTTTATCGGCAACTTCTAGGCGAATGAGGAACTTTGTCTTAGTTGTTTCAATCGGAGCTATATTGCGATCTGCATAATCAGTTTCGCGTTGCCCAATTGAATTCAGGGCAATATGGCGCGACACAGCAACGATATCTCCCAAGATTGCTGATGCTGTTGGTTGTCCACCTGCACCGCGGCCATAGAACATGAGAGGTCCAGCAGATTCTGCCTCGATAAAGACTGCGTTAAAGGCATCGCGCACTGATGCAAGCGGGTGACTCTTATCAATCATGACAGGGTGAACACGCACGGAGATTTCATCTGCCGGTGTGAGCTCTGCAATGGCAAGTAACTTAATAACGTGATTCATTGATTTTGCAATCGAGACATCTTCCAGAGTGATATGTGAGATGCCCTCGCGATAAACATCATCGACAGTGACGCGAGTGTGGAAGGCAAGTCCAGATAAAATTGCCGCCTTTGCAGCCGCATCGAATCCCTCAATATCTGCTGTGGGATCTGCTTCGGCATAACCAAGTGCCTGTGCCTCTTTTAGGGCATCAGCAAATTCGCGATTATCTTCATGCATCTTTGTAAGAATGTAATTTGTTGTGCCGTTAACAATTCCCATCAGGCGGGTAACAAAGTCACCGGCTAAAGAATCGCGGAGTGGTCGAATAATTGGAATCGCACCAGCCACCGATGCCTCGTAGTAGATGTCTTCACCTTTCGCATAAGCGGCAGTAAAGAGGTCTGCGCCATGGCTGGCAAGAAGTGCTTTATTGGCTGTCACAATTGATTTGCGATTATTGATTGCCAACATGGCAAGTTCACGGGCAGGCTCAATGCCACCCATGACTTCAACTATGAGATCAATTTCAGGATCGTTAACAATAGAAAATGGATCGGTTGTAAAGAGCGCTGGATCTAAACCTGGATAAGGCTTAAGTGTGCGCACCGCGATACGAGTAAGTTCAATCTTTACCCCAGCACGAGTTGAGAGTTCGGCAGTATCTTCCAGGAGAAGACGCGCTACTTGGCTGCCCACAACACCGCAGCCGAGCATGCCGACGCGAACGGGTTTATCTGCTGGGCTCATCTGCCTATTCTTTCACATCGAGAGCAAGCAGATCTGCCTCATTTTCTCGACGAACAATTACGCGTGCTTTTCCATCTTTTACAGCAACAACTGGTGGTCTAGGCACATGATTGTAATTACTCGCCATGCTGCGCCCATATGCACCTGTTGCCGGGGTAGCAATGAGATCTCCTGGGGCAATATCTGAAGGAAGTTGGATATTGGCAATAATGATGTCGCCAGTTTCGCAATGCTTTCCAACAAGCCTTGATAAGACATGTGGCGCAGCTGATGCACGTTGGGCAATAACAGCGGTGTATTCGGCATCGTAAAGTGCGGTACGTGCATTTTCACTCATGCCACCATCGACTGAAACATATTTACGCACTGTGCCACCCTCTAGTTCAACATCTTTGACAGTGCCAACTTCATAGAGTGTAAACATTGTTGGGCCCACAATATTTCGACCCGGTTCCAGCGAGATCACGGGAATATCAAGTGAATACTTGGCACATGCCGCTCGCACCGCAGCACCAATCGCGGGCAATACATCTGATGGTTCAACCGTTACTTCACCATCTATATAAGCGATTCCGAATCCGCCGCCTAAATCAAGTTCGGGAAGTTGTGCGCCATATGAGTCGCGATACTTACCCATGAAGGCAAGAAGTCGGTCGGTTGCTATCTCGTGCGCCTCTACTCCAAATATCTGTGAACCGATATGGCAATGCACACCACGCAGCTCTAGCTCTGGATGTTCTGCGACAGCTTGCACTGCCTGCCATGCCGCCCCTGATGCAATCGAGAAACCAAACTTCACATCTTCATGAGCGGTAGAAATCTTTTCGTGAGTGTGGGCTTCGATGCCAGGTGTGAGCCGAAGCATGACCCCTTGGCGCACGCCGTGCTTGCGAGCAGCCGCTGCCACGCGCTCAATTTCAAAGAGTGAATCCATCACAATTGTCTTAACTCCAATAGAAACTGCGCGGTCGATTTCCGCAACAGATTTATTGTTGCCATGTACTTCAATCTTTGCTGGATTGATTCCGCCAGCGAGGGCAACTGCGAGTTCCCCGCCAGTGCAGACATCGATACCAATTCCGATTTCACTGATCCATTGCGCAACAGCAGTACAGATAAATGACTTTGCTGCGTAGTAGATAGTTCCGGCCTGTGGCCCAAATTCACTTTGCAGGCCGTTATGCCAGGCAAGTGCGCGGGCACGATACGCACCTTCATCGAGGAAGAATGTTGGTGTGCCGAATTCTTTTGCTAATTGCGCCGCTGAAATTCCAGCAAGAGACAGTGTTCCACCAGATAAGGATGCGTTCTGCGACCACATGTGTGTACTCATTACTTACATCCTTTCCGGTGCTGATACACCTAGGAGATCAAGACCATTTGCAAGTACCTGCATTGTCGCAGCACAGAGCGCTGCTCGCGCAGAATGAATAGGTGCGATTGCTTCATCGCCCAGCGGAAGCACGCGGCAATCGGCATAGAAGCCGTGATAAACGCCGGCTAACTCTTCGAGATAACGCGCAACCCGATGTGGCTCACGGAATTCTGCAGCGCTAGCAACGATGCGTGGGAAATCTGAGAGGGCGCCAAGAAGCTCATTTTCGCGATCGTGTGTGAGTTGCGATGGATCAAAGGAAGCAAGGTCAGATTTAATGCCAAGTTCGGCAGTATTACGCAATACCGCAGCAATTCTTGCATGTGCGTACTGCACGTAATAAACAGGATTCTCATTAGTGTTTCGGCGCAGCACATCGATATCCATCACCATCGGCGTATCTACCGGATAACGAATGAGTGTGTATCTCGCCGCATCAACGCCCACTTTCTCCACAAGTTCTTCGAGCGTGATGATGGTGCCGGCGCGCTTAGAAAGCTTTACCTCTTGCCCACCTTCCATAATTTTTACCAGCTGACCAATAAGAACATCAATGTTGTATTCGGGGTTATCCCCTGCGCATGCAGCGGTGGCTTTCAAGCGTTGGATATATCCGTGATGGTCTGCGCCCAGCATATAAATACAGATATCAAATCCGCGTTCTCGCTTGTTGATGTAATAAGCAGTATCAGATGCAAAGTATGTGAGCTCACCATCTGCCTTAATAATGACGCGGTCTTTATCATCGCCGAAATCTGTCGTGCGAAGCCACACTGCGCCATCTACTTCAAAGACATGTCCTTGCGAGCGCAATTTATCAACGCCATGTTCAACGGCGCCAGATTCGTGTAATGAACGTTCTGAGAACCAGACATCAAATGAAGTGTGAAAAGTTTCTAAAACTTGCTGTTGTTGGGCTAACTGCACCTGATAAGCAGCTTCCCGAAACTCTTCTGATGAAGTTATGCCAGGATTGGCAGCAACGACTTCCTTCGCCAGATCTCCAATGTATTGCCCCTGATATCCATCGTCTGGAATCGGATTTCCTTGGGCTGCGGCTTGCACAGATTGGCCAAATAAATCCATCTGGCGTCCGCGGTCATTGATATAAAACTCGCGCGTGACATCTGCCCCGGCCGCACTTAATACTCGACCTAGTGCATCACCGACTGCTGCCCATCTGGTGTGACCGAGGTGCAGTGGCCCGGTTGGGTTAGCGCTAATAAACTCAAGGTTAATTCTCACTCCCTGCAGGACAGAGCCGCGGCCGTACTTGCTGCCAGCGCTAAGAATTGTGCGAACAAGTTCAGCCTGGCTTGCGCGGTCAAGAGTGATATTGATGAAGCCAGGTCCAGCGATATCAACTTTGACTACACCTGCAATCGATGTGATCGCTGCCTGCAAAATTGTGGCAATCTCACGCGGGTTCTTGCCGGCTGCCTTTGCTAACTGCAGCGCGATTGATGTGGCGTAATCGCCGTGATCACGATTCTTTGGGCGCTCCAGTGTGATGACAGCCGGAACCTCGCCGGAGATTTCTCCTCGGGCAAATGATGCGGCTATGACCGCCTGGATATCGAGGGCAAGTTGGTCGGCAAGTGAGGCTGCTGAAGTATTTTCATTGCGCGACATTGTGCAAGGTTACCGGTTGCACGCTTAGGCTCGTCGTTATTTGGTGACAAGGGCCAGTTGCCCGTAACCTTCTCCCATATCGCGATGAGAAATCTTTGCGATACGCGGGAGTGGTGAAATGGCAGACACGCAAGTCTTAGGAACTTGTGCTTCGGCGTGCGGGTTCAAGTCCCGCCTCCCGCACCAGATCTATCAGGAGTATCAGGATTAGCCATGGCTAAACAATCACCGGCAAAAATCAAAAAGTTACGCGGTGAAGCCATGCGCGCGGCCGCTGCAAGAAAAGCGGCTCGAGCTGTAAGCCAGAACGAGAATGTGCGCGGTGAAGCAGATCTCGATGCCTATGCCGAAGTCGATGGGCCATGGCGAGAAATCGGGTTAGCAGCTCCAGCACGACGAGCACTCATTGATGAAGGTCTCTATAAATTAAGTGACCTAAGAAAAGTCTCGCTCGATCTGGTCAAGGACTTACATGGCATGGGACCCAATGCAATTCGGATACTCATCTCAGAGATGAAGAAGAAAGACCTCTCCTTTAGAAAATAAGTCCCCTGCAAAGGAGTTGCAAGGGGTTTGCAAAGAGCAGATACTCGCAACTTTGCATTTGATTTCTTCCGAGTTAATATTCTGGCAGTTCACGAGTTCTACGTATTAGCCCCGGCTTAGTAGACGGCAACCCTCCACCGCGGTGGGGTGCTCCGGGTGACGAACTGGTCAGAATAATCATCTGACATCTACTGCGATGGAGATAACTATGTCTAACAATTGGTCATTTGAAACTCTGCAGATTCATGCAGGGCAAACAGCAGATCCAACAACAGGTGCGCGCGCACTTCCGCTTTATCAAACTACGGCCTATCAGTTCCGCGACACCACACATGCGGCAAACCTTTTTGGACTCGCTGAACTAGGAAATATTTACACCCGCATCATGAATCCAACTCAAGATGCAGTGGAGCAAAGACTTGCCGCACTTGAAGGTGGTGTAGCAGCACTGCTACTCGCATCAGGTTCTGCTGCAACTACATTTGCAGTTCTTAACGTTGCCGAAGCCGGAGACCACATCGTCTCTAGCCCAAGCTTGTATGGCGGAACGTATAACCTCTTCCACTACACGCTTCCAAAGTTTGGTATCGAAGTAACTTTCGTTGATGATCCAAATAATCCAGAGTCATGGAAGAAGGCGGTAAAGCCAAATACCAAGGCATTCTTTGGTGAGACGATTGCCAACCCTAAGAATGAAATTCTCGATATTAAAACGATTGCCGATATCGCTCACTCAGTTGGGGTTCCACTGATTGTTGATAATACGGTTGCAACTCCATACCTCATTAAGCCAATTGAATTTGGTGCAGATGTAGTGGTGCACTCAGCGACTAAGTTCCTATCTGGTCACGGAAATGCAGTTGTTGGCGCAATCATTGATGCTGGAAAGTTTGACTACGCACAACATCAAGATCGCTTCCCTGGCTTTAATAAGCCAGATCCAAGTTATCACGGCTTGGTGTTCTCTCAAGCACTCGGTGTAGGTTCAGCATTTGGTGCAAACCTTTCATACATCTTCAAGATACGTCTTCAGTTGCTACGCGATGTAGGAGCTGCAGTATCACCATTTAATGCATGGTTACTCGCGCAAGGACTTGAAACTCTTTCACTGCGCATGGAACGCCATCTTGAAAATGCTCAGGCTGTTGCAACATGGCTTGAAGCACACCCAGATGTTGAGAAAGTTCACTATGCAAGCCTGGCATCCTCACCATGGCATGCACTTGCTAAGAAGTACACACCAAAGGGATCAGGTGCGGTGCTTTCATTCGAACTCAAAGCCGGAATTGAAGCTGGCAAGAAGTTCGTTGAGTCACTAGAACTCTTTAGCCATGTTGCCAATATTGGTGATGTGCGTTCACTTGTTATCCATCCTGCAACAACCACACACTCTCAGCTCTCACCGCAAGAGCAGTTGGAAGCAGGAGTAACTCCAGGACTTGTACGTCTAAGCCTTGGACTTGAAAACATTGTTGATATCAAGGCTGACCTTGAAGCTGGGTTTAAAGCGACAAAGGGTTAGGAACTAGATTAAAAAACTGTAAGCAAGAAGCAGGCCGCCGCATACGATTCCGATCGCTGCGGCGGTCTTGCTTTGTAGCCACATTTTGCCGGGCTGCGTGAATGAAATGAGAAGTAGTGCAAGTCCTGGTCCGAATAAAACGAAGCTCTTAAGAAGATTGCCATCAGCCCCAGTTTGATATCGCAGATTGATGAGGCCAATAGCGAGGGCGGCATAAGCGCCCATTCGGAAATTATTTACTCGTGCAATGTTCATGCCTTGATAGTAATGCAGGTTGTGCTGGGAAAGCAGAAGGGCGCCGGTTTCCCGACGCCCTTCCCTAATTAGTATGAGTAATTAGTGATCTGCTGGCATGCCTTCAGCATGTGACTTCATGCGAGCGATCTTCAAGATTGTTAGACCGAATACGCACTTCGCAAGAACGTCTGCGATTGTGTATCCAACCTGAACAGTTACGAATGATGATGCTGAAGCATCACCAACGATGTTGAAGATGTACGCGATTGGGTAAACACCCCATGTTGCGATGAGAAGCAGACGTAGACGTCCAACTGTCTCAGCAACGCCAGCTGGCTGGCGATCGAGTGACTTACCAAGCTCTACGAATAGTACGTAGAGGATGTAGATGAATGGGATTGTTGAAAGAACACCGTAAAGAACCTGTGTGTTCTGGTCTGATGAAATTTCACCTGGGTAACCAAGTGCGATCATCGCAGCTGAAGCTGGTACAAGGCGAGTGATAAGTGACTTTGAAAGTTCCTTAGCAAGTGCCAATACAGCAATAACTTCAACTAGAAGTAGTGGAACAGTTAGAAGCCAGTCAACGTAGCGGTATGCCTCGTTGAATGCGCCCTGCTCACCTGAAACGTTAACCATCATGCCTTCTGATGACTCGCCAAATGAGTTGAAGATACGCCAGTAGTGGTAGCCAGCAATGAATGTAACCATTGATGACATTACAAGAGCGTTACGGTACTTAGGAAGTACGCGTGACTGTGATACGAGGGTATAGATTGTGCATGCGATCATTGAGATCAAACCGAATGAAAATACGTTATAAACGAGGTTCCATTGGTTGCTGTCGAGTGTTACTGACATGTATTAAGCCTCCGTGAGTGCTTATCTATGCAGACCGGGCGGTCCGCACGTTCGGGATATGGCAATTGGAATCCTCGAGGAACCCCAGCGACCACCGACAGACAATATTGTGCGCCAAACCGGGCGAATACGCACCCCTTATGTGCAAGTGTTTTGCATTTTTTTAAGGCTTCTGAGCGTGATTTAGTAAAATAAATCCATAATTTACCGCTCACCCTCCCAGCTAGCCCTGCATTACTGGTGGGTAAGTAGATTGCCGATAAAAGCCCTAGGCTTCCTACTATGAGTGCCGATCCCGAAGTCCGGCCTCCCAAACTGCGCGGTTGGTTTCACCTCGGTGCCACCCCGGTAGTCATCATCGCTTCACTCGTTCTCTTTATTCTCAGCCGTGAATCCTTGCGGTTTGCTGTCGCGCTCTACTCCATTACGGCAATCATGCTCTTTAGCGTTTCGGCTGTGTATCACCGCGTGCCCTGGGTGCCTAGGAAGAAGAAGATATGGCGCCGCTGGGATCATGCCAATATCAATTTACTGATTGCTGGTTCTTACACGCCCTTTGCCGTTGCTCTTCTTGGCGCCCGCGATAGAAATATTTTGCTGGCAGTGATTTGGATTGGCGCAATATTTGGCGTGGCCATCCGCGTTTTTTGGGTGGGCGCACCGCGTTGGCTCTATGTTGCCAACTACTTAGTACTCGGATGGGTTGCCATCATCTATACCCCCCAGCTTTATCGCGAGGGTGGTTTATGGGTGTTAATTCCTATTCTTATCGGGGGACTTCTCTACTCCATCGGGGCGATTTTTTACGCCTTGAAATTGCCGGGGCGCAACGCCAAGTACTTTGGTTTCCACGAGCTTTTTCACATCTTTGTGCTTGCGGCATGGATTTCGCAGTACCTAGCGGTCTCTTTCGCCATTTACCGAAAGTAGCGCAATGCCCTAATCTAGGTCTCTCACGGGGCGTAGAGCCTGGTGATAAATATCCGATTCGATACCGCGAATGAGAGTTCTCACAATGGCAGAGAAGAATTTCCGCAACTGGGTGGGTTTCCGTGAAGAAACCGATCGTGAACCTATTGCCAACCCGGTTGATCGCATTCGTGATCTTGAGTCTCAATTAGCTGATCTACGTTCACGTCGCGACATCACTGGTCTTACTAGGGAAGAGTTTGAAATCCTTGCCACCGAAACAGCAATGGCGATGATCAAATCAGCGCAAGCTCGCGAGGCAAAGGCACTTTCCACTGCCGACCGTGTCATTTCTGAATCATCACGTACCGCTAAAGATGTTCTTGAGGGTGCTGAGAACAAGGCACGAAGCGTCCTGGCTGGAGCTGAAACTCGAGGGCGTAAATATATTTCCGTAGCTGAACTTGAGGCAGCCGAACTGATTCGTGAGGCAAGTCGTGAGGCAGATCTAGTTATGGAGAGTAAACGCCGCGAAGCTGCTGCACTTGCCACAGCTGCGCGTCGTGAAGCCGAGAGAGTAATCGGTGAAGCATCTGAGAACGTCAATGAGTATCGAGCATGGCTTGCCGAGATCATCACAGATACTGAACGTCTCTATCGCTCGCAAACTCAAGCGTTATCTGCTGCCGAGAGTGCAATCGCACAATCTCGTGACCGATTAGATTCTGCCTTTGCTCGCTTAAGTAAGATGAGCGATGTAGTTGCTAGTGCAATAAATGAAGATGGAACTATTAAAAGTTCTGCTCCTATTGCCGTGGAGAGTAAGCGCACACGCGCGGCTATTAGCGCACCTAAACGTACTAAAAAATCTGCTGCAAAGCGCCCTGTTAAGAAATCTGCTACTAAGCGCAAGTAATTGATATGGCTGCCAATCGCGGTATCCAATACATCCCTGCAATCGATGGGCTTCGTGCACTGGCAGTAATTGCGGTGATGCTTTATCACCTGGGCTTTAATTGGATTCCGGGTGGATTTCTCGGTGTTGATCTCTTCTTTGTCATCTCTGGATATGTAATAACGCGCTTGCTCCTTGATTCTATTGAGCAGAGCGGTGGTCTTGATCTACGCGGCTTTTACCTTGCGCGAGCTCGGCGATTGCTGCCAGCCCTTATCTTTACCGTCACCACGACAACGATTGCAATTGGTATTTGGGCGCCCGATACCATCAAGCGACTTCTCACAGATATGCCATTTTCACTCACAGGCACTATGAATTGGTGGCTGGTAGCGCGTCACCAAGATTATTTCGAAAGTATCGGCAGGCCGCCTCTTCTTCAGCACACATGGTCACTTGCAGTTGAGGCACAGTTTTATCTTCTTTGGCCGCTCATCCTCTACTTTATTCTTAAGCGATTAGGTAAAAGTCGGATACCAATTGCCGCACTTGTTATTGCCGCAGCCTCCGGTATCACGCTGCTTCTTGTTTCATTCTCACTCGATGCCTCAAATGCCTCGAAAGTCAGCCATGTGTACTTCGGAACGGATACGCACAGCATTGGATTGTTCTTAGGTGCAGCACTTGCCGTGAGTTGGATTCCACAGAATTTCACGATCAATGTCAGTAAGAAGGCTCAGGACTTCATCGACGGAATTGGTGTCTTTGGTTTTATTGGAATCATCGCAACTTTTTTACTCATTGATGAATCCAAACCGACTTTATATAAAATTGCCTTCCCGCTTGCTGGACTCTTCGGAGCCTCAATAATTATGTCTGTCGTTCATCCGGCATCTCGCTTCGCACCGATTCTGCAAAATCCTATTCTGGTGTGGATTGGTCAACGTTCATATGCGATGTATTTATGGCATTGGATAATTTTCCAAGTTACTCGCCCAAGCGTTGATCTAGCTGGTCAGATGTGGGCGCTTTATGCACTTCGTATTCTTATTGTCTTTGCGCTAGCTGATATTTCTTTGCGATATGTGGAACAGCCAATTCGTCGAGGAGCTCTCAAACTTTGGCTTAAAGGACTTAAATACAGAACTAGAAAAGAACGCTCGCGACAAACACGTACCTTTGCAGCTGTTTTCGTTGTTGTACTTGCACTTGCTACTGTTGTCAGCGTTCGCGCAGTCTCTATAGGCAATGAACAACGCGCTGCGATTGAGAAAGCTCTCACCGCTCCAGAAATTTCAATCAGTGCCCCGGCATCAGATGGGCTCTGGGTGACAGGTGATTCGGTCATCTTGGGAATTCGCTCCTCACTTGGTGCGCAAAAGCCAATATCGGTGATGAATGCCCGAATTGGACGACAGGCGCCTGAACTATTAGAGGTCATGCAAAGTGATAAGGCTCAAGTGGGCAATTCACCGGTGATTTTTAACCTAGGCAACAACGGAGTATTAAATCGTGATGATGTGCAGGCAATATTCGAGCTTGTGAAAGACCAGCCGCAAGTGATTGTGGTCAATACTGCAGTATCAAGACCTTGGCGAGATGGGAACAATGCATTAGTTGCCGAGGTTGCCCAACAATATTCCACAGTCACGCTAATTGATTGGAATTCAATTTCTATGGGCCATCCCGAATACTTTGCACCCGATGGAATTCACTTAGTGCCGACAGGTGTTGCAGTCTATGTTGGAGAAATTCTCAAGTATTTGAAATGAAAAAACCCCGACCAATTATGGTCGGGGTTTTTCCAATAACTTTTATTCGAACTGACCGGCAAAGCCGAATGGAACTGCAACTCCGAGTGAACCATCTGGGTAGACAGCTGATACGCGGAATGAAGTTGAACCTTCAGTTGCAGTCTTAGCAAACTCTGCAGCAAATGTTGTTGCAGAAACTTCTGATACGACTTTCCACTCACCGAGGTTTGCACGAGTCTCTACTGAGTAACCCTTTACTTCTCCAGCTGGTGCCTTCCAAGTAATGACCATGACAGACTTTGAACTGTCCTTCCAGTTTCCAATGAAGCGTGATGGTGCCTCACCTGTTGTGTTAGCAGGATCTGTTACAACTGGAGTTTCCTCAGGTGCTGCAGATTCTGTTACAGCCGGAGTTTCCTCAGGTGCTGCAGATTCTGTTGCTGCAGGTGTTTCAGTTGCCATCTCATCGCCATCTTTATCTGAATTAGAAATAACGAATGCACCAACTAGGAGAATTCCAAGTAGAACTGCAAAGAGGGCCTTTGATGACGACTTGCTACTCGAACTCGTTGCTGGCTTTGAAGCAGCCGCTGGCTTAGCACTTGCTGCTGAAGTACGCGGCGCAGCAGGTGATGGGGTTGTTGAAACATTTACACGGGATCCACCAATTGATGGAACTGGCGGGATGACAACCTGTGATGCAATCTTCTTACGCGCTGCAGACTTCTTTACCGTCTTCTTCGCGGTTGACTTCTTGGCGGTTGACTTCTTGGCAACCTTCTTCGCAGTCTTCTTCTTTACAACAGCCTTCTTGACCGCTCTCTTAGGCGCACTCTTCTTCGCTGCGCTCTTTTTAGCAGGAGACTTCTTTGCTGTCTTCTTAGCCGTTGACTTCTTCGGAGCAGCTTTCTTCGCTGCTGACTTCTTCTTTACTGCCACTGTAATCTCCTAGATGGTTGTCGTTCAAAGACGATGGGTATGGGCCAAGTTTAACCCAGGCTTTCAAGCAATGTGATCACATGTGGTGCAATGGCTCGAAGCGATTTTCCCCGATGACTGATTGCATCCTTGGCTTCTGCGCTCATTTGTGCACTCGACTCTGTGAAACCATGCGGTGAGAAAATGGGGTCATATCCGAATCCAAATTCACCCACTGGTGCACGCAAAATTGAGCCGTGGAACTCTGCCTCTTCAGAGTGGCTTCTGCCATCAGGCAGATAGAGGGCTGCAACACAGGTGAAGTGCGCTCCTCTTTCCTCATCCGGAACATCTCGCATTTGTTCTAGAACTTTTCTCGTATTCGCCGCATCATCACCATGAGAACCTGCCCACCGCGCAGAGTAAATTCCTGGCTCACCATTTAAGTGATCAACACAGAGTCCACTGTCATCGGCAATTGCAGGTAGCCCCGTTGCCATCGACATTTCTCGCGCCTTCTTCAGCGCATTTTCCTCGAAAGTTACGCCGTCTTCAATGACATCGGCAAGATCAGGAAATTGATCAAGGCCGACGAGGTTGATTGCCCCAGGTGCAACAGCTTCAAGAATTCTGCGAAACTCTTCAATCTTTCCTTTGTTACGAGTGGCAAGTAATAACGTGTGTGGCATTTAGCGAGCGAGTGCTTGTTTCTGCAATTTGGTTAGTTCGGCGCACCCAGCTACAGCAAGATTGAGTAACGAATCAAGCAGTGCACGATCAAATGGTGCCCCTTCTGCAGTGCCCTGGACTTCGATAAATCTTCCATCACCGGCGCACACAACATTCATATCTGTTTCTGCCCGCACATCTTCTTCATAGCAGATATCAAGCATCGGAACGCCATCGACAATTCCAACGCTGACTGCAGCTACTGAGTCCGCAAGTGGTTTTGCACTTGCCTTTACGTGACCTTCTTTTTGAGCCCAGGCAATTGCATCTGCCAGTGCAACATATGCACCAGTGATTGCAGCTGTGCGAGTTCCGCCATCGGCTTGCAGCACATCACAATCGATAACGATTGTGTTTTCGCCAAGCTCTTTCATATCAACAATTCCACGCAATGAGCGGCCGACCAAGCGCGAAATCTCTTGTGTGCGACCCCCTAGCTTTCCTTTCACGCTCTCACGATCAGAGCGCGTATGCGTAGCTCTAGGCAGCATTGAATACTCAGAGGTGACCCATCCGTTACCTGAATCTTTTAACCAGCGAGGAACACCCGGAGTGAAAGATGCAACGCAGAGCACGCGAGTCTTTCCGAATTCAACAAGTACTGAACCTTCGGCGTGATCCAACCAGCCACGAGTTATCTTGATATCGCGGAGTTGATCTACTGTGCGTCCATCGTTGCGTGCCATTACATTCCTCGTTCTCTATTAGTTCTGCGGATAAAGCTAGAATTAAAGTTTATTGCTCACAAATCTTGGTGCTGCACCGAACCAACTTCTGGCCCTAGGAAGCGTCGTGCAAGTAATTCAAATGCTTGAGCATCTCCTGTGGCTAGGAACTTATGAGTGGATGGGCTCTCAGAACCGCCCCGAAGCAAATTATTCTCAACCAATACTCGGTATAGATCCTTTGCAGTTTCTTCGGCACTTGAAACGAGGGAGACATCGTTACCCATAACATATGAAATGACGCCGGTAAGAAGTGGGTAGTGGGTGCAACCTAAGACTAATGTGTCGATATCGGCATCAATCATTGGCTTGAGATACTCACGAGCAATTTTTGTGATTGCTTCTCCAGAGGTTTCACCGCGCTCTACAAACTCCACAAAGAGCGGGCAAGCAATGGATTCAATTCTTAATTGCGGAGCAGCGGCAAAGGCATCGAGATATGCCCTTGATTCAATTGTTGCTCGAGTTCCAATAACTCCAACTCGACCTGATCGTGTTGCAGCAACAGCTCGACGAACAGCCGGTTGAATTACCTCAATAACCGGTATCGAATATCGCTCTCTTGCATCGCGCAACATGGCAGCACTTGCGGTATTGCATGCAATAACTAGGGCTTTGACTCCTTGTTCGACGAGAAAATCTAGAGTTTCGAGAGCGAAGTCGCGAACTTCTGCCAGGGGCCTTGGACCATATGGTCCGCGCGCTGTGTCACCTATATATAGAGTGGATTCATTGGGTAATTGATCAAGAATTGCTCTAGCAACCGTTAAACCGCCAACACCAGAATCGAAGATACCGATTGGCGCAGAACTCATGGGATGAGTCTAACGGCGAGAACGGATTAAGCCCAAAGAGTGCCGTCGAGTCCCTCGGTTGCGGCTTCGACCTGTGAGCCGTAAATGCCGGTCGATAAGTATTTCCAGCCAGCATCGCAGACGATAAATGCAATATCGGCATCACGCTTTGCAGCGATTGCTTCTTGGCCCATGGCAATAGCTGCATGCAATATCGCACCCGTTGAAATACCAGCAAAAATTCCTTCGACTTCCAAGAGTTCGCGAACGCGCCTCACGGAATCTTCGGCGCCTACCGAGAATCGTCGAGTGAGAATTGATGCATCATAAAGCTCAGGGACAAAGCCTTCATCAATATTGCGAAGTCCATAAACCAATTCACCATATCGAGGTTCGGCCGCAATAATTTGCACGTCAGGGTTCTTCTCGCGCAAGTAACGCCCTGCTCCCATAAGTGTTCCCGTTGTTCCAAGGCCGGCAACAAAGTGTGTAATAGTTGGTAAATCTCTAAACAGTTCAGGTCCGGTGCCGTTGTAGTGCGCCGCGGTATTTGCAGGGTTTCCATACTGATAGAGAAAAACGTAATCGGGATTCTTTGCCGCAATTTCTTTCGCAACGCGCACAGCTTCATTAGAACCACCAGCTGCTGGTGAAGAAATGATTTCAGAGCCCCACATCTCCAGTAACTGCCTGCGTTCTGGGCTGGTGTTCTCTGGCATCACGCAAATCAATTTATATCCACGAACTTTGGCAGCCATTGCAAGTGAGATTCCCGTGTTGCCACTTGTTGGTTCCAGGATTGTTGCGCCGGGTTTTAAGAGACCATCACGTTCTGCAGCTTCAATCATTGATATAGCTGTGCGATCTTTAATTGAACCAGTCGGGTTTCGGTCTTCCATCTTTGCCCACAAACGAACATTTGGGGCCGGTGAAAGGCGAGGTAAACCGATAAGAGGTGTGTTTCCTACCGATGATTCGAGTGAGTCATATCGTGCCAAATTTAGCCACCAGCGACAGCAGGCAAAATTGTGATGGAGTCTCCATCCTTAACCGGAGCCTCGAGCCCACCTAAGAAACGTACATCTTCATCATTGATATAAATATTGATGAAGCGACGTAGTGCGCCATCTTCTAGTAGTCGCTCACCCATTCCTGCAAAGTTTGCATCAAGGTCGCTAATGATGAGAGCAAGGGTTACACCTTGAGCCTCTACTGTTTTCTGATCTTTTGTATAGGGGCGCAATATCGTTGGGATGCGAACTTCAATAGCCATGGCGTAATTATGTCGAAAAATCGGCGCTATCTCTAATCGAGATTTCCTACTCGAGAATGGTGACTGGCTCTTCGGTCACTACCCCATCAATGATGCGATATGAACGGAATTCTGGAGTTGTTGCAATCTCTTTGCGGGTAGAAACCAAGACGTAGTGTGCACCCGGTTCTCCGGCGTAGGCGATATCGGTTCGAGAGGGATAAGCCTCTGTCTCTGTATGCGAATGATAGATAACAACAATCTCTTCATCATTATCATCGACCTCGCGGTAAAGTGCTAAAAGATCTTTTGGATCAAACTCATAAAAAGTAGGCGAATGTGCTGCATTGATCATTGGCTTATGCCGAAGAGCTTTATCTGACCCAATTGGCCCCAAGATCACGCCACAGCATTCATCTGGATATTCAACGCGTGATTGTTCAAGAATCGCATCGACTAATGTGCGAGAGATTTCTAGAGTCATGTGTGTATCTTACAAGAAGTCATCTTAAGAATTCTCAGGTTGCGATTTCGAATCTGCATCATCAATCAGGGCTGAGAGAAGGCTTTCTTGTAACCAACCTAGCCAGGTGTAGACAGCATAGACACCTCGAAGCGGATCATCGGGTGCGAGAATTTCAAGATGTTCATTGGAATTACTCTCCACCTTAAGGCGCACACCCAGTGCCAATCGAATATCGTTTATCGCGCCAAGCCAGGCATTGGCATTGTCGTGATCTAAATCAATAGTGCCATCCTCTGATGATTTTAAATGTATGCGCATCACAACTGCATGTGCCTGCTTCTTGGCGCGAAGAGTTGATTCGGTATATCTGCGAAATTCAGATGAATCGACAGAATCGGCATATGCATTAGGCAAGAGACGGTGCAGCACGTCATCTTCGGGTGGAGAATCATGGGATGTAATTCCAACCATTGCAGCCAGTGGATCATCATTTCCATGGTCTGTACGCTCTGCTAAAAGTTCAATTATTTGTTCACACAAATTCAGGAGCACTTCTTTCTCACTGTCAGCAAATTGTGCAACGTATGAATGATCCCCGTGGCGCTTAAAACCTTCCGTAGCGGTCACAGCTGATCACCGCGTTGCAATGTGGCCCACAATCCGTATTCATGTAGGCGCGCGACATCATGTTCCATCTCTTCTCGACTTCCTGTGGAAACAATAGCTTTGCCCTCATTATGAACTTGTAGCATCAACTCAGTGGCGCGAGCTTTGGAATAGTTGAAAAGTTCCATAAACACATAGGTGACATAGGTCTGCAAGTTAACTGGGTCATCCCAAACAATGGTGACCCATGGCGTATCACTAGAAAAGATTGCACGAATCTCTTCCTCGACCTTATCCGCTGTTTTCACCATCATCGGATTATGATATTGAATGTTTGACTTGTTAAGGCAGCCCAGTTTGCGTCTTCACTCACAGTGGTTCGTAAGGTATACACGCCACGATTTTGTGGTGCGACCGTGATGACAAAGTTACCTTGAGCATCAGTGAGTACAGTTTCAGTAATAGATTGCCACTCTTTCCCGATTAGTTTCTCTAGGGTCACCATGGCATCAGCGCTGCGAGGAAGCACATTGCCACTAATCTGGAATTGTGTTCCAGACTTAGCAGTCGTTGGGGCCCTGAGATTTAACTGTCTACTGATGGTGATTGGGATCTCAACTGAAAGACCTTCACTCCTATCCCACGTTGCATCTGAATAAACACGGATTGACGTTGATTTGCCGAGAATCAATGACTTTTCAAAGTTGCCTTCTGCGTTTGTGATTGCATTTGCCAAGGTGCGCCAAGTGCTTTCACCCACAGACTTTCCTTCGACTCGGACAGCAAGATTGGCAATAGGCGACTTATCTTTAATGCTCAATTGTCCAGTAATTGTGAATGGCGTTCCATAGCTCATCTCACTCTTATCAACTGATGTCACAACGTTGACTTGATCTGGAGCGATTGATTTTGCAACTGTTCGAATAGCTTCCATGGCGAGTGGCTCTTCCATGCCAAATGTCCACGCTGTTATTCCACCTATGCGGTATTTGGTAACAAGTGCAGCTCGAAGCGCCCAACTGCGATTGTCTTGATACCACGCTGTGCGCGATGCTGTGCAAGTTGTCGCGAGCCCGCCGGCCGTGGTTCCGTTATAAACTTTTTGATAAGTAAAAGTGACCTCACCAAACTGCTCGTTATAGGTTGGTATTGCCCCATAAGTAGCTGCAAGTGATTGCGCATCACGCATCACGAATGTTGCAGCTTTCGCTCCCACCTTTACTGAATTAGCAACGTTTGCTGGGCATACTCCCGAAACAGCCGTTACCCAGTCTCGCCCATAGCCAGGGACACCCACAAACACCTTCGATGCAGGCATGATTGAGATGGCATATTGCAATGTCCGTTCAACCCACGTAATTGGTCCCTGTGGACCAACTCTTGCTGGCGAATAGTCGTACGTCATGATGCGCAATTTGTCGATTGAATCCGCGATTGCAGCCCAGGCGTATACGTAATAACCCTTCTGCTTATCTGCAGGATTTAACACATAAGGCGTAGTTACCGAGAGAAGTTTCTCTTCCGCATGCAGTGCAACGCTTAACTCTTTGACAAATGCGGTCCATAGCGGAGCAGTGGCCTTCCAGGTTGTGTTTTTATCAACAAATGCGAATCCTTCAAAATCAAGATCAATTCCATCGTAGTTATTGACACGCACTAGACTCATAATTGCATTGACTACTTGCGTGCGTGATGTCGGACTCTTAAGTAATCCTGCGAGGACTCCTTCACTGGTTCCGTCGGTAATCGTAGGAATAATCTGGAGATTGGCATTGCGAAGTGCGGTCAGGGGCACCGAAATCGGCACGCTTGGATTTGCCGGTGCGTAAAGGTCGGTAATTTGGGGAGTCTTAGTCTTCCCGTTGTATTTAAGTGTGTACCAGAATGGCATTACCTCTTTAATCAGATCTACATTGTTGAGCACATCTGGAAGCGCTGTTTTCATTGAGTAATAAGGGATCCATCCGGTAAGAATCTTGCGTGGCACATTCTCTTCGGCGTGTGTAGAAGGCAGAAAAGGGGTGCTGGCAAGAAGTGAGAATAAAAGAGTAAATGTGAGACTAACGCGCGAAAACTTCATCATGCCGATTTTCCAAATATAGATTTAAAGCGAGTCATCAATCGCCCACCGTATTCACGGTCGACCGACCAGATGTTCAAAAGCAGAGCTGCCAGTGAAATTATCTTCAGCAACATAGGAATTGGGCTGATTATAAAGAAGAAGGAAAAAAAAGAACCCACAGCGCTGACAAAGGCCATCAAAGCGCGACGCAGAATCTTTGCCACCAGATTGCTAGTCAGCGATTGCGCTATTCGGCTGGAGAGGAGAATTGAAATAGGTGCACTGAATAAAACTACGGAAACTAAGACAGAGACAAGTAGGACAAGTGATTCCATATCTACCTCCCCCATGTTGAATCAGTTGCTGCAAAGAGTGCCATATCTATCTGCCCGCGATCCTCGCGGGTGACTTTCTTGCGCATGATTCCTTCTTTTTCATAGCCTGCGCTAATTAACAACTTCTGAGATGCGTGGTTATCAACATCAACCAGTGCTTCAATCCGCTTGAATCCAATTTCATGTAATCCAAGTTCGGTAATCATTTGTGTGGCGGTAGTGCCAATTCCCTTACTACGCTGAGTGGAATCAATCCAGTAACCAATCTCAGCTGTGTGGTTTCGAATATTGACCGAATGAAGTGAGATCTCTCCAGCAAATTTCTTATCAGCACCATTTCCGTAATCAATAATAAATAACATTTCGCGGCGCTCTGCAAAAGCGAATGGGACATTGCGCACAAATTCGATTGCGTGATCAATCGTGTAGTTCGAAGGCACTGTCGTAAATGCTGGAATGAGCGGGTCCTGGCAGGCCTTAAAAATCGCATCAACATCTTCCTCAGTGCTTGGACGAAGGGTAATCAGTCCATGCGAAAGAGTTGGTATCTGCGCCGGCCACCAAATCATTACTCAATCTTATGGCAGAGGTAAGTTAATCAGGGGACGAACGCTTGAAGTGTTAGCCAATCAATTCAGAATCGCGGTGACGACTCTGGTCGTGGGTGCAACTTAAATTAGATGGCAGTGCTGCACAGCTATCGCAGAGCAAAATCAACTGATGACAAGATGCTGTGTTGCAGTTTCGAAAATCCTTGGTTGGAGCTTTGCACTTATCGCATTCTCCGATGACTTTTGCCTTATCTGAAAAATCCATAGAGATGCGATCATCAAAAATATAGAGCGAACCTTCCCAAGAAGCCTCATCGCCGAAGCGATCGCCATACTTCACAATGCCACCATCTATTTGATAGACCTCGTTAAATCCTCGGTTTTTCATGACAACAGAGAGAATTTCGCATCGGATGCCACCAGTACAGTAAGTAACAACCGGCTTATCTTTTAAATGATCGTATTTTCCGCTTTCAATTTCCTTGACGAAGTCGCGGGAAGACTCAACATCTGGAACAACTGCATTTTTGAACTTGCCAATTTTTGCTTCATACGCATTTCTTCCATCAAAGAAGACAACTTCATCGCCGCGCTCTTTGACAAGTTCTTCTACTTGTTCTGGGCGAAGATGAACTCCGCCGCCAATGACACCATTTTCGTCAACTTTTATTTCATCGGGGTTCCCAAAAGCCACGAGTTCATCCTTGACGACCACCCGAAGCCGAGGGAACTCATTTCCAGTTCCATCTGACCACTTAAAAGTGATGTTTTTGAAACCTTGATAGCGACGGGTTTCGCGCACATACTTCTTCACATCGGCCATCTCACCGCCAACAGTTCCATTAATTCCATGTGGAGAAATCAAGATGCGACCTTTGAGATTTAAGGATTCGCAGAGTTGTTTCTGCCATAGACGCATCGCCTCGGGATCTGCAACAGGGGTGAAGCCGTAATACAGAACCACTTTGTTGAGCTTCGGTGCGTGCTTATTCACGACCATATTCTAGACCGCTTGCGGGGCTCATCGATTTTCGCTCTGACGTAAGCATCCACGCCACAAAAAGAATGGCTAAGTTGCAGGTAGTTGAAAGTTCAACTACATTTGGCTCATCACAAAGGAGCACCAATGCCAGCAGTAACCGTTAGCGATATAACAATTCTTCCTCGCATCACCGATGCTTCACATCTGCGTGCGCGAGGCATCAAGAGCATTACAACTGCGCCGCAAGGATTTGAGGGCGAAGGTTTTCCTGTTCGACGTGCATTTGCCGGTGTTGATCTTGCGGAGTTAGATCCCTTCATTCATTTAGATCAAATGGGAGAAGTTGAATACGCGCCAGGTGAACCAAAAGGTACTCCGTGGCATCCACACCGTGGTTTTGAAACTGTCACATACATTATTGACGGCATCTTCGATCATAAAGATTCCAATGGTGGTGGTGGCTCGATTACAGATGGCGACACACAATGGATGACAGCTGGTGGTGGAATTCTTCACATCGAAACTCCACCAGAACATTTAGTGGTCTCTGGCGGTTTATTTCATGGCTTCCAACTCTGGGTAAATCTTCCTGCTGTGAAGAAGTGGTCGCCTCCTGCATACCAAGATGTGCGAGCAAAAGATGTCGCACTTCTAACATCAACTGATGGGGCATCACTTATTCGAATTATTGCTGGTGAACTCGATGGTCACGTTGGGCCAGGATCAACCCAGACTCCGATTACTCTCATTCACGCAACCGTTGCACCTGGTGCCGAACTTAGACTTCCTTGGCGCAAGGATTACAACGCACTTGTTTACTCAATGTCAGGTCAGGGTTTTGTCGGAGATGAACAGCGTCCAATTTCAATGGGTCAACTCACCGTCTTCGGTGAAGGTGATTGCATTGTTGTCCGCGCTGCAAACCAGCAAGAGTCGCGTTCTCCAAACTTGGAGCTCTTCATTCTTGGCGGGCAACCGATTAAAGAACCTGTTGCCTGGATGGGTCCCTTTGTGATGAATACAAAGAGTGAAGTTCTGCAAGCGTTTGAAGATTTCCAGAAGGGCCTACTTGGCTCAATTCCAGCGATCTACAAGGACGATGCCAAGCGTCCTGTTAACCGCACCAAGATTTTGGATGTGCACAACGCACCAACTGACCTACAAGAAAGCTAGTTCTTATAGCGCTTTCAGTGCTGAGACAACTTTAGTCAGCGATGCTTTGGCATCACCGAAAAGAAGCATTGTCTTTGGGTCATAGAGAAGTTCATTTTCGATGCCAGCAAATCCTGGGCGCATAGAGCGCTTCAGGAAGATGATGTTGGCAGCGTGATTCACTTCCAAGATAGGCATTCCGTAGATTGGGCAACCTGGAGTTGTTTGTGCTGCAGGATTCACAACGTCATTTGCTCCAATAACAATGGCGACATCTGTCTGACCAAATGTTGGATTGACTTCATCCATTTCAGCTAACTGATCATAAGGAACATTTGCTTCAGCAAGAAGTACGTTCATATGTCCTGGCATACGACCAGCTACCGGGTGAATTCCATATGCAACATCAATGCCTTTTGAAAGCATAAGGTCGGCAAGCTCGCGCACCGTGTGTTGCGCCTGCGCAACGGCAAGTCCGAAGCCAGGAACAATAACTACGCGACGCGCATAATTAAGAAGAATTGCCACGTCATCAGGAGATCCTGAGCGCACTGGACGCTCTTCTGCTGTGCCAGTTGCTGCCTGTGGTTTTGCAGTAAATGCACCGAAGAGAGTTCCAAAGAGTGAGCGTCCCATCGCCTCTGCCATCAAGCGAGTCAGAATTGTTCCTGAAGCACCGACAAGAGTTCCAGCAATAATCAAAAGTGTTGATGAGAGCACATAACCACTTGCTGCAACAGTCAAACCTGTGAATGCGTTGAGCAGTGAGATCACGATAGGAACATCTGCACCACCCACTGGGAGTACAAAGAGCACACCAAAGAGCAATGAGATCACTGCAAGAACCAGTAGTGGAGTTGTGCCAAGGGCAATTACAACCCAGACGCTGACCCCAAGTACTGCAGCGAGTGTGGCAGCGATAACAAATCTCCCACCGGGAAATACCACTGGGCGCGTAGTCATAAGTTCTTGTAGCTTCATAAATGTAATGATCGAACCGCTGAAAGATACGCAGCCAACCACAACGGTAAAGACAGTGAAGATTACTTCAGCTGTCGTTGCGCTATCGCCAAGATTTAAGTACTCCACGATTGCAACAAGTGCTGCAGCGCCACCGCCCACACCATTAAAGAGTGCGACAAGCTGTGGCATCTGTGTCATCTCAACTTTGCGAGCTGCAGGTACTCCAATAATCAGGCCCACTGCGATTGCACCCAAGATCCAACCCAAGTTATGAATTGGCAGTGAATGTGTCTCTGCACCGTCTCCGCTCGGAGTGACATAGAGAAAGACTGAAAGAGTTGCGACTGTTGCACCAAAGGCACCAATTAAGTTACCGCGGCGTGCAGTCTTTGGATGCGAGAGTCCTTTAAGTGCCAAGATAAATGCCACACCGGCAGCGAGACCTACCAAGCTATAGAGAGTGCTACTCACTTCTGGTCTCCCTTCTTGGGCTTGAACATCTCAAGCATGCGATCGGTAACTACAAAGCCACCAACCATATTGATTGTTGCTAAAACAATTGCGGCCAGTGAGAGTCCCAGCTCTAGGTTATTCTCACTGTGATCTGCAACGATGATTGCACCAACAAGGATGACGCCGTGAATTGCGTTAGCACCAGACATCAGGGGCGTGTGTAGCGTTGATGAAACCTTTGAAACAACTTCAAACCCCACGAATACTGCAAGGGTGAAGATTGAGATAACGGCAATTGCATCCATTAGTTGCTGCCTCCTTTTTCACTAGCTCCAGGTGTGTGCTTGGCACCTGCATGTGTAAGTGCGGCCTTATCAATAATTTCATCTGTGAAGTCAATATTTAGCGCCACCTTCTCGCCATCCTTTGCAGCAGTTGTCATCAAGGTAAGTAGGTTGACCACGTTACGTGAATACAGACTTGAAGCATGGAACGGCAACTGGCTCGGCACATCTTTACCGCCCCAAATCTGAACACCCTTGGCGGTAGTGACAATCTCTCCCGGCTTTGAACCTTCAGCATTTCCACCAGTTTCGGCAGCGAGATCAACGATGATTGTTCCTGCCTCCATCGCATCAATCATGGCTGCAGTCATCAAACGCGGTGCTGCTCGTCCTGGAACTGCAGCAGTTGTAATAACAAGATGCGATTTGGCAATGTATGGAGTCAAGAGTTCGCGTTGCTTTGCTGCACGCTCTTCCGTCATTTCACGTGCATAACCACCAGCACCTTCAAGTGCCTCAAGTTCCAAATCAATAAATGTTGCGCCCATTGATTTCACTTCATCAGCAGAAGATGGGCGAACATCGTAGGCAGATACAACGGCGCCAAGTCGGCGAGCGGTTGCAATTGCCTGTAGTCCTGCCACGCCAGCACCCAGAACAAGTACTTGCGCGGGAGTAACAGTTCCCGCGGCGGTCATGAGCATTGGGAAAAAGCGCGGAGAAAGTTCTGCGCCAACGAGTGCAGCTCGATAACCAGCACAGAGTGCTTGAGATGTCAGCGCATCCATTGACTGTGCACGTGAAATACGTGGGACTAGTTCAAGTGAGAAAGCTGTGACACCCGCTGTGACCGCTGCATCGATTGAATCTATGGCCGATACTGGAGATAAGAAAGAGATTGTGACTGCGCCCTTTTTTAAGGACGATATCTGTGCTGGAGTAAGTGAAGTAACGCAGAGAACAACGTCGGCATCACCTATGACATTGCCGCTTTTGATTGTTGCCCCTGCTGCTATGAACAGCTCATCTGTAGCTTGAGCATGAACACCCGCTCCAGATTCAATGACAACTTCATAACCTAATTTGGTCAATTTGTTGATGATGTCTGGGACTAGCGCTACGCGCTTCTCGCCATCTCTAATTTCTCTCGGGACTGCAACTCTCATGGGGAAAAGATACATGCATGCCCCAGCATCGGCTATGCCAAATGGTTAGAATTCTAAGCTAATTGCCGTTGATTTCATCACGAGTTAAGTGATAAAGCAATGCCTGGATGGTTGTGCGACGATGAAATGCTTCACGCCAGATTACCGACTTTGGCCCATCAATAACTGATGCCTGAACTTCTTCTCCTCGATGAGCTGGGAGACAATGCATAAAAATTGAGTCTTTTTCTGTCAACAACATTAACTTTTCTGTAATTGCAAATGGTGTAAGTGCTTTTGTTTTTTCAGCACGTTCAGCTTCTGGATCGCCCATTGACATCCACACATCTGTATAGAGAACAGACGCACCACTCGCTGCTGATTCAGGATCGTTTGTTACCTCAATCGTGGCCCCGCTCTTTGCCGCAATCTCTTTAGCTTTTGTGACGACCGCTGCATCCGGTGCCCACTTGCCACCCGGTGTCGCCGCCACAACGTGCGCACCCATAATGGCACCCATGATTAACCATGCGTGGGTCATATTGTTTCCATCGCCAAGATAGACAAATTTTCTACCTTTGATGTCAGTCCCAAAGTTTTCACGAATTGTCACCCAATCAGCGAGCAATTGTGTTGGGTGATCATCATCGCTCAAGCCGTTAATGACAGGAATGCTGGCATGTGCACCAAGTTCATCGATATCTGCTTGTGCAAAGGTTCGAACTATCAGCGCATCGCAATATCCACTAATAATCTTGGCGGTATCCGCAATTGTTTCCCCGCGGCCAAGTTGTAGTTCATCACCGCGAATAAAGATTGGTGTCCCGCCCAAATGAGCCACGGCCGTTTCAGATGCCAGACGAGTACGTGTGGAGGGCTTAGTCATATAGATGGCAACGCTCTTGTTGCTCAGTGCTGTCTGGGAACGAAGTGGGTTCTGCGCGAAATCTGCAGCGGTGTCGAGGAGTAAATCGACATCAGCGCGCGATAAATGCTCGGTACGCAGTAAGTCTTTCATCGGCAAAATTCTACCGGAAGCCGAGATGGCTATGTGGCTAGTTTTTGTTAGATACTACGCGCATGCCACTTTTCGGTCGCGGTACTCCTTCGCTTGAGAGCGATACAGACACCCTCACGCGCCCAGTTGAACAAGAAGATGATGGTGGCCATGATCGATTTGCACATTACATAAAGAAAGAAAAAATTGTTGAATCAGCAATGACCGGCAAATCTGTGAGAGCGCTATGCGGGAAGAAATGGGTTCCTTCTCGCGATCCGCAGAAATATCCTGTCTGTCCAATCTGCAAAGAAATTTTTGAAGGTCTAAAACCTGGCTCCGAAGATGGAGACAAGTAACTTGGTCTTAATGTGAAGACTTGGGATACTAAGAACATGAGAAAAGTTCCAAAGGGGTATATATGCCTCCTAATTGGGATATCGATTGTGATTGTTTCAGTAAGCACTGCCCAAGCTCAAAATAAGTCAGATCTAAAAGTTATGAAGGATTGTGAAGCCATCAATGAAACTTACGATAATGCTTCTTTTTTTCTCTATTTGAAGGCGCCATTAAGTAAAAACAGAGATTTAGCCAGGGTAGAGATTGACAAAGAACAGTTGACGCCAGGGCAAGTATTAATTGACTGCGACAAAATTGATATGAAAACTTGGAAAGCCATGAAAAAAGATTATATCTCTGCAATTAAAAGCGCTAATACTGAATTAAAAAGTATTGTAACTAAGTACAAATTTCTACCCACAGTAACTTTGACTTGTGAAATGAAAGGAAAAATCACAAAAGTAGAATCCACAAGTCCGAAATGCCCAAAGGGATACAAGGAACTTTACAAACAATAATCAATTACTAATTGAAGTATTCTTCCTGGATACATTCGTGCCAAACTTGCCGAGCTGGTGGAGGTGCCGGGAATCGAACCCGGGTCCTTCAGAATTAAAACAGGGCTTCTACGGGCGTAGTGCGTTTATCGTTTTCTCAGTTCTGAATCTCTTACACACAAGTATTCAACGAACTCATTTGCGAAACTGTTCTCTCGAGATATTCGCAACGCTATCTCGATGAAGAGCTCTCTAGCGACGCCAGGTTCCGGGACGAGAGCGCGCCCGGGCTGACGGATTCGGAACTAGCTTATGCAGCTAGGGCGAAATCACTGCGACTGTTGTCTGCAGTTATTTTTGCACAGGTTTCATGGTTTACGAGATCATCCCGGCTTCCTCGGCCCGCTTCCCCTGCCTCAACAACTAAAGTCGAGACCGTTCACCCCCAAGTTGAAATGGGGAATTACGTGGAAAACGTAATTCACACTATGTAGTTGTATTTCCTATTTTTTCGACAATTCACCCGTTGATTTCCGTGAGGAAAGATTTTGTGTGAATGAGTTATTTGGCGAGGTATGGAGCGGCATTCTTGTCTGCCAAACTCGATCGAGCCAAACGGTATGAGATAAGTATAGAGAAGGTTACGACTTCCTCAAAATGCCCGCTTGGGGGCATTGATTAACTGTCTTTGCCAGATTGGCGGCGGGAAAGTTCGCGATTTACCTCGCGCGTAGCTTGCTGTTCCATCAGAGTTGATCGCTTGTCATGAGCCTTCTTGCCCTTTGCAATAGCAACTTCAACCTTGGCTTTTCCATCCTTAAAGTAGAGCTGCAATGGCACCAGTGTGATTCCTGAGTCTTTGGTGCGGGCGGCAATCTTGCGAATTTCAATCTTATTAACGAGCAGCTTTCGCTTGCGACGCGGGGTGTGATTAGTCCACGTACCTTCTGTGTATTCAGGAATGTGAACACCATGTAGCCAGAGTTCGCCATTTTCAATCATGGCAAAACCATCAATGAGTGAGGCACGCCCAGCACGAAGTGATTTCACTTCAGTACCTGTAAGCACAATCCCGCACTCATAGACATCTTCTATTGCAAAGTCGTGACGAGCCTTTTTGTTCTGTGCAATCAGCTTTCGTCCGAGCTCTTTGACCATAAAATTACACCTTGAGGTATCGGCGCAGTGTTACTACAGATGCAATAGTTGAGACCACGAGGCCTGTGAGAAGTAGCCAACCAGAAGCTAGCGCCACTTCTCCCCATCCAAAGAACTTAGTAAAGGTAAGTAACGGAGCGACTTTAGTTTCGACGACATACTTAAGTGCGGCGAGCAATCCACTGGCAAGCATCCATCCAATAAATGCCGCGAAAACACCTTCCAGTAAGAATGGAAGTTGAATTGACCACGAGGAAGCACCTACAAGTCGCATCACACCAGTTTCACGACGACGATTAAATGCCGCAATTCGAAGAGTGTTGCTAATCAGCAACGCTGCAGTGAGCACTGAAAGAAGGCCGACAATCAGCGCACCATTGCGCAGTACGGCAAGGAGTTGGAAGAACTTCTCGAGAATGCTGCGCTGATCTTGCACTACATCAACACCAGGTCGACCGCTAAATGCACTGACGACGACATCGAATTGCGTTGGGTCTTTTAACTTAACGCGGAAGGATTCTGGTAATTGATCGGCAGTAACGTTCTGCGCAATTGCCGAACTCTTAAAACGCTCTTTAAAGCGAGCAAAGGCTTCAGTTTGTGATTCATAGAAGACGCTCTGTACAACTGGCAGAGCCTCTAAATCTGATTTGATTGATGTGCGCTGTTCGGGAGTAACAACTCCACCGCTACATGACGGTGACTCCGAGAGTGATCCGCAGAGAAATACAGATACTTCAATCTTGTCATACCAATAATCTTTCATCGCATTTACTTGTGAATTTGAGAGTAAGCCAATGCCGAGAAGAGAAAGTGAAATTGCGACGGTGACGATAACGGCAAATGTCATTGTGAGGTTACGTCGAAGTCCTATTCGAACTTCACTGAAGAGAAATCCTGCGCGCATTGTTTTCCCCTTATCCTGTGTATCCGTAGACGCCGCGAATTTGATCGCGAATAACATGGCCACCATCAAGTTCAATGACTCGCTTGCGCATCTGATCAACAATTCCAGAATCGTGGGTAGCCATCAATACAGTGGTGCCTTCACGATTAATGCGGTCGAGTAACTTCATAATTCCCACAGAGAGTGCCGGGTCTAGGTTTCCAGTTGGCTCATCCGCGATGATGATTGCAGGGCGTGTGACATAAGCACGAGCAATCGCAACTCGCTGTTGCTCTCCACCTGAGATTTCAGAAGGTAAGCGATCACCCTTATCTTCCAGGCCAACAAGTTCAAGCATCTCCGGAACTTCGCGATTAATCTCCTTCTGCGAATAGCCGAGCACGTGTAATGAGAATGCAATGTTCTCTGAAATCGTTTTATTGGGAAGCAGTCTAAAATCCTGAAAAACAGTGCCTAGTTGGCGACGAAGCTCAGGCACTTTATGGTTTGCAAGAGTTCCTAAATCTTTGCCCGCAACGTGTATGACGCCAGATGTTGGGCGCTCTTCGCGCAGAATCAAACGCAAGAATGTTGATTTACCAGAACCTGACATACCTACCAAGAAAACAAATTCACCTTTGGTAATTTCGAGCGTGACATTCTCGAGGGCAGGACGTTCCTGACCCGAGTAAATCTTGGTGACATTCTCAAACTTAATCACTATCTGCTCCTTATATAGGCGCATGGTGATGCGCTCGTGAGACCTAGGCCTAGTTTAGTTAGGCAAGCTGGGAATTTAGGGTTGATTCGTGGTTTTTATGGGAATTCACAGAGGAAATAAGAATCACATTACGCGTGAATCAGCTGGTTATTGCCGAGAATTATTGTGACGCGCTACGGCGCCAGCGAATTCCCGCTTCGATGAAATCATCAATTTCTCCATTTAACACCGCTGAAGTATTTCCCGTTTCATGGTTATTACGGAGATCTTTCACCATTTGATACGGCGCTAATACATAGGAACGCATCTGGTTTCCCCATGAGCCCGAATTATCGCCCTTGAGCGCATTTATCTTCGCCTGCTCTTCCTGGCGACGACGTTCCAATAACTTTGATTGTAAAACAGCCATCGCCGTTGCTTTATTTTGGATCTGTGAGCGTTCGTTCTGACATGACACAACAATCCCGGTCGGAACGTGGGTCAAGCGCACAGCAGAGTCTGTTGTATTGACTCCCTGTCCGCCCGGACCAGATGAGCGATAGACATCTACGCGCACTTCTTTCTCATCAATTTCAATGTGATCACTCTGTTCAACGACAGGAACAATTTCCACGCCAGCAAATGATGTATGTCTACGTGATTGAGAGTCGAAAGGAGAAATTCTCACTAAGCGATGTGTTCCCTGCTCTACTGAAAGCGTGCCATATGCATACGGGGCGCTGACTCTAAATGTTGTCGATTTAATCCCCGCTTCTTCAGCAAAGGAAGTTTCTAACACGTCAACTTTAAATTCGTGACGTTCGCAATAACGTAAATACATACGCATCAACATCTCAGCCCAGTCGGCAGCTTCTACGCCACCTGCTTCAGAACGAATAGTTATCAGCGCATCACGTGCGTCGTACTCGCCGTTAAGTAACGTCGTTACTTCTAATTCACTAATTGCTTTCTTTGCTGAATCCAATTCACCTTCGGCATCCGTAAGGGCTGATCCATCCGGTTCACCCGCTGCTAATTCAAAGAGAAGCGGAAGCTCATCAACCCGACGGCGCAACCCAGTAAGTCTTGAAATTGTTGATTGCACGCGAGATAGCTTGCTCGTAACTGCTTGAGCTTTATCAGGGTCATCCCATAAATTCGGAACGCCTGCAGCTGCTTCAAGTTCGACCACTTCGGCTTCAAGCTTCGGCAGGTCCAAGACTTTTTCAATAGAAGTCAGGGTCGCACTCGTCTCATTTATTTCGAGGATGTAGTCGCGAGCCATGGGTTAAGGATAGCGAGAACTTCCTCAAAGTATTCTTCTAGCCCACCTCACCTTGAAGAATAGGGCTGGAATAATTGAAAATTTCCTAACCAAGGTTTAAGCCATAGTAATTTGTCGTTATTTTTCGCTCCGCAAAAATCCCAACTCGAGAAAAGATATCAACTGTTTCAACTCCAATAAACGGAAGTACAAATGGAAGGGTGACCCTGGCTGAGGAATGAATTCCAATTTCATAACCATCACACTGAAAGTCTAGGACTTGGATTTTGCTTAAGTTTTTTCGTGAGGTTGCACCTCCCAGAGTGCTCCAGTCACGTAATGCGCCAAGTGAATCTGATCTGCCTTTCTCGCAATCAATTGGGATTCCTGGATCCTTTTCTCCATTTAGAAAGAGATTGGCTGCAAATCGATTAACGTTGTACTCACGTGCGTAGTATTTTTCTAAATCCAAATTTCTTACGCCCCGCTGTGTCGCAGCCTCCGTGGCTTGGGTAAGTGCACGTTTAGCTATATAAACCGACGAGATATCAGTGAGCACAATCAGAGTGATTAGGACCAACATAAAGAGTGCCAAAATTAAGAGTGAGATTGACCCTCGTTCATCTTGTAACTTTTTTCTGAGCTTGGCAGAGAAACTACATTGCAAAAGACTGAAAGATGAAGTCATGCCCATGGAGACACATATTCAATGGCTGCGACTTGGGTCTGACTCTTGCCTGAAGAATTCATAGTGAGTTGGACTAAAACTCGATTATTGGGTGTTATGCAGGGCCGTGAATCGCAGGCGATTCTCAGCTCGATTGATGTCTTAGGAGAATTTGGATCATAGCCAAGTAACCATGCGCCCTGTGCCACCACTTGATCTGCCACATAGAAGGCGGTTTCATCATCTTTACTGCTTACAAATGCACGCGCCGATTCTCGCGCTAGGGTTCTTAGGGAATCTTGTGCATCACTTGAATGTGAAAACTGAGCCATGAAGATAAAGAGTGGAATGAATAACGGTATGGCAAGGAGACTAAATTCCACCGAGGCACTTCCTCGATCGGAGGAGAATAATCGTCTCCTCAAAGGAGCTACTGCTCTTTGAAATTTTTTCGAAATCTTTTGTTGAACCACCATATTTATCTCTGATTTTCTACAATAGCTACTCCAGTTACATCTATCTCCTTCTTAGATCCCATGATTTTTTCTAGTCCCGGCATTATGTGTGGCAGAAAACCTTTTTTGTGACTGATGAGTAAATCGAGATTTTGATGTGGATCCGGGGAGTCAATATGTAAAAAAGTATCAGTCTCATCAAAATTACCCGAAATCGCTCTTGTTGAAGCGCCGTCCTGGGCACTGATTTTCGTCATATTTCTCCCATGAATTGTAATCGTGATTTGTGAAGCCACTAGAAAAAGCGTGAGTAAAGGAATCAAGACCAGTGCGCTCTCGATATTTCCCTTCTCGCTTAAAATAAGAGTTGTGAAGCGTGAGATTTTCATTTAGCGAATGCCGTTCATCGCATCAAGAGAATTCTTTAGAATTGCAGATAGGCGAGGTGCTGCAATAGTCCATATCGCTGTTACTAATCCGGTTGTCATTAGCACGACAAGTACCCACCCCGGAACATCTCCGCGATCATCGTTAAGGACTCGGTAAAATCGTGTTCTCTTGAATTCAGCTACTTTCAAGGATAAATAGCTGCTTACGTGGAGGGTATGGTTTTGAATTACTTCTTCTATTCTGTTCATGGGCTTTCCTTTTCTTTGGTTGTGAGGTGATATTTGGCACCAGGAGAAATTTTGCAGTTCATCATTAACCTTGTGCAAACAGATTCAGATTAGATAGAGATGGCCATAGTGCGAATAAAATCGAAATCGGTAGAATGAGAAAAACAACGGGAATCATCATTGAAATTTCAGACTTGCCTGCTGCGCTAAGAATGCGATTACGTTGAAAATTTTGAGCCTCTCGTGCATGACTATGTAGCACTTCTATCAGTGGTGCACCGCGACTAATTGCAATCACTACGGCGTCGATAAATCTGCGCACAGCAACTGATTGCACCCGGCGACCCATGTGATCTAGGGCGTGCTGAAAAGGTAAGCCACTCTTCACTTCAACTACGACAATCCTCAGTTCGCTCACAAGTGGACCGCTCCCTCGCTTGGTAATTCTTTCCAATGAGCTGAGTGGGGTCTCTCCGGCAGATAGAGCCAAGGTCATCATTTCGATAACACTTGGAAAATCTGAATCAATGCTTATTCGGTGTTCTGTGATTTGATTGATTAAAGACTTCTCGAAATAGAGCAAAACTAAAGCTACGACACCAATAAGGCATGCCGCAATAAAGGCTAACGAATGATCTTGAAAGAGCAGAATAAGTACTAATGGAAATAGAATTAGAGAAGTTACTAGCAATTGCTTTAAGCGAAAGTTTTCGTAATGAGTTTGATCTGGGTGGCCTAATTCAATTAGTTTATTCTTGACACTTGTCCTATCACCAACTTTATGCACAGTTGTGAGAGCAAACTTTTCCCAAGAGAAATCCTCATTAATCAGAATTAGAGCAGGAATCAAAAAGAGAATTGCAACTACGGTCGTTGTGCTCATAATTTGCCCGAAAAGACTCTCGACGGCTTCGGTAATTGCCCGAGCTTATTCATCCATAGATAAGCCACGCAGGTCATGATCAAGCCAGAGATTAGTACGGCAATTCCAGAGGTTGTAGAAAAAGAGGCAGCGGTCGCAGGTTGTGTCGATAGGAGTAATAAGAGAATCCAGGGAGCACCTGCAGATAAGTGTGCCGAATTCTTTATCCAATTCTGCTTCACCAAGATTTCTCTTCTAAGCGTCAAGTCTTCTCGAATAAAGTTGCTCAGCAATCTCAAAATGTTGATGAGTTCGGCGCCACCCAGGGTCTTGGAAATCAAGAGCGCTTCGATTACTTGATCGGTACTTGGCTCTCCGAGATGGGATTTGACCCGTTCCAGGGATCCCATGAAATCTCCAGTTCTATAAACATCTTCCCGAAAGTCCTCAAAATAGGGACGAGTTGCTACCGGGCCTCGAAGTGAGAGTCCTACCAGCGATTCATTGAGTGATAAGCCCGACTGCAGTCCAGAAATCAAGTGATCAATTATTTCTGGGCATGCGGATTGAATTTCGCTTGAACGTTTGCTCTCACTCTTGCGTTGGGCTAGTACTACAAAGATTCCTACGAAGAGTGAGAATGCGGCTGCAATGACTAAAGAGCGTGAAAAGAGAAAGACCAGAGAAAGAGATAAGAGCATGAATATCGTCGTTTTCATTACTTGGGAATTCTTGCTCACGGTTATTGGCACCTAATGACTCCCAACCCTTTTTCGTAACTTGTCCCATTCCATCGCCAGACATTTTCTATCTCTGCTCTATCGTTTTCATACCGCCCAGTTACATGTGCTATTTCCACGATCCGCCGGGTGCCATCTCCTGCAATTGAGACCTGAATGACTAAATCGATTGCGGATGCAACTGTGGGTGCAATAAATTTGTGGGAGATATTTTCACCTGCAAGTAGCGGGAGTGTTTGAAGCTTGGTGATCGCGTCTCGCGCTGAATTTGCGTGAAGAGTCCCCATTCCTGGCAACCCAGAATTAAGTGCTATCAAAAGGTCTAAGGCTTCAGCCTCACGAACTTCACCAACAATAATTCTTGATGGACGCATTCTTAAAGCTTCTTTAATCAGTGTGCGCAAAGGAATTGAGCCTTCTCCTTGTAAGTTTGCTCCCCGAGCCTGCATTTGCACTAAATCTGGGACGTTCGGTTTGAGCTCAAATACTTCTTCAATTGTGATTACGCGTTGAGACAACGGAATTGCACTTGCGAGAGCATTTAGGAGAGTTGTCTTGCCTGCCTGCGTGCCACCGCTCACCAAAATGTTTAAGCCAAACTTCACAGCACTCGATAATTGAGCAGCAATCTCTTCTGACATCAAACCGATACGTGCTAAATCTTCCAAGTTCAAGTGTCGTAGTAAATGTTTGCGGATGTTCACTGCCCAGTGTTCAGCTGTTATTTCCGGAATAACCACATGCAGCCGACTCCCGTCTGGCAACTGCGCATCTACAAACGGTTGAGATAGGTCCAGCCTCCGCCCGCTCCAAAGGAGGGTCCTATCAACTAGTTCGCGAACGGAGTCTGATGTCAGAACTAAATTAGTGAGATGGCTTTTGCCTGCCCTGGCGATAAAAATTCTCTCAGGGGAATTAATCCAGATTTCTTCTACTGTTGGGTCTCTGATGAACTCGGCGATTGGACCGAATACAACATCTGGATCCATGTTTTCCATGTGGGCAAATTAGGTGAGCGGCGACAAGTTCTGCGGAGGCCAAATCGCTAGTGTGGATAAATAAGACTCTTAATAACCCTTCGTTACCAATCGTAACTCTTGGTTATCAAGCCGATTGAGTATCTCAAGAGAACTCTCTCCGCGATTTACTGTGAGAACAGAGTAGTGAGAACCGAATCCCTCAAACATCCAAGAGCGAAGGACTCGCTCGGCAAGTGAGGTTGCTATTTCAGAAGATCCTTTAAGAATAAGGGTAAATTCAAGCTGGCCAAGGCGTGCACACAAATCTTCTGATCGAATTGACGCTTTCAGAATTTCAGCAAATGAAAGAATTGCAACCTCATACTGTGAATTTTCAGACTCAACCCCACTTTCCGTGATTTGAATTCCAGCTACATTCTTGGAAATCAAAAATCTAATAAGACTGAGCTCAGACTTGTTGCGTTCAGCAGTTCCTAACTCTCTTCTCAAATTCTCGTAAAAATATGGAGGGGCAGCTAGGTGAGTGAGCGAATCTCGTATTCCATCGTGTGAAAAAGTCATCGAGTGATTGCTACAGACCGGTGCTGCGCTGATAAAGTGAGGGCTATGGCAACGAAACCTGAGCGGAATAAATCATCACAAAAGAGTTTCACGTTAGGAAATACTGCCAACCTCTCCCCTAAGCGTTCAACAGTGGCAGCACTCCTCTATATCGAGGCAAGTCTCGTACTCGCCCTAGGTGTGTGGCTAGTTGTGCTTGGTTTTACTCACGAGAAGAAAGAGCTACCGCCACTGATTGGAGTGGTTGTCTTTGCAGTTCTTGGGGCTATTGGACTCTTCGCATCAGCTCGCGGATATGTAAACGGAAAGAGTTTCGGAAGATCTCCCACTATCTTGGCCAACTTAATTGCAGTGGGAGTGGCCTACTATCAAATACAAGGACAGTTCTATATCGGTGCGGTAGTTATTCTGGCACTTGCACTTCCAACGCTTTACTTCGCTTTTATGATTGCCAAAGAAGAAGGTTAAGAGCTAATTACCAAGGAACTATCTGGTTGTCTTCCCAAAGCACTCCGGTAATTTTTTGAGCATCTGTTGAACCGGCTGAATCAAATGCTCTTGTCGCTAACCAAACTGCAGTAGCAGCACCTTCTTCTGCAGAACGTGGCGCATCCGCACCACCCATATCCGTTCGTGAATGATTAGGACAGATTGCATCAACAAGAAATCCGCGAGCGCCAAGTCCGGTCTCATGTGCAAGGTTTCGCACCAATGCGTTCACACCAGCTTTACTGATTCGATACGGCGCAAGCCCTCCGGCATTTCCAGGACCAGACATGCGACCTAAACAAGCAGAGAAGATAATGACGCGGCCGTTTCGGGCATCTGCCATGGCCGGAGCTATTCCATTTACAAGTTGAAAGACAGAGTCAAGATTAATTGCCATCACTCTGCGCCACTCAGCATCATTTGTCTTAAGAGTCTTCGACATTTTCTCACTCATCACTCCGTGAGCAAGAATAAGAAGTTGCGGAGTAGGCAGAGATTGATTGATTGAATCAATGACTTTGCGTACAAGATGAGGTTGTTCGAGATCGCAGGTAAATGTGGAGATGTTGATCTGGCTGCCATCTGAAGCTGCGCGGATTGATTGCGCCGCCGATGTTAATCGCTCTGAATCTTTGGCAATTAGCGCCAGATCAAAACCTCGAAGCGCCAGAGCTTTGGCGCTCTCAAAACCCAAGCCACGGCTGCCACCAGTGATGATGGCTAGGGGGCGCGTATCTGCTGCGTGCATGGGGCAACTGTCTCAAAAAATGGATACTGCCGCCTCTCGGGAGCGTGAGGAAACTGTGCTCAATCTCGCGCTGGTTGTGCGGGAAATGCCATTTATTTGCGGTGCGTGGAGCCGATAGTCTTAGCCACGTTCAGTTACAGGATTTATATCTAGTTTGTAAGTAATAGATATGTACGCAAGGACGCAAGGGAGCGCTCAGTGTCGCAATCAGGACAAGACTTTGGAGCAAATGATTGGCTCGTTGAAGAAATGTTTGAGCGATACCAAGCTGATCCATCGTCTGTACCAAGTGAGTGGATTGCACACTTCCAAAATAATCCGCAGATAGCTGACAAACCAAAGGCCGGAACACCACCAACACCAAAGCCAGTTACTCCCCCAAATATTTCTGTTCAAGGTTCAGCGCAACCAACTCCGGCTGCACCAGTAGCGCCGGTTGCAGCTCCAGTTGTCGCACAGCCAACTCCCGTGGCTTCGGCTCCTGCAACGCAACCAATCGTTCGCACTCTTTCGACGACTCCCGCAACACCAGCAGATCCGATTGCTAAACCAATTCCAACTTTAGTAACACCAAGTGCTTCGACGCTCGAACCAATTCGCGGAGTATCTGCTCGCGTTGTCCAGAGCATGGAAGCATCGCTAACCGTTCCAACAGCTACATCTGTTCGCGCAATTCCGGCAAAACTCATGATTGATAATCGAATTGTCATTAACAATCACTTAAAGCGTGGCCGTGGTGGAAAAGTTTCGTTTACTCACATCATTGCCTACGCGATGATTAAAGCGCTGCGCGCGATGCCAGAGATGAATGCTTTCTACGGTGAACTCGAAGGAAAGCCAGCACTTGGTAAACCAGAACATATCAATTTGGGAATCGCGATTGATTTAGCAAAGCCCGATGGAACACGTCAATTACTAGTTCCATCAATTAAAGGTTGCGAGGAACTTGAATTCGGGCAGTTCTGGTCGGCCTATGAAGCGATTGTGAAGAAGGCTCGCGCCGGAACTCTCACCGTTGAAGATTACGCCGGAACAACCGTTTCGCTGACTAACCCAGGAACCATTGGAACAGTTCATTCTGTTCCACGTTTAGTGCAGGGACAAGGACTGATCCTGGGTGTAGGAGCGATGGATTACCCAGCAGAGTTCCAAGGAGCAAGTGCGGAAACCCTTGCTCGTCTTGCAATAAGCAAGGTGATAACACTGACAAGTACATATGATCACCGCGTTATTCAAGGTGCACAATCTGGTGATTTCTTGCGCCGTATCAACGAATATCTTCTTGGCGCAGATGATTTCTATGACGAAATCTTTACCGCACTTCGTATTCCTTATGAGCCAATCCGCTGGGCATCTGATTTTGCCGTAACCAAAGATGAAGAGATTGATAAGACTGCGCGCGTTCAGCAGCTGATTCACGCTTATCGCACCTGGGGACATCTCATGGCCGATATTGATCCGCTTGTTTATATCCAGCGAAATCATCCGGACCTCGATGTGCGCACGCATGGACTCACACTCTGGGATCTTGATCGTGAATTTGCAACCGGTGGATTTGGCGGAAAGAAGTTCCTGCCGCTACGTAAGATTCTTGGAATTCTCCGCGATGCATACTGTCGCTCAATCGGACTTGAGTACATGCACATTTCAAACCCGGCAGAGCGTCAGTGGTTCCAGCAACATGTCGAAGGTGTTTCTGAAGTTCCAGATCGCGTAGAGCAACTTCGAATATTACGTAAACTCAATAGCGCTGAAGCATTTGAATCTTTCTTACAGACAAAGTTCGTAGGGCAAAAGCGATTCTCACTTGAGGGTGGAGAATCTGTTATTCCACTGACAGATGCGATTGTTTCTGCAGCGGCAGAGCGTGGACTAGATGAAGTATGTATCGGCATGCCACACCGTGGACGCCTGAATATGCTGGCAAATATTGCGGGTAAGTCTGTCGGTCAAATTTTCCAGGAATTCCAAGGGCACTATGCCGAGAACCAAGTACATGGTTCAGGAGATGTGAAGTACCACTTAGGTACGGAAGGAATCTTCACAACAGAATCTGGTGCAAAGACCAAGATTTATTTAGCTGCAAACCCATCACACCTGGAAGCGGTTAACCCAGTACTCGAGGGAATTGTTCGCGCTAAGCAAGATCGCTTAAATACAAAGGGTGCTTACACAGTCTTGCCAATACTGCTCCATGGTGATGCATCATTTGCTGGTCAAGGTATCAACGCTGAAACACTTCAGCTATCGCAACTTCCGGGCTATCGCACGGGTGGAACTATTCATATCGTTGTTAACAACCAAGTTGGATTTACTACCTCGCCTCATGCTTCACGTACATCTCGTTATTCAACAGATGTTGCTAAGTTAATCGAAGCACCGGTTCTTCACGTTAATGGTGATGATCCCGAGGCTTGTGTGCGTGTTGCACGTATGGCATTTGAATATCGCCAAGCATTTAATAAAGATATTGTCATTGACATGGTCTGTTACCGCAGACGTGGTCACAACGAAGGTGATGAGCCAAGCTTTACACAGCCGTTGATGTACAAGCTCATAGATGCCAAGCGCACCACACGTACTTTATATACCGAAGCTCTCGTTGGTCGTGGAGATATCACTCCAGAAGAGGCAGATGAAATTGCTCGCGATTACCAGGTCCAACTCGAAGAGGTCTTTGCATCCGTTGCTAACTATGAAGAACATAGCGATCCAAACTTCGTAGTCCCTATTGTTCCCAATGCAGAAGATGTACCAACCTTTATCTCTGAGCAGCTAGTTCGCGAAATTGCAGCAACCCAAACTGCGGTACCAGAAGGATTCCATATCCATCCAAAACTGCTGCCACAGCTTCAAAAGCGGGCAGAGTCCATCAACGATGGAACTATCGACTGGTCTACGGGTGAAATGCTCGCCTTCGGTTCACTTCTTAAAGAAGGTCACCCAGTTCGGTTAGCGGGACAAGATTCACGTCGCGGAACATTCTCAAATCGTCACGCTGTCATTATTGATAAAGAAAATGGCAGTGAGTGGACCCCACTACGTTCACTAATTTCAGATGCTAATCAGTTCTTTGTTGTTGATTCATTGCTCAGTGAATATGCAGCAATGGGATTTGAATACGGATACTCCGTTGTTCGCGAAGATGCTCTTGTCCTGTGGGAAGGCCAGTTCGGAGACTTCGCAAATGGTGCGCAGACAATCATCGATGAGTTCATCTCATCAGCACTTCAAAAGTGGGGTGAGCGTTCATCTGTAGTGCTCTTACTTCCACACGGATATGAAGGCCAAGGCCCGGATCACTCATCTGCTCGTATCGAGCGATTCCTGGCACTTTGTGCCGAGAAGAATATGACTGTGGCCCAACCATCAACTCCTGCCTCTTACTTCCACCTTCTGCGTTTTCACGCAGCGAATCCAAAGCGTCGGCCAATGGTTGTCTTCACACCAAAGTCGATGTTACGTCTGAAGGCAGCTGCCTCATCTATCAGTGACTTCACATCGGGAACTTTCTTGCCAGTCATCGGCGATCCAACCGTTAATAATGCTTCTCGTATAATTTTCTGTTCCGGAAAGATTTATCACGACCTCGTTGCAGAGCGCAATCGCTTAAATGACAGCAGCACTGCAATAGTTCGAGTTGAGCGTTTATATCCATTCCCCGTTGCCCAGATGGAAGTTGAAGCGAAGAAGCATCCAAATGCTAACTTGCTCTGGGTGCAAGATGAGCCTGCAAATCAAGGTGCCTGGCCACATGTTGCCTTAAGCACGACTGAATCAATTGGCGGAACTGGTGTTGATTCACGAGTATTGCGTCGCATCTCTCGTCGCGCAGCGGCATCTCCTGCAACCGGAAGTCATCACCTGCACGAAGATGAAGCAAAGGCTTTACTAGATGAGGCATTTACACGATGACTTACTCAGTTGATTTAACCGGTCAAGAGTTTGTGATGTTTAGTACTGATTGGTGTGGATATTGCAAGAGACTGAAGAGCCAACTTGGTGAAGTAGGAATTACTTTTCGAGAAATTAATGTCGAGCAAGAGCCAGACTCAGCCGATTTTGTGGAGCAAGTTAACAGTGGCAATCGAGTTGTTCCTACCTTGCTCTTCTCTGATGGAAGTTCGTTAACAAATCCATCAGTGATTGCGGTTAAGGAGAAGTTGGCTTCACTTTCTTAACCCTGAATTCAACTCGTGCCTTTACGTAATGTATTGGTAGCCAGCCCCACGTGCGTGAATCTGTTCCTTCTGGGTTATCACTAAGAACATAGATCATCGGAAGTTCGCACTCCGGCTCTCGCACATCTGCAATACGTTTCACATAATAAATTCCGGGTTGTTCTTCTCTTTCAATGACTACGACATCTGCCACAGCGATTGTGCTCAGCAGGCGAAGGCGATGCAGTAGCTTTCTAAGATGATTGTGGGCCAGTGAATAATCTGCCCATCGCGCCATCAGCCAGTCACCGTCGTTATAAGTCGGGACCATCGAGTTTCCCTCAACCCGAACGCTCGCATACTTAGCCATAGTGGTCATCTTAGGATGCACCGACTTAAGCAATGGAGTACCCTGCCGCTTATGAGAAACTTTCTTACACCTAAAGTCACTGTTCACGCACACTGCGATCTTCCATGTGGCGTTTACGATCCAGCACAAGCAAAGATTGAGGCTCTCTCAGTAAAAGCTTGCATGGAGAAGTACGCAGCAAATACAGATGCAGATTTCCGTTCACGTTCTGTTGCAATTAAAGAAGAGCGTTCACACCAAGTTAAAGAGCACCTCTGGGTTCTCTGGACTGATTACTTCAAGGCTCCACATTTCGAGGCCTACCCACAGTTGCACTCACTCTTTAATGATGCAACAAAGCTTGCAGGTGCTGCAGGAACTAAGGGAACTCAGGATGTAAAGGTTGCAGATCAACTCATTGCAAAAATTGATGAGATTGCTGAAATCTTCTGGGCAACTAAGAAGGCCTAAACGCTGACTTAAATTTCACTCATTAATGAGTGATTGAGCGGCAGTTCGAGCGAGGAAAGATAATCGCTCAACTGTCGCTCTTTTTATTTGCGCTTGCGCTAAATGTCGCTCGCCATCATAAACATCGCAGGTAAAGGTGAGTTGGCGGCCATCAATTTCAATGAGACGTGAATTAGCACGGATCTCAGCACCAGCAGTTGCAGAGCCAACAATTTCAAGAGCTGAATGTGTCAGAAATGTTGTTTCACCGGAGTCAAGATATTCCGAGAGTGATGCCACACACGCATTCTCCATCAGAGTTAAGTAATGAGATGGCGCAACAACTGGAAGATCAGAGACACCCATAGTTACGCAGGTATCTCCGGGGCGAACTGTCATCACAGAGAAGCCAACCGCTCCCAGGACTTCATCCGCCGATTTCATGCTTCGAAGGCTAGTCCTCGTCGTCGATGAAGTGTTGGATGTGCGTCTGTTCGATTTGAATCTCGCGGTGTTCGATATTTCCGAACTCATCGACCTCAATAGAAATTTCAGTCATGCTGAACTGGGTGACCACTTCGGTCGCACCTGCGTAGTTACCCATCTGCTCGCGAATTTGGCGATGAATATTCTGGCGAAGTTCCTCCGGGGCTTGCTCATTACACGAACGCTTTAAAACATCGGCAAGCATCTGGTGCATGAGACGCTCATGTTCAATTTCAGCCGTGCAGGGAGCGCAGTGAGTTAAGTGGGAGTTAATTTGCGCCGCTTGCGGCACGGTCTCTAATTCATCTTCGATGATGAAAATCACGGAAGAGAGAACTTCACTACATTGAATCTCGATGAAACTCATTTGCTGCCCCCCTTCTTACTAGAAGGCTTATCTGAAGACTCTGTTGAATAGCCAAGTTCCTTTGCATAGTCGGTGAGTTTCTCACGTAGCTGTTTGCGACCTCTGTGCAAACGTGACATGACTGTGCCTGCAGGTGCTCCCACAATCTCTGCTATCTCTTTATAGGAAAAACCTTCAACGTCGGCTAAATAGACAACCATGCGAAACTCTTCCGGAATCTCTTGTAGTGCACGTTTGATATCGCTATCAGGTAAGGATTCAAGAGCAACAGTTTCAGCAGATTTCCCTTGATCACTTGTATGACTTTGGGCTTTAGCCACTTGCCAGTCTTCAAGTTCATTATCAGCAATCAGTGGTTGGCGTTGTCCTTTGCGATAGGAGTTGATAAATGTAGTTGTCAGTACTCGGTAGAGCCAGGCACGTAGATTGGTACCTTCTTCAAATTGATGAAAAGAGGTGAAAGCCTTGAGGTATGTGTCTTGCACTAAATCGCGCGCATCTTCTGGATTTTTTGTATAACGAAGTGCTGCTGCATAGAGCTGATTTGTGAACACCAAAGCATCGCGCTCAAACCGAGTAGTGCGATCGGCGGCGCTTTCTAGAACTAAATCCTTCGATGTCATTGATGCAAGGTTATATTAGAAAAGGGTTTCGGGCTCGCCAAGCTCGATGGGAACAATCAATTCCGCTCCGTTGTTAGCAACCAGGTTTACGCGAGGCGAAATAGGTTGTGCAATCAGCCCCGCATCCGGCTCGTCTACCTCCATCAACTTAAGCAGCCGGTTGATATCTCGTGCCTCTGTATCAAGCCAACCTTGCCAGCGCTTACGCGGCATAAATACCGGCATCCGGCTATGAATCGTTGCCAACTCTCCCACTGCTTCCCGGGTAATAATCGCTGCGCTCTGAATCACCACACCTTTCTCGCTCTGCCAAGAACTCCAAATTCCTGCGATAGAAAGTTGTTCACCGCTTGTGTGTGAAATATAGAAAGGCTGTTTCGGCGAATATTTGCCAAGTGAAGTTGCCCATTCGTAGTAGCCACTTGCAGGAATAAGACACCGTGAAGTTCTAAATGCATGTCTAAATGTTGGCTTCTCGTGGATCGATTCACTCCGTGCATTAATTGCATGTGATTGAGAAGCACGTGCATCAGCTAAATTCTTCTGCCACGGGGCGATGATTCCCCAAGATGCAGAATCGAGGATTCGTGAATCGGATTCACTTCGCACAATATAAATCTCATTGGTCGGCGCAATATTCCAATTCAACGGCAATGATTGATCGAGTGTGGAGCCTGCTAAATCAAAGCTCTCGACTAACTCTTCTGCGCCCAGTGATTGCGCATATCTTCCACACATACTGATAATTCTAACTTTGTTACAGGTTTTCTCCGTCTCCTCGCGCCCTACGCACGCGTTAGACTCTGCATATGCACGAACTCTGGCCCGCACCTTTTCGCGGACGAAAGCCGATTTCATCTCAGGTAACCATCCCTGGATCAAAATCGGTGACTAATCGCGCGCTGATTCTTGCTGCCCAGGCAACCTCGCCCTCAATTATTCGCAAGCCACTGATCTCACGTGATTCAGAGTTAATGTCTGCCGGTCTTGTTTCACTCGGTGTCGGTATTCATGATCAAGGTGACAATCAGAGCTGGCGAATTACACCAGCACCTCTTAAGGGCCCGGCACTAATTGATGTGGGAAACGCCGGAACAGTGATGCGGTTCTTACCTCCGCTTGCCGCACTTGCACAAGGTGAAATCAGTTTTGATGGAGATTCACGTTCGTATGAAAGACCTATTGGACCAGTCATTAAGGCTTTAGAAGAACTTGGAATTGAGATAGACCATCAAGGTCGATACTCCCTACCGATGGTGATTAAGGGAACTGGTGTCATCCCTGGCGGAAAATTAACAATCGATGCAAGTAAGTCGAGCCAATTTTTGTCAGCGCTCTTACTTGTAGGACCAAGTATGAAAAAAGGAATTACTGTTACTCACAATGGAAGTTCACTTCCCTCAATGCCACATATTGATATGACGGTTCAGATGCTCCGCGATTTTGGTGCCGAAGTTGAAGTTGATAAAGCAAGCCAAAGCTGGAGTGTGAAGGCTGGATATCTCACAGGGCAAGATTTAGTCATTGAGCCAGATCTTTCTAACGCAGCACCATTCTTATCTATTGCGATGGTCTGCGGTGGCAGTATCACGATTGCAGATTGGCCAAAGGAAACTACACAACCTGGAGATCATTTGCGCGAGATATTTACAAAGATGGGTGCACGGGTTGAATTAGACGCTAGTGGGTTAACTCTGACTGGCGGTGATTCAATTCATGGAATCGATATAGATCTCCATGATGTTGGTGAACTCACTCCATCTATCGCAGCCCTGGCCGCCCTTGCAGATTCACCTTCTCATCTGCGCGGTATCGGTCACCTTCGTCTGCACGAAACTGATCGTTTGGCAGCACTGACGCGAGAAATCAACGCACTCGGTGGAAGCGTTGTAGAAGAAGAGACTGCACTACACATCACCCCAGCCCCACTTCATGGTGGAACATTTCACACATATGACGATCATCGATTAGCAACGGCTGGCGCTGTCATTGGCCTTGTTACACCCGATGTCATGATTGAAAATGTCGCCACAACACGTAAGACGCTGCCCGATTTCCCAGGGCTCTGGAAGAGTTTGGTTCTATGAGTCCTCGCGAATACGACGAATCCGACGCTCGCATTCGGCCATCTCGCACTACTCGCAGGCGTACAAAAGATCGACCTTCTCATTCAGATTCAATCACAGCATTTGTCACCACAGTTGATCGTGGTCGCACCACCTGCGTAACTGATGAAGGTGTAATCATCACAGCCATGAAAGCTCGCGAGCTTGGACCTAAATCAGTTGTAGTGGGCGATCTCGTTGAAATCGTTGGAGATGTCACTGGTAGTGAAGGCTCACTTGCACGAATAGTTGTTGTTAATGAACGTACAAATTCTCTTAGCAGAACGGTAGATGATGTCGCACGTGTTGAGCGCACGATTGTTGCAAATATCGATCAGCTACTGATTGTGGTTGCATCAGCAAATCCTGAACCACGTCGCGGGCTCATTGATAGATTCCTTGTCAGCGCTTTCCACGAATCTATTAAGCCCATTATTATTGTGACGAAAGTTGATGTCTCGCCAGTTCCTGAATTCATTCAAGAGTACAAGGCGCTGGGCGTTGACATTATTACAACATCTTCAAAGACCGAGTCTCGCACACAAGATATTGCAGCTATTTTGGATATTCTCGATGACAAGATTTCGGTTCTTGTTGGACATTCTGGCGTTGGAAAATCCACACTTATCAATGACTTGGTTCCCAATTCAGATCGAATGACTGGCGATGTTAATGATGTCACTGGGCGCGGCCGCCACACCTCATCAAGTGCGATTGCACTACCTCTTGAAAATGGTGGCTGGATTATTGATACTCCTGGTATTCGCGCCTTTGGACTATCTCATCTAAATAAAGATCGCATTATTGAATCCTTCCCAGATATTTATCAAGTGACGCAAACCTGCATGCCTAACTGCTCACACCATGAAATTTCCTGTTCGCTTAATCCTTGGATTGAATCCGACCCTTCGTTACAGGTCGAGCGTTTAAGGAGAGTCAGCAGTCTTCGCTCGTTGCTTGAAGTCAAGCTCGCCGAGGACGAGGGTTAGACTGGGCATATGAGCACTCATTACGGTGAAGATTTAGCACTTGCACACCGTTTAGCAGATGCTGCAGATGCCATCACACTGGCTCGATATCAAGCACTTGATTTAACAATTACAACTAAACCGGATAACACTCCGGTCACCGATGCCGATAAATCTGCAGAATCTGCAATTCGCGCGATGCTTGATAGAGATCGGCCGGATGATGGAATTGTCGGTGAAGAGTTTGGAACCCAAGGGTTAGAAAGAGATCGTTACTGGGTTATTGATCCCATCGATGGCACAAAGAATTTCATGCGTGGTGTGCCCACATGGGCAACACTCATCGCATTGATGGAAAAACAGGAAGATGGAAGTGAAGTCGTCGTAGCAGGAGTAGTCAGTGCACCTGCACTCTTTCGCCGTTGGTATGCAACTGTCGGCGGTGGAGCCTTCGTCATTGTTAATGGCCAAACGCCAAAAAAAATCTCGGTTTCAAAAGTTGCAAAGATTGAAGATGCCTCAATTTCCTACTCAGACTTAATCGGGTGGGGAAATCGGTTAGAGAATTTCCAACACTTACTACAAAGTGCTTGGCGCACCAGAGCCCATGGTGATTTCTGGTCGCATATGTTGGTGGCAGAAGGTGCAGTAGATATTGCTGCTGAGCCATCACTAGCGCTATGGGATATGGCAGCACTCGACATTATTGTTCGTGAAGCTGGTGGGCAATTTAGCAATCTCGATGGAAAAAATGGTTCTCACGGTGGTAATGGGCTTTCCACAAATTCAGCCCTACACGACTATGCAGTTCAATCTCTTCGCCTGAAGAACGCATAAGGTAGTAGCAAGATGAGCCAGAAAATGTCAGATTCAGATAGCTCGCTCCAGAAGAACGCTCTGGTAGCGCAAACTTTCGCTATCAGTGGGATGACGTGTTCTTCATGTGTCAACACCATTGAGAGCAAACTCAATGAGCTGCCTGGAGTATCTGCCTCCGTTAATTTCGCTTCAGAGACAGTGCACGTTCTTGGACCATCTGATTTATCACCGGATGAAATCATCAGACAAGTGAAATCTGCTGGTTATTCGGCAACTCTGCTCACAGATAACTCTGACCCTGCTCTACATCGCAAAGGCGCCGCCCGAGCTCTCTTCTTCGCAACACTATTGGCTATTCCTGCGGTAGCAATTTCGATGGTGATGAGCTGGCACCAACCGATCAATGATTGGCTTATTTCACTTTTTGAAGATTACGGGATTGCGCAACCTCCACACGCCGATCATCTCTTCGTATCTTGGCTAGTTCTTGCTATTACTACCCCGCTCATTGTCTTTGTTGCCTGGCCTATTCATAGAGCAGCTATTCGCAACATCATTCATCCCACGATGGATACTTTGATTTCACTTGGATCAATGAGTGCATATGCGTGGTCAATCTATGCAACGTATACGAATGAGGGCGATGTCTATACCGAAGTTGCTGCCGGCGTTCTCTTCTTTGTCATTCTCGGGCGTTATCTTGAATCACGCGCTAAGCGCAACGCCAGCAGCGCCCTCTCTTCCCTCTTGGCACTCAGTGCGAAAGAAGTTTCTGTTGTACGCGCTGGAGTTGAAGTTCTCATTCCGATATCTCATCTGGTCATAGGCGATGAATTTGTGGTCAAGCCAGGTGGGCGTATCGCAACAGATGGAATAATCATTTCAGGACAAAGTTCGGTTGATAATTCACTCATTACTGGCGAATCTGCCCCAGTTGAAGTTTCACCAGGATCTCGCGTCATTGGTTCTGCGATGAATAACAACGGACGAATTATCGTTCGCGCTACCCGCATTGGTAGCGATACCGAATTAGCACGCATCACTGCAATGGTTGTCACTGCGCAAGGAAGTAAAGCGCCAATTCAAAAACTCGCAGATAAGATTGCATCAATCTTCGTTCCGGTCGTTACCGCCCTTTCACTAGCAACATTTGGATATTGGTATTTCATCGCAGACAAATCCCTCTCGTTCTCAATATCCACGGCAATCACGGTCCTGGTGATTGCTTGCCCATGCGCACTCGGATTAGCCACTCCTGTTGCCCTCTTAGTGGCATCGGGCCGCGGAGCGCTGCGAGGCATCGTTATTCGCAACCCACAAGCACTTGAGATATCTCAAAGCATTGATGTGGCAGTGCTAGATAAGACTGGAACTCTCACCGATGGTTCCATGCATATTCGCGAGGTAGTTATTCCAGTATCAGCACAGAAAGTTCTGGGAAGTGAGTTTGCCGGCTTATTAACTGAAGGCAAAATTCTCTCAACTGCCTTAACCCTGGAAAGCCAGAGCGATCATCCCACTGCGCAAGCAATCACCGCTTACGCACTTGCACATCATGCAACACAGTTACCCGTTACCGAATTTACCCAAACACCTGGAGCCGGTGTTGCTGCTCGCGTTAATGTTGGTCCGAAGTCACCAGTTGTACTGATTGGTTCGCCAGCTTCAATTGCACATAGCTGTGTTGAATTTGATAGCCAGATTTCTGAGGCAATATCGCGTGCTGAGAGTAATTCGCAGGCAGTCTCAGTACTTGCATGGGATGGCGTTGCACTTGCTGTCTTTGCATCAGGAGATCAGATTAAGCGCGATTCGGCCACAACTATTGCAGCACTTGAATCGCGTGGAATTACAACGTGGTTACTCACAGGAGATAACGCTGAAAGTGCAGCATCGGTTGCCCAGCAAGTGGGAATTAGTACTGATCGAGTGCTCGCCCAGGTGCTGCCGGAAGATAAGTTGGCAAAGGTTTCATCACTACAAAGCGCTGGTCACCGAGTGTTGATGATTGGTGATGGCGTTAACGATGCCGCAGCTTTGGCTGCTGCTGATCTCAGTATTGCCATGGGTACCGGAACCGACGTTGCAATTTCCACCGCTGACATTACGGTGATGCGACCAGCACTGATGGGTGTCATTGATGCCCTTGATTTATCAAAGCGCACACTTTCAACCATCAAAGGAAACCTCACTTGGGCATTTGCCTATAACGTGATTGGGATTCCAATTGCCGCAGTTGGTTTTGCTTCACCTATGTATGCAGCAGCAGCTATGGCTATCAGCAGCCTATTTGTCGTTACGCACTCACTGAGAATTAGATAACAAGCACAAAACTCAGATACTTCGTCTATCAGTTACTTCATTGGTAGCGGGGGCAGGATTTGAACCTACGACCTCTGGGTTATGAGCCCAGCGAGCTACCGAGCTGCTCCACCCCGCGTCGGAAGCGCAATCATAAGCGCAACTACAACACATCACCAAATCGGTGATGTGCGTAGGTGTAATTGACTACTTGCGCGATTGTGCAGCGAGAGCAGCAGCGATAGCTGATTTAAGTCGATCTTGTGCGCGACCATAAGCCGAGAAGTCGCCCTTCGCAAGTGCGGCTTGTCCATCTGCAATTGCTTGCTTAGCACTTTGTAGCGCACTTGCAAGATCAGCAGAACTGTTGCTCGTTGTTGGATTTGCTGTTGATGAAGAAGTTCCAGAGTTTCCACCGAATACTTGATCCAGTGCACCCTTGAGCGAACTATCAAAACCAATCACATCTCCAAATGAGACCAACACTTTCTGAAGTAGTGGGTATGCAGCCGAGTTAGCAGTCGCTAACACATAGACCGGTTGCACGTAGAGCAGGCCATTTCCAACTGGAAGTGTGAGCAAATTACCAAGCACAACATCAGATCCACCTTGTCGCAGAAGTGAGAGTGCATTTGCAACTTCTGGCTTGGCTTCGAAGTTCGATGCAACTTGAGATGGTCCTGCGATCGCTGTACTGCGCGGTAATTGCAGGACAGTAATTTTTCCATAATCCGGACCCGCTGTTGAATTCACGGCAGCAAATGCAGAAAGGTTTTCACGTCCACCTCGTGGCACAAATGGAGTTGTTAGCGAGTATGCCGGTGTCTTTGAACCTGGCATCTGCACAGTCATGTAGTACGGCGGCTGCGCACCAGCATTTGCTCCAAAAGTAGAGGGATCGCGCGGCACACGCCAGAAATCTTGTCCACCGTAGAAGGCAGCTGCGTTATTCACATGATACGAACTTAGGATGTCGCGTTGAACACGGAACATATCTTCTGGGTAGCGAACATGCTCCAGTAGCCCCTTAGACATGGTGCTCTTTGCCTTTACTGTATTTGGAAATGCCTTCATCCAGGTCTTAAGGACAGGGTCTTTCTCATCCCACTCATAGAGCGTGACGCTTCCGTTGTAGGCATCGACAGTTGCTTTGACAGAGTTTCGAATGTAGTTCACCTTCGTATTTGTCTGAGCAGTAATTGAAGTTGAATTTGCTGTCAGCGCATCAGCAGTTGCTGTGGAAAGTGATGTGGTTTGAGCATATGGATAGCCAGCACTTGTTGTGTAACCATCGATAATCCACATAACTTTGCCATCGACAATGGATGGATATGGATCTCCGTCGAGAGTAAGCCATGGAGCAACCTTCGCTACGCGCTCACGAGGTGAACGGTTGTAGAGAATCTTGGAATCAGCATTAATGAGGTTAGAAAGCAAGATGCGTTGCTCTTGATACTTGATTGCAAAGAGCAACTTATTAATGGTGCTACCAACGGCAACACCACCGGTTCCTGTGTATGTGTAATTCTTCTGACCATTTGCAGAACTATCATCTGGATAGTCGAATTCAACTGGAGATTCAGTCTTCTTTCCACCAATAATTGAGTAGTCAGGAACATTCTCACCAAAGTAGATACGGGGCTGGAACTCGCCTAAGCCTTTAGTTGGAGGCAGATCGCCGACTGCAAAACTTGGCTTTCCATCTGCATCCACGGTATTTGCATAGGCTGCGACATAACCGAAGCCGTGTGTGTAGACCAAGTGATCATTAATCCAATTTCGACTTGGGTTACCTTCGATATTAAGTTCGCGAACAGCTACAACAGCATCACGAGAAACTCCATCGATTGTGTATCGATCAATATCTAGTGACTGTGGGAATGTGTAATAAGGCTTAATCTGCTGAAGCTGGCGGAAGGTTGCAGAAATTACATTGGGATCCATCAATCGGATGTTGGCAATTGTCGCCGCATCCTTGGCAAGTTGCCCGGCGCTGGTAGAAAGCGTTGCGTTGTAATCTTGAATCTCAACTCCGTCGAGATCATAAGCTGCGCGGGTAGCTTCAATATTGCGCTCAATAAAGGGAGCTTCCTTAGATGATTCAGATGGCTTTACTTGAAATTGCTGAATCGCCGCTGGATACAGACCAGCGATGAGAACTGAAGAGATAACAAGCAGCGCCGTACCTGCTGCTGGCAATAGCCATGAGCGACGAACGATATTTGCAAAGAAGAGGAGTGAGCAGACCACAGCGATAGCGGACAGGATTGCTTTCGCGGGTAGCAAAGCATTTACATCTGCGAACTTAAGTCCGGTGATGAGGGTGCTCTCTTTAAGTGCGAGGGCAAAGCGATCAAACCAGTAAGCAACAGCTTTGAGTAGAACAATGAGTCCGAGCAGGATAGAAATCTGAACTCTAGCTGCAACAGTTGTTCGATCAGTTTGCACAGCGGTGCGAATTCCGCCATACATGTAATGAACGAATGCACTCGCAAGTGCTGCCAAGATAAGGGTTGAAATTCCCCAACCAATCAAGGCCTGGAAAATTGGGAGTTTAAAAGCAAAGAAGGAGATATCAAGATTGAACTGAGGATCCTTAACGCCAAATTCAGTTGAGTTTCTAAAGAGTAACCACTGGCGCCAGAACGCCATTCCGGAAGATCCGGCAAAATAAATAAGGACCAGACAGATTCCGGCAAAGACTAAGAGCCGAATCGGTTCAATCTGTGCGCGTAAACGCTCGAGGCCGTTGACTTCAATACTTGCTGGGACATAGAGCGGACGAGTTCTATATGCAATAAAGATATTGAGTGAGATTACGAAGGAGGTAATTAACCCGATCAGAAAAAAGAGCTGAATCTTTGTGACAAGAACTGTTGTCCATACGGATGTGAAATCTACAGATTTAAACCAGAGCCAGTCGATATAGAAGCTGCTGAAGTAAAGAGTCGCAGCTGCTAGTGCAACCAATATTCCAGCAGTAATGACGAGCGGGCTACGATTTCTATTCATGCCGATAGATTAGTGCACCCCTGGACCCCTCGAAAATCGGAATTTCCCCCACCTTTAAGCGCCAGATAGGCCTCTTCTAGCGTTGAGACGGCAATCACTTTCAATCCATCTACCTCACCCGAGATCTCATCGCAGTTATCCCGGGAGATGAAAAGTAGCTCTACGCCAGCTGCGCGGGCCGCCACAATCTTCTCTTGAACGCCACCAATTGCCCCCACCGCACCTGACTTTGAGATTGTTCCGGTGGCTGCAATCTTTCTTCCTTGCAAAAGATTCTCAGGTGCTAGTAGTTCTACTAGACCAAGTGAAAAAATCAGTCCTCCACTTGGCCCACCAGTATTTTTCAAGGAAACTTTCAGGGATGCATCGGTAAGCCCGGCAAGGTTGAGCTCTGGATACTTTTTTGCAAAGAGTTTCTTCGTTGCCACTATGGCCGAATTTTGCGATTGCTTCATCTCTTTCGCACCTTCGGCTAATTCAGCCTTGTCATCAGTTGCTTTGGGATAGATAACCGAACGCGGGGTGACAACACATGTCGGCTTAATCCAACAGAGAAGAACTTGAAATCCCAGCACCAGCGTTTGGGGGTTAGTGACCCAGATAGATAGAAGAAACATCTGACCATCGACGGGATAAGTTTTTACTGAATTAACTTTGAGCATCTTTGGAAAGAGTGGATTTCCTTCGCCAGGATTAATCAAAACAAAATTTACCGGGAGAACGAGGGGGGCGATAAGAAATAGCGAGATTAAGATTCTGGTGATCCTAGAAGTTCGCCTATAACCTGTTCTAGCAAGCGCACGCGGCACTCGAAGAAGTGGAATTCGAGGAATGTGCATAAATTACGTGCTAGTTATCTCGATGTTCTGGGACTTGTTCCTCTGGCACCTGGACTTGAGGCACCTGGGTTACCGGTGCCTGAGTTTCGGTGCGAAAAGAGTCTTGAAAACGCTGGAAGTTTCCTACTGATCGCGTTGTTTCGGATTCGAATTTTCCTTTAAATTTTGAGATCCACAGGACGTAGCCAATTCCGCCGATGAGAGCGCTTATCGGTACTACCCACCAAATCAAGGCGGCAAAAGTGCTACTGCCCGCGACTATTGCAGAGCTATTGCCGAAGAGATCCATAGAAAAGAGCCTACCCTTTCTGGGAAGAAAGTGCTGACCCTCATGGTTGCAGCAGATGTAGATGTATTAGATTTTCATACTGCTCAAACCGATGCATCTGAATAGACTCGAACCAGAAGACAGCGCGGCGCGGAAAGAGAAAAGAGGGTTACACATGTCACCTTTTGGATTTACTCCAGATGATGGAGATGAAGAAGGTAAGAAGCCGGAAGATTTTTCCGCGATGATGCGCCAAATGCAGGAACAAATTCAGAAACAATTTGAACAGATGGGAATAAATCCAGCAGGTTTTATCAATCCTTTTGCCGCCTTTGCTGGTGGTAGCACAGATGCACTTCCCAAGAACGTCGTGCGAGATACGGCAAAGAAATTTGTGCAAGTGCAAGGGTCAGAACCAATCGGCACTAAAGATGTCAGTGTGGTTGCTAGCGCCTTTGAAATTTCTGATCTCTGGCTTAATGAAGCAACGCATTTTCCAGCTACCCAATCCTCTTCTTCCCCACGCGCCGTGAGCCGACTCGATTGGGTGGATCTCACACTCGATGGCTGGCACCAGACAATGGAGCCACTTGCTACTGGACTCTCCACTGCAATCTCAGGGCTACTAGATGATGCATCGGGAAGTTCAGAGGAGATGGCCAACTCCATGGGCGCCATCACTGGTCTCTTGCGCACATTTATTGGTTCCATGATCGCCACCCAGTTGGGCCAAGCCATTGGCTCAATCTCGGCATCGGCCACAGGTGTGCACGATGTGGGGCTGCCCTTACTTACCCCGGCGCACCCAGTACTAATCCCAGAAAATATTGAAAAGTGGAGCACCGATCTTGAGATCCCAAAGAGTGAGGTCTATATCTTTCACGCACTTCGGGAAGCTTCGGTAGCAAGATTATTTGAACATAATCCTTGGATCGTTTCCTACATTCGCAGCGCCATTGTTGATTATGGTCGCGGAATTCATATCGATATGGATGCAATTCAACGTCAAGCCGAAGATGCAATGCAGAACTTTGATCCTTCCCAGATGAATCCGGAATCTGGCGAGAATTCATTCTCGATTGCGCTCAATAAAGGGATCTTTACACCGGAGGAAACACCAGCACAACGTGCCGCTCTTTCTAAACTAGAAACAGTACTTGCACTTGTCGATGGTTGGGCAGATGAAGTCACCACACAAGCAGCCGGTGATCGTTTGCCAGCACTTGCCCAACTTCGCGAAATCTATCGGCGCCAACGTGCAACGAGTGCACCATCACAACAACTCTTCTCGTCACTTCTTGGATTGCAGGTAACTCCTCGACTTGCACGGGAAGCGAGCGCCTTCTGGCAGAAGATTCGCGAAGTCAAAGATATTGCAGCTCGCGATCAGATCTGGAGTGGCATTTTGCCAAGTGCCCAGGAGTTACTTGATCCTGAAAAATTCATGAAATCTGCCCAGATTCCAGATGACCTCAGCGGCCTGCTCTAAATAGCCCTAAAAGAAAAGCGAAGTCCCCGGGCGCACATTTTAATATCTGCCTTCCCCTTGCAGATATCAAACGGTTATCCGAGGACTTCGTATGCGCAAAGTACGAGAGTTTTTTGCTGGAATCAAATGTAAATCGCGAAGACACAAGAAAAATTTCTTGTCAAATATTCTGAATTCCTCTTGATTGAAATCTTTTTCTATTACATTTCCTCAATGACAACTTCAGGCTTTCCGGGTGAATTTGAAGAAGAGACTCTGCCGGGGCTCGGCGAAGGCGAAATCATCGTCATTCGCTCTGCTCGGCGGAAGAAAAGTATCTCTGCCTATCGACAGGGTGGGAGAATTGTCATCTCTATTCCAGCGCGTCTAAGCAAAGCTGACGAACGAGTGATCGTGCCGGAGATGATTGCCAAGATTCGCAGCCAAGAGCAGTCCCAGACCCCTGGTGAGGCAGATCTGGCTCGGCGTATCGATGAATTACTGACCGAGTTGGCTCCAGAAATTACTATCCGCCCCATTTGCGTTACATGGAGGCCGATGCGCGAGCGTTGGGGCTCATGCACCAGCGTTGATCGCACCATCAGAATCTCAGACCGTTTGAAGCTCGCTCCAGAATACGCCCGGGATTATGTGCTCTTCCATGAAGCCATCCACCTTCAATTCTTCGACCACGGCGAAGGATTTACCGAGGTTTTATCCCGTTTTGAGGACTCTGAGCTGGCAACTGCCTATCTAGATGGCTATGAGGCGGCCGAACGCGCCCTGCTGGCCCCGGCAGAACTCTCGAAACTGACCTAATTCCTTTGATAATCCTGGAAATAAAGATGTAAGGGAATCTACGCGTGATTTCCCCGATTTTGAGCGTGGCGCAGAGTACTGTTTTGACCAGTACGCATGGCGCCTAGCTCATGGGTCGAACGGAGGCAAAAATGGCAGAGGTAGAGACATACAAGGGTGACGCTTACTGCGTTAAGTGCAAAGCAAAGCGTGATTTCGAAGGAACAGTAAAGATCTCCGAGTCTGGTCGTCGCATGGCACAGGGTATTTGCCCTGTGTGTGGCACCAAGGTAAATCGCATTCTCGGCAAGAAGCCAGAATAAGTCACCACATATTCGTAGAAATAACCCTCGCTCACTGAGCGGGGGTTATTTTTTTACGCGCAGTACTCCCCTGCACTCATAGGGTGAGAAAACACTCGCCTTGCACACAGCGGCGCTGGCGCTGGCAAGTTCAGTCCAAGGTAAGTGCGCATCCTTTGCCACATGAGAGAACTCAAACGCGGAGTTGCGCTAAGTCAGAGCACTACACCCGGCCAATACTTCCTAGGAACGCTTAAACGAGTCATTCGGATCTCCACCCCGGAAGAGAAAGTGATTGCCCTCGCGCTGGCACTCGGAAAGTCTGAGAAAGAAATCCTACAAACACCTAACGTACTAGATGCAACGGTGAGCACGCTCTTAGCTCAACTCGAAGAAGAAGAATTAATCAACCACGAGCAAGGTGTGCTCAGAGTTTCCCAACGTTTTGTCTCCAAATTAGATAACCGAGTGAAGAAAAATAGTAGACCCGCATTTGATGCTGGAGTCCAACAACTACAACGCAGGTGCGCACCTGAGTTAAACCAAACAAATTGGATTACCGGTGTCATCGATGGTGGCGTTGAAATGTTAAGTTCCCGGCAAAATTATCTCTGCGAAATTTCGGGAAACAATCGAGTTGCCACACTTCTCTACTCGCTTCTACTTGCAAGCGGACTTTCGCAAGTGCGCTTCACACCAGCATCGCGTGGGGCATATCCACTCATCAGTGATATCGATATGGCACTTTCAACGTTCCGGCAATCAGATACTGGAACGGCCTTTAAGAGCCATTGCGAGATGATGAGAAGAGAACTTGCACTATTTCCCCTTGATCGCCATGAGAATTATCTAGATGAGGTATCAACTCCTGATTTACGTATTCATTGCGGTGATATCAACCCCGAAACTCTTTCACTCTGGATGAGCTCTGGCGAAAAATTTCTCATCATTCCTTCTCCACGCGCAGACAGTGCGCTGATTGGTCCCTTGGTAATTCCGGGTGTGAGTCCCTGCCTGCGTTGCTATGAGCTTTCATCCAGGGAACAACGTGGTGTGATAGATCTCCTTGATTTCACACCAAATGTTGCAAAGGAATACCCACAAATTGCTGCTCACTTTATTGCGGCGATGGCGGCTTCATTGATTGTGCAATTTTGTGATGCCATCACTGTTGCTAATCAGAGAGATACGGCGGCAGACTTCTCAGCGCTGCTCGGAATAGCTATTTCAATTGACTATCAATTACTTGCCTACCCACAGGTGGTGGCGATCCCTCGCCACCCACTCTGTGGGTGTGCCTTTTAAGTTAAGCCAATTACCCGACTTACGCTAGCGCTTGCTCGTTCTGAACAATGCGAGCAGCTGCAATCACCTGACGTGGCGGTCTACCGGCACGACGCTTACGTTCAATGATCACGCCATCTTCGATGAGCTGTCCGCCCCACACTCCACATGGTTCTTGGCGTGAGAGCGCACCATCGAGACACTTGTTACGCACTGGACATGTGCCACAGAGCGCCTTCGCCTCTGCAATTCCCTGATCTGTCTCTGAGTAGAAGAGTTCAGGGTCAGCTTGATGGCATGGCAGGGTGAAAGCCTTGGCGTTGTCGTATGTGAATGTCACATCGTTAAGGCCAATCTTTTCGCCGGTCTCTGCCCAGCCTGGTACCTGTAGTTCGCTGAAGAGAACGCTCATCGTCCTCACCCCCTGTTATCTCTCTCTAGTTAGTCTTGCTCTTGTTATCTCTTTTTGATTTCTTCTTTGATTTGGGTAATAAAAAAGGACCTCCAAATCCATCGAGTGGATTTGAGGCCCTTGTGGGACTGTTCGGTTTTATCCGATTAGTACTCCAGTAGCCTCATCCACTGCATAAAAGTTGGCGTAAAACGCTGACTTTGTAGCTGTGGGCCAAACTGTTCGCTTATGTGAACGCTTGGTTGCAGAAGCTGTTGAATGTGTGAAGGCAGCAGAAGGTGCAGCAGCGCATGCGCCTGCTGTGATGATTGAAGTCATGACATTTGCCATTTTCAATCCCCTTCCCTGTTTTCGAACTCTAAGGGTACAAGATGGTCATTGATTCGTGCAAGGCAATTAAATAAGGCCTGATTCACGCAGGAATTGGCTTGGATTGCCTCGATAGGAGATATGCAGATCTGCCTTGGCGCGGGTGATTCCCACATAAAAGAGCCTACGTTCCTCTTCGATAACGGCCTCACCTGAACTATTAGTCAGCGGTAATTGGCCATCTGATGCGCCAATTAAAAATACCCGCTCCCATTCCAGACCTTTAGCTGCATGCAGCGTTGCCAGTGTGACAACCGGCATGGTCGGTGGATTGTTCTGTTGCACCCGGTCTTCTACTTCGCGCAGATATGTGCGCAAAGTTTTCGGAGTGAAATTATCATCGTCATCTAGTTCACGCGCTAAATGCAGCAGCGCTGCAATCCCATCAATTGCTTCCCCTGTTAAATAAGGCTGGGCAAGGGAGCGTAGTTCATCAATCCATCCTTGGCCTTCAGCCGGAATAACCGATGCTTGCCGCACTTGCTTGAGAAAATCACGCACTTCGCGGCGTTCAAAGAATCTTTCTGTGTTTCGCACTTGATATGGAATCTTCTGCGCCAGCATTGCTTTCTCTGCACCTTTAAGTTGTGCATTAGTTCTAGCCAAGATCGCAACCTCTTGTGGCTGAGTGCCATTTACCAAGAGAGCATTGATTTCAGCCATGACTCCGCCAATCTCTGCCGGTTCATCGCCATAGCCGGTGACAATTGGTTTAGAGCCATGGCTATTAACAGCAACAAGTTCCTGGCCCATAGTTCCGTGACGCAAGAGTGCATTGGCAGCAAAGGTGATTTCCGGGGTGGAGCGGTATCCAGTTGTTAAACGGATAACTTCGGCTTCCGGAAAGCGTTGGGTAAATGTATTAAGGAATACCGGGGTGGCACCAGCAAATGAATAAATAGTTTGGGCGGGATCACCAACGACACAGATATCGGTGCGCGTTCCAAGCCAAGCATTAATCAGTCGCTGTTGAATGGGAGAAATATCTTGGTACTCATCGATAGTGAAATACCGATATTGGTCTTGCACTCGCTCGCGCACATCGCGCTCTTCTTCTAACATCGCAGAACATAAGAGAAGTACATCTTCGAAATCAATGGCGAGCTCTTGCTTTTTAATTGATTCATAGGCGGTATAGACCTGAACCATCTGCTCTGGCGTAACACGAGGCTTCTGCATTCGCTTACTTACTTCATTGATGTAATCAGTGGGTCCGACTTGAGAGACCTTCGCCCATTCAATCTCAGCGGCAATATCTCGCATCAATTCGCGGTTGGTAGCACGCAGCGAGCCACTTAGCCCCGCGCGATTAATTGCTTCGGTAAGAAAGCCAGTCTTGGTTGTCATCAGATCTGGTGTGCGACCACCGAATACTGAGGGCCAAAAGTAGAGCAGCTGCTTAAGGGCAGCAGAGTGAATCGTGCGAGCGGCAACGGCCGGCACGCCAAGTGTGCGAAGTCGGGCTCGCATTTCACCAGCAGCTTTTGCCGTAAATGTCAGCGCCAATACTTTCTGCGGATCCATCGTGCCAATCGCTGCTGCATAGGCAATGCGATGTGTGATTGCGCGAGTTTTTCCGGTGCCAGCACCTGCAATGACGCAGAGGGGACCACGTGTAGCAAGTGCTACCGCCCTTTGATCAGGATCAAGGGCTGCAAGTATTGAGTCTTCTATCGCCATGTCTGGCCGCCGGGTGCGCTCTCACCCAACCAGCGTTCAATCATCTTGCGGGCAACTGAAATTGATGGTGGGAGCAAGAGCGAACCATCTTTAGCCGCAGCCAATAATTGCGCGCGGGTAAACCATTTCACTTCTGTGATTTCTTGCCCATCACCTTGTGCGCGCTCTGGATTATCTGTCACTGCTTCAAATGCAATCATGATGCTGGCCGGAAATGGCCACGGTTGTGATCCTAAGTAGTTCAACTCTGTTACAACAACTGCTGACTCTTCTAAAACTTCGCGCGCAACGCACTGTTCAAATGTTTCTCCGGGTTCAAGAAAACCAGCAAAGGTAGAGAATCGACCTTCTGGCCAGATTGGTTGATGTCCAAGCAAAATGCGATCATCACGATCTTTGACAAGCACAATCACTGCAGAATCGGTGCGTGGGTGATGTTGGCTGCCATCTGCATCGCACGTGCGCGCTGCTCCACCAAGATCCACTCGAGTTGCGCCACCACATCTCGGACAACGTGGATGTGCACGATGCCAATTACTTAACCCCATGGCATGTAATGAAATTTCTAACTCTTGCTCACTCAGCAGTGAGCCAATCTCACGAACAGTGGAGAATCCGACTTCTTTGACTTCATCATCGATTGTGCCGACCCACTCGGTATCCCATGCAAAGAAAGGCGCCTTGGTGTGCAGATCTAAACCTAAGAAGTAGCGACTTCCTTCAGTAAAAGTGTGTGTGGAAATATGCGCCGCCACTTGTTCGGCGTTGATGAGGCTCAATTTTGAATCAACTGCTGCAATGCGACCTTCTGCAATCTGCAAGATTTGTGCGCGTTGCCACAATTGATCAAGGGTTTCTTGGTTCACCCGAAGTTCACCTGCACGATCAATGCGGGAGGTGTGTTGGTTTATCGCGCTCACTGGTGCAGGTTACTAGTGTGTGGGGGTGAGAATCACCTCGTGGAATATCCTGCATGGGATCTCAATCCCACCTAGGAATTCACCCGATTCGGCCGCCGATCTCGCAGCTGCGGTGCAGTCTCTGAACTCAGATGTGATGGGCTTTCAGGAAGTCGATCACTTCTTGCCACGGTCGCAGTCTCGTCCGCAGATTCGCGATATCGCAGAGAGCGTTGGTGCGCGCGATTGGGCGATGGGTCCCAGTGTGATTGGAACACCCGGTGAGTCATGGCGAAAATTACACGAGCACGAACCTGCGTTGATTACAGATAAGAGTTCGCATTCAGAAATCATGCACGAGTGCTACGGAATTGGAATTGTTTCAAAGATTGCCGTGAAGTCATGGCACAGATTAGATCTAGGTCGTTCCTTACTTGGGCTACCTCTCATTGTTCCTGGTGATGAAACTGGAAAAGGAAGACCACGTTTTATCTACGTCAAAGATGAACCACGTCTTGCTATTGCTGCGGTCCTAGAAAATGGTTGGACAATTGTGAATACTCATCTCTCTTTTGTGCCAGGGTTGAATTTGCGACAACTTCGGAGAATCAAAAAATGGGCGCTACAGATTGCAGAAGAAAGTGGCACCCGCGCGATAGTCATGGGTGATCTGAACTTGCCTATGAATCTGCCTACCGTCTTCTCCCCCTGGAATTCATTGGCCCCAGGCAACACCTACCCCAGCTGGGGCGCCTCGATTAAGTTCGACTATCTGCTCGCCAAAGATTTACATCCAGGTGAATTCTCCGTGATGGACATCTCACGCACCGGGTTAAGTGACCATTTGCCTATCGGTATCCAGCTTTCGAATTAACAATTTTTCGCACTTCGGCTAGCCTGTGCTCGTATCTAGTCAGTCTATTTGTAGCTTTTCTTAACTGGAGGAACAACCATGACCACAACTGCATCTCCTACCTCAACTGTTACCGCGCAGTGCCCATACTCCGGTAGCCAACTCAATACCGCTGGCACATATAACACTGACTGGTGGCCAAATAGATTAGATCTCTCGGTCTTGCGCGCAAACTCTCCGGTCTCTGATCCTATGGGTGAAGATTTTGATTACGCCAAAGAATTCTCAAAGCTCAATATCAAAGCGGTAAAGAAAGATATTGAAGCGCTGATGACAACATCACAAGAGTGGTGGCCAGCAGATTACGGACATTACGGCCCATTCTTTATTCGTTTAGCTTGGCATAGCGCAGGCACATATCGCACACACGATGGTCGCGGTGGCGCTGGTGCTGGCATGCAACGCTTTGCTCCTATTAATAGCTGGCCCGATAACGGAAATCTTGATAAGGCTCGTCGTCTGCTCTGGCCAATTAAGCAGAAGTATGGCAAGAAGTTGTCATGGGCAGATCTCATGATTCTTGTTGGTAACTGCGCAATTGAATCAATGGGGCTAAAGACTTTTGGTTTTGGTGGCGGACGCGAAGATGTCTGGGAACCAGATGAGACTTATTGGGGTAAAGAAAAAGTTTGGCTTACCAATGAACGTTACTCAGGTAATCGTGTTCTAGAGAAGCCGCTCGCTGCAGTGCAGATGGGCCTTATCTATGTAAACCCACAAGGTCCAGATGGAAATCCAGATCCACTTTTATCAGCTATCGATATTCGCGAAACATTTGCGCGCATGGCGATGAATGATGAAGAAACAGTTGCCCTCATTGCTGGCGGTCACACATTTGGTAAGGCACACGGTGCTGCTGATCCCGATAAGTATGTTGGGGCAGAGCCAGAAGGTGCGCCAATCGATGAGATGGGCCTTGGCTGGAAGAACTCATTTGGAACTGGAAAAGGTTCAGACACAATCACCAGCGGCCTAGAAGGTGCTTGGACATCAACTCCAACTAAGTGGGATAACAACTACTTTAAAACTCTCTTTAAGTATGAGTGGAAGCAGACCAAGTCACCTGGTGGCGCAGTTCAATGGATTCCAACCGATGAATCTGCAGCAAAGGCTGTGCCTGATGCACATATTTCTGGCAAGACACATGCACCTGTCATGCAAACGACAGATCTAGCACTTCGCATGGATCCTGCCTATGAAAAGATTTCACGTCGCTTTGCCGAAGATCTCGATGCGCTGGCAGATGCATTTACTCGCGCCTGGTACAAACTCACACACCGCGATATGGGACCTGCAGTTCGCTACCTCGGTTCCCTTGTTCCATCCGAAGAACTCATCTGGCAAGATCCACTTCCAGCTCGCCCAAAGCGAGTAATTGGTAAGACTGAGATTGAAATCCTTAAGAAGAGAATTCTTAGCAGTGGTCTCACATCTGCGCAGTTGGTAACAACAGCGTGGGCATCAGCATCATCTTTCCGTGGAACAGATAAGCGTGGCGGTGCCAATGGTGCTCGTATTCGCTTAGAGCCACAGATCAGCTGGGAAGCCAATAACCCGAAGGAACTCAAGAAAGTTCTTGCTGTTCTGGAGAAGATTCAAACTAACTTCAATAAGAAATCAGCGAAGAAGGTTTCGCTTGCAGATCTGATTGTCTTAGGTGGCACCGTTGCCGTGGAAATCGCGGCAAAGAAGGCTGGCGTGAAGACCAAGGTGCGTTTCACACCAGGTCGCACAGATGCCACTCAGGCGCAGACAGATGTCTTCTCATTCGGATACCTTGAGCCAACAGCTGATGGTTTCCGTAACTACAAGAGTGCATCTGATTCACACCCTACTGAAATCGCACTCGTTGATAAGGCTGCATTCCTTGAATTAACCCCACCAGAAATGACTGTGCTTGTTGGTGGTCTTCGCGCACTCGGTGCTAATTACGACGGCTCAAAGACTGGTGTACTCACATCAAAGAAGGAGACGCTCACAAACGACTTCTTCGTCAACATCCTTGATACCAAGTATGAGTGGGCGCCAACTTCAGTTAAGAACGAGCTTTTTGAAGCAAAAGATCGCAAGACCGGAAAAGTTAAGTGGACCGCTTCTCGCGCAGACTTAGTCTTCGGTTCTCACTCAGAACTTCGCGCACTTTCAGAGGTCTACGCGAGTGCTGATTCAGCAACGAAGTTTGTCGAAGACTTCGTAGCTGCCTGGAGCAAGGTTATGGAGCTTGACCGCTTCGATATCTAAATTACTTAAGTAATAACAGGTCGGTGAGCTCATCTTCACTCAGAAGATTTGCTCGCCGATCTGTTTTATTTATCGGCACATAATAAAAAGCGGCCGAGACCTGCTCAACTGCAATTGACTGCAACTTAGCCCAGGCAAGTCGATAGACAGCTAGCTGCACCGCAGATGATTCACCTAAAGTCTTCGAGCCAGTCTTCCAGTCGACTACTTCAAAACCGTTACTGGTCTGATAAACAGCGTCGATGCGACCGCGCACAAGCACGCCAGCAATAACGGTTTCAAAAGGAACTTCTACTGCATGCGGTTGCAACTTCGCCCACTCAGATTCCAGCCACTTCGTTTTCAGGTCTTCCAGTTTCTGGTCTTGCTCAAAAGGTGTGATCAAATCAAAGTCTTCATCATCAAAGAGCGTTTTTGCATTGAAATGGTTCTCAATCCATAAGTGAAATGCCGTTCCACGATGTGAGTATTCATCCATAGCTCGCGGCATTGGCCGGCGAATGTTGCGAGCAAGTTCTACTGGATCTTCATGCAGTGCAATGAGTGTGGAGGTAGAAAGACGCGGTGGCAATGCAACATCGCGCGCACCTAACTTAAACTCTTCAAATTCAGCAATTATTGCCCGGGCATCCTCAACTAGCTCTGCCAGTTCTGCCGGTGCAGGTGCGTCTAGGTTTAACGGCGCAGCTGATTCAACAAGTGCCACGGTGCGATCAAAAGCTGCCCGCTTGTCTCCGAGTGGATCTTGTGGCCACTGCGCTGTGATCTCAATATCTTTGGCTGGGTTTCGATCCGTGCTCTCTGGTGCAGTGGGGGCGCTGAGCACTGTGCCGCACTGACTTGCGATCTGTTGCACCTTCTCATAAAGCACAGATGGTTGAACAGGTTTTGCGCCATCGCGCCAGAACGAAGTCGAACAGAATAAGTGTGTGCGAGCACGTGTAATGGCAACATAGCCAAGGCGAATCTCTTCCCGCATCTTAAAGTCAACGCACTCTTGCGCAAATGCATCGATTGCTTTTTTAGCTTGCGCATTAGTTTCAGATGCGTTCCACGAAAACGTTGGCAAGATGTCAGCATCCCCGCGCAGTGAAAATGGAATATGGCGTTCATTGGTAATCCAGTTATCAGGATCACTTGCATTGGCTCCAGGAAATGTGCCCTGCGCTAACCCTGGAACTGCAACGACATCCCATTCGGCGCCTTTTGCCATGTGCACGGTGAGAATCTGAACAACGCTGGCATCGGCTTCCGGCGCCCCAGCTTTGAGTCCACCTTCTTCTTCACTTGCAACATCGAGCCATTGCAAGAAGGCAGAAAGTGAGCCACCGCTGCGCGCAAACTTTGCCGCCTCATCCATAAAGCGATCAAGGTGGCGACGGCCATGCGTGCCACCATCTCGTAACATCACTTCACTTTCTAAGTTCAAATAGCGCTCGATTTCAACGATGAGATCAGTAATGGGTGCAGATGCACGTGAACTCAAGCGACGTAGGTCGGATGCAAAAGATGCAAGTCGTTGGTAGCCAGCGCTACTGAACTTGGATTTGTCGCACTTCTCAATTTCATCAAGTGCGTCAATCACACTTCCAATAAATTGATCATCGGCTTCAGCCGATGCTGGGTTTCCGGCAACAATGTTTTTCACAATGCTGCGGCTATCAGATGAGAGTGCCTCTGATCGCCAGCGCGCAAAACGACCAAGGGCGGCAATATCGCGTGGACCTAAGTTAATGCGCGCTCCGGTTAAGTGACGCATCAGTGATGCACCAGCGCTGGGGTTGTTGATAATTTTCAGCATTGCCACTAAATCTGCAATTTCCGGAACATGCACAAGTCCCCCTAAACCAAGGACTTCCGAAGGTATCCCCGCCTTTGCTAGCGCCTCTTGAATGAGAGCTATCTGAGCACGCTTTCGCACCAAGACCGCGAAGGTGCGTGGAACTTTTAGGTGCGGTTGTAAGCGACTTGGGTTATTCCAAAGCGGTGTGAAATATTCAGCAATTGCCGTTGCCTCTGCCTCAAGATTTTCAAAGATGCCACAGGTGAGATCACCAGCACCTGCATCTTCGTGTGGCTTTAGCGCAGCAACGTTAATTCCTTCAAGTTCGCGCACGCCAGCCGAGATTTCATTTGCAAGTGCGAGAATGGATTTATCGTTTCGGTAGGTGGTCAGTAATTCATATACCTTCTTACCGGTAGCACCGTCGGCCTTTGGAAAGTTTGCATTAAATGCGCTAATGGTTCCAGAAGATGCACCGCGCCAGGTATAGATAGATTGACAAGGGTCACCGACGGCGGTAACCGGATGGCTGCCACCGAAGAGGGCCGAAAGCAAACGCACCTGTGATTGGGAAGTATCTTGATATTCATCCAGAAGTACAACTGGATACTTAGCGCGCTCCAATACCCCGACATCTGCAAAGTTAACGGCAATATCTGCAGCCAGTGCTATCTGATCATCAAATGAGAGTTCACCTGACTTTCTGCGTTCCTCCAAAAATGCTTGCATCATTGGAAGCATTGCGATGCGCTGGTTAAGTACTTTTGCCACCTTACGTGTCTCTTCGTTAGTTGCACCCGTCATCTGTGCAATTTCTTCAAGTACTTTTTCATCCGCACTTCTTATCTGATCAACGCTCACACGATGCTCTAAGACCATCGAGGTAAGTCCTAGCAAATCTTTTACAACGGTGCTTGCTGCATCATTTGTATTAAAGACGCCGTCATCCCACTCGCGTACTAATTTATTGGCAGACATCCAGAGCGCTGCCTCACCCAGTGGCTGCACATCGGCATCGATGCCATAACGAATTGCATGTTCGCTCAGTAATCGCCCGGCATAAGAGTGATAAGTAGTAACTGCAGTCTCAAGACTGCTAAAAGTCCGCTCTATTCCTTGCTTATCTGCGGCCTGCTGAAATTGGCGCAGGCGCTTTCGAATTCGGGTATTGAGTTCGCCAGCGGCCTTGCGGGTGAAGGTAAGTCCAAGAATTTGATCAGGGCGGGCAAAACCATTGGCAACTAAATACACAACGCGCGCCGCCATAGTCTCAGTCTTCCCGGAACCTGCGCCAGCAATGACAACAGCTGGCTCCAGTGGATTATCAAAGATAGAGATGATGGGGCGCTGCTCATCAGATGGAAGATGAAATGTGGGATCAATCGAGATAATCATCTTCGCTACTTCATCAGGTGTGTATTTTTCAATCATTGATGCACCGCTTTGCCTTCAAGATAGAGCGGACATGAAGGTTTGACCTTGCAACCCTTACACATTTCGTTCTTGCGCGCAGTAAATGTGGCACCACCCATACCCACGGCAATCTCTTCCAGAATAGTTTGGGTGGCCTCAACATCCACGAGCGCATCTTGTTCGCGGGTGCTGTAGCTCTTATTTTTACTTGCCAGATAGACAAGCTGGGCGCCAGAGACGGCAGTTGATGTTAACTTCTCGGCAAAGCCATTAAGAACAACTCCAAGCTGGTAACAAGCAAGTTGCAAGTTTGTTTTGGCATCATCGCCAGAAATCTCTTTCTTACCAGTCTTAAAATCAATGATGTAATGCTTGCCATCGCTATCGACTTCAATCCGATCCACATTTCCTCGAATGACCGCCCGACCTACAGTGATTTCAAAACTCCGCTCAACTCCAGCAACGCTTCGGTTGTTATCAGCCAATGACTTACTGTGAAATACCGAGAATCGCTCCAGCATCTTTTGTGCGCGCGCAAGGGCGGCATGGCTTATCCAGCCCTGGCTATCATCAATCAGCGGCCATGATTCAAGGAGTTTGTGCTGCAATTGCTCATCAGTGATTGCCGGTTCATCGACCTTAAGGCGAGCAAATTCGTGAATGACAGAACCTAATAGCTGCGCTGTGGAATCGCCATCAGTGCCACCGCTCTTTTCTAGAAACCATTTCAGTCCGCACTCAGTGAAGTTCTCTGCCCCCGATGGTGAAACTGGCACAGGTGCACCAGCATCGATGACTGGCGCATCGGTAGTGATGGGCACTGCTCCCAGCCATTGCGAAGGCGCAGCTAGATGTATTCCATTAGCGCTCAAAGTCTTAAGAAGCGCAGCTGCATCGGTGTTCCCGGTAAGAGTTACCTCCCGGCGCAAGGTGGCAACAAGTGCCGGCGCCGTCAGTGGCCTTGGAATTTCAATAGTTGCATCAGATGCCCCACATGAGTGCGCAAAATCTTCAAAAAAGATAGATGGTGTGAGATCTTCGCGCGCAACTGCTGTGACAAGAAGTGACTCTGAAGCACGTGTTGCTGCCACATGAAATAAACGTGCTTCATCTTGGGCAAGTGAATCTGCAGCAATCATATCCAGCGTAGTTTGGGCAAGCTCATCACCATGTCGCACCCGCTCTACCAATCGTTCAGCGCCCAATAAAGAACTTCGTTGCTTCAAATTCGGCCAAGTGCCTTCTTGCACACCTGCTACCGCAACATGGCTCCACTGACGTCCCTTTGCCGAATGCACAGTAAGTATTTCAACAACATCAGGGCGCACTCCGCGCGAAGTAATGAGGTCAGAAACAATGGTTTCATTCTCAATCTCTTGTAAAAATAGTTCTGGTTTAGCACCTGGAAAACGTTCAATATGGCGGGCTGCAGAATCAAAGAGTTGAATCATGGCATCGAGATCTCGATCAGCTGCAGCTCCTCGGGAGCCACCTTTAAGTGCTGCTGTGCGCCATGATTCGGAAATCTTCACATTCTCGCTGGTAACAGCGTTATTCCAGATTGCCCACAATAGGTCGTGAATCGTGGCGCTCTTCTTGGCAATTGATTTCTTTGCTGCCACTAAGAGTTCGTGAATACGTAATAGTTCGGCAGAATCTTCGATGGCAACATCGCCAGTAGTGATGGCATCCAGAATAAGTTGGGTGCCAGAGCGTTTATCGCTCGCTTCATCGCGCGCAGCCAGTAGCGCCGCACGTGTGCGCCGCAGTGAAACCGAAGTTGCCCCACCGAATTCGCTGGTGAGTAACTTCTCTGCCGTATCAAGGTTGAGTGGTTGCGCACCCGTTGCCACTCGTGCAATGAGGAGAAATGGCGCAATGGCAGCGTTATTTGCGATCGCTTCCACATCACCTGCAGTAGGAATACCAACTTGGGCAAAAGCTCTGCGAATAGCTGCGGCGCTCTGTCCATGTGAGCGCACAATCACTGCCATCTGCGAATAGGCGACCCCGCCCATGAGATGAGCCCGTTTAAATTGGTAAGCAATGTATTGCGCTTCCTCAGATTCAGAAAAGAGTCGGACAGCTTGTGTGCCAGGTGTGCCACGAAAATTTGTGGTGAGTTCAATTTTCTTCGCACCCTTTGCCACATAAGAATCAATTACAGCGCCAACACCTTCCGGGTCTGCGCCGCGAAATCTTCCCACCGCACTGGCTGCATCAGCGATGATCACGAGGTCTTGCCCAGCTAATAGTTGTAACAAGTTTCGCTGAGCGGGATCACTTTCTTGGAATTCATCAACAATGATGGTGCTAAATCGTGCGCGCAGCTCAGTCAAAAGTTCTGAGTTACTGCGGAGATAATTAATTGCAGTGTTAATGATTTCAGATGGATCAATGCGCACCTTGGCATCACCGGCCAGCACTTCTTGCAGTGTCATAGCACCTAGATAGCGCTTCCAGAATTGGGCAGCCCCTGGCCAATACTTCTCACCAAGTTGTTTGCCGCGAAGCTCTAACTCATCCGGAGTAATTCCACGTTCATTGGCGCGCATAATGAGATCGCGTAGCTCGCGCACAAATCCTTGCGTCTGCAGTGGCTCACCCAGTGATTGCTCGGTGCGCTGTAAGTCGGCATGCCATTGTTGATAGCCATCTTCGATATCACCTGCTAGTAGCTGTGCGATAAAGGTCTCTTGCTCGGCACCTGATAACAGAATAATCTCGCGCACATTCTCTGCCGTGCGCATCTTAAGAATTGAATATGCCAGTGAGTGAAATGTGCGCGCTAGTGGTTCATGTGCAGTCTTTGCTGATCGAGTAACAATGGCATCGCGAATTTCAGAGGCACGTTCGCGCCCGTAAGCAATAATCAAAATTGAATCGGGGCTTTGTCCTGCTGCAATTCGGGAAAGCGCTGCTTCGATAACAACTGTGGTCTTACCGGTGCCAGTTGCGCCAGTGATTATCAGTGGGGAGCCGCGGTGAGCAACTGCTGTTTGCTGCTCTGCGCTGAGTTGATGAACTTGTGAGAAAGGCAGAAACCCCTCATCACTACTGCGCACCAGGCGAAGCGGTGATGAAGGGTTCTGCTTACTCATAGTTGCTATTTAACCCTACGGCGGTGACAAGTCACGTGAGCCAAAGGTGAATTAACGCTGATGAATTAGCTCTGGTTATTCTTCTTTGCTCGAGATGTGGCTCGAGCGCGCTCTGCCCCGTCGAGCACCACTTTACGAATACGAACAACTGCTGGAGTTACCTCCACGCATTCATCTTCGCGGCAGTATTCAAGGGCGCCTTCCATATTGAGCTTCTTCGGTGGAATCAACTTTTCAGAATCATCAGTACCGGAAGCACGCATATTGGTAAGTTTCTTTTCACGCACACAGTTAACATCCATATCATCAGAACGTGAGTTCTCACCGATGACCATGCCCTCATAAACCTCATCACCGGGTTCAACGAAGATAGATCCTCGTTCTTGAATACCAGCAAGTGCATATGAAGTCACAGCGCCGATGCGATCTGAGACAAGCGAACCTGTGCCACGGGTGCGAAGTTCACCAAACCATGGCTCATATGAATCAAAGACGTGGTGCAGTAAACCTGTGCCGCGAGTTTCAGTAAGGAACTCAGTACGGAAACCAATCAGGCCACGTGATGGAACTTTGTAATCAAGTCGAATCCAACCGGTTCCGTGATTGACCATCTGTTCCATACGACCCTTACGTAGCGCCATCAACTGGGTGAGCACACCCAAGTAATCTTCAGGTGCATCAATTGATAAGCGCTCCATTGGTTCGTGAAGTTTTCCATCAATCATCTTGGTAACTACCTGTGGCTTACCCACGGTGAGTTCAAAACTTTCGCGCTTCATGATTTCAACAAGCACAGCGAGCTGTAGTTCGCCGCGGCCTTGAACTTCCCACGTATCAGGACGTTCAGTATTAAGAACACGCAGTGAAACGTTACCGACGAGCTCTTTATCAAGACGATCCTTTACCTGGCGCGCAGTAAGCATCTTGCCGCTCTTGCCCGCTAGTGGTGATGTGTTGATACCGATAGTCATAGAAATTGATGGCTCATCGACGGTAATAAGAGGTAATTGATGTGGGTTTTCTAAGTCTGCCAGTGTTTCACCCAAGGTAATTGTCTCAATACCGGCAACGGCAATGATGTCTCCAGGGTGGGCTTCCAGTGCTGGAACGCGCTCGAGTGCTTCGGTCATCAGCAACTCAGAAATCTTTACCCGTTCAATGCTGCCATCGGTCTTAATCCAAGAAACAGTTTGGCCTTTTTTAATCACACCTTCGTGCACGCGGCATAGCGCCAAACGTCCAAGGAACGGTGATGAGTCAAGGTTTGTCACGTGTGCCTGAAGTGGTGCACCTTCGTGATAAACCGGTGCTGGAATTGTTGCGAAGATGGTGTCAAATAAAACATCAAGGTTTTCTTCTACCGGCATTCCACCATCTGCGGGACGTGTCAGGGAAGCACGTCCTGCCTTAGCTGATGCATAGACAACTGGGAACTCAATTTGTTCTTCATTGGCATCAAGATCTAAAAAGAGTGCGTATGCCTCATCGACAACTTCAGCAATTCGTGAATCCGGGCGGTCCACCTTATTAATAAGGAGAATAACGGGAAGATTCTTCTGCAGTGCTTTGCGCAACACGAAACGTGTTTGTGGCAGCGGACCTTCAGAGGCATCGACGAGCAAGATAACGCCATCGACCATCTCTAGACCACGTTCAACCTCGCCACCGAAATCTGCGTGGCCTGGTGTGTCAATGATGTTGATGATGGTGTCACCACGTCTTACCGAAGTGTTCTTGGCAAGAATCGTGATGCCCTTTTCGCGTTCTAGATCCATTGAATCCATCATGCGGTCTTGGCCTTCTTCTTGCTTCTTATAAGCAGCGAAAGCTCCGGATTGCCACAACATCGCATCAACGAGTGTGGTCTTTCCATGGTCAACGTGAGCAATGATCGCAACGTTGCGAAGGTTGTCACGGGTCTTCTTTGGAAGATCTTTGAGGTGAGCCTGATTAAGGCGTGCTCTGGCGGTATTAAGTGCTGGGCTATTAGACATTGAATCTGAACTCCACTACGTCTCCGTCTTGCATGATGTATTCCTTACCTTCCATCCGCACTTTGCCTTTAGCTTTCGCTTCCGTCATTGTGCCCGCTTCTACCAAGTCGGTAAAAGAGACGATTTCAGCTTTAATGAAACCTTTTTGGAAATCTGTGTGGATGACGCCGGCCGCCATCGGTGCGGTGTCACCTTTATGTATGGTCCAGGCGCGCGTCTCTTTTGGACCAGCAGTTAAATAAGTTTGTAGTCCTAAGGTTGCAAAACCAACTCGGGCAAGAGTGGCTAGCCCTGGTTCAGAAAGTCCGATGGCTTGCAAGAGTTCGAGTGCATCTTCATCGGAGAGTTCAGCAAGTTCAGCCTCGGTCTTAGCATCGAGAAAAATTGCTTCAGCTGGTGCCACAAGTGCCGATAACTTCGCCCGCAGTTCAAGGTCAGCAAGTTCGGCGGCATCGACGTTAAAGACATAAAGAAATGGTTTTGCAGTGAGCAGGTGAAGTTCATGCAAAAGTTCGCGATCAATCTTTGACTGGGAAAGTGGCTTTCCTGATTGCAGCCACTCATTGGCTTCCTTGACCGCCGCTAGAACGGGGGCCTTCTCTTTCGCAACGCGCGCTTCCTTCTCAAGTCGCGGAATTGCCTTTTCAATTGTCTGTAGATCTGCGAGCGCAAGTTCCATGTTGATTGTTTCCATGTCACTAGCAGGATCGATGCGACCATCGACGTGAACCACATCGCCATCGGTAAAGACGCGGATGACCTGACAGATGGCATCGGTCTCACGAATATTGGCAAGAAACTTGTTTCCAAGGCCAGCACCCTCAGATGCGCCCTTCACAATGCCGGCGATATCAACGAAGGACAAGGCAGCTGGAAGTAGCTTTTCAGAACCAAAGATTGTGGCCAGCTTCGCTAACCGCTCATCCGGAACGCCTACAACACCGACATTGGGCTCGATCGTGGCAAAGGGATAGTTGGCGGCTAAGACATTGTTCTTGGTCAGAGCATTAAAGAGGGTCGACTTTCCGACATTCGGCAGGCCGACGATTCCAATTGAGAGGCTCATAAGTAGGACAGCCTACGGGGGATTGTCAGTCCCTCCTGCCACGATTGCCCCATGTCCAGCACAGTGGTGACCTTAATAACTCTCATTCTCGGCCTCTTTCTTGGTCTCGCACTTGGTCTGTGGATTTCTAGAATTAAATCTGGCGCAAACGGTGGCAATACATCAACGATTAGCCAAGAACTCAACGATGTGAAGGTGCTGCTTAAGGCATCTGATGATCGCCTGAAGGCAGCAGAAGCCAAAAGTGAGAACGAAACAAAGATTGCAACGCAGATGGAAGAGATGAAAACAACTGTCGAACGCATGCGTTTGCAAGCACAAGAAGCATCGGAGAAGAGAATTGCATCCGAAGTGCAATTGGTCGGCACTATCGATGAGATGCGCAAAGCATCGACTACCTTCTTTGATGAAACAAAGAAAATTGCTGGCGCACTAGCTAGTTCACAGACTCGTGGAAAATTTGGGGAAGCACAATTAGAACTTCTGCTTGAACAAGCTGGGTTACGTGAAGGCCATGAGTATGTGGCACAACGTTCCACCACCGATTCAGATTCATCTGGTATTCCAGACATCACGGTAGCGATGCCTGGGGGCTCCAAGCTCTTTATCGACTCTAAGTTTCCCTTTGATCGCTTCCTGGAAGCCTTTGGCACAGAAGAGCAAGAACAGCGCGATGAACTGCTCTTGCTACACACCAAGGATTTACTCAAGCATGTCGATGCGCTAGCAAAGCGTGGCTATCACAAGTCACAGAACTCCCCTGACTTTGTTGTGCTCTTTCTTCCCTTTGAGACGCTGTTGGCAGAATCACTTCGCCTTGATCCGCTTCTACTTGAGAAAGCATTTAAAGTCGGGGTCACACTTGCTACTCCCACATCAATGATGGCGCTGCTGCGCACCGTGGGCCATATCTTCACCCGTAATAAATTGGCAGAAAACGCTGATGACATTACAAAGGTGGCGGCAACTTTTCTAAAAAATGTCACACTCTTACATACCAAGATTGTTGCGGTGGGCAAGGCAATTAATCAAACCTCTAAAGCATATGAAGATCTCATTCCCACAGCGGAAAAGACTGTCCTTGCACCCGCTCGTCGAATCAATAAACTAGGTGTAGCTGGCGATAAAGATAAACTGGCAATTGAATATCCGGAATCTCCGGCAGATGTAAGGGCGCTAAATAACCCAGACTTAGATAGCATAGATTTAGATGCGCCCGATGATTTCATCGATGTTGAAGTAGTAGAGGAGTAAGTGATGAAAGGCCCCGGACTGAAAAAACAAGGTGTGGTATTTCTGCAAGCACTTTTTATCTTTATCTTCACATCACTTGAAATCTGGATTCGCTCTGGTCCTGGAATCATCTCTGGTCTGATCATCGCCCTAGTTACCTATGGCGGCGTCAACTATGGCCGCACCGGAACTCGTTATGTTGCAGCTGTCACGCCACCACTTGCCTATGGGGCAACAGTTCTCTTGCTGACTATTCTCAGTGACGGCCTTTCGATTTCTAGAGTCGGCATCGATTTCATCGGTTCACTCGCCAGCGTCGCACCGTATCTGCTTCTCAGCGCGCTCTATGCCTGGTTTATGTTCTTAAATGAGAAGGCAAAGAACCGCCCCTCTAAGCGCGCAGCTGCTGCCCAGGGTTAATTACTGAACGAATAAAGGTCAAATACGGGCAAATGCCCTCTTGTAATAACTTAATTCCCGCATAGGCTTTTCATATGGCTAAGAAGCTCATTGCATTCTTATCAATACTTTCTCTTTTTCTATCAATTCCCCTTATGCCAGCAAGCGCTGCGGCTAAAGCAGGCGCTAAATGTAGTAAAGCAGGAATTACTGAGGTGGTTAAGGGTAAAACCTATACATGTGTAAAAACTGGAAAGAAGCTGGCTTGGAATAAGGGTGTCCTTCTAAAAGTGGATGCAAAACCAACTCCCTTAACCCGCCGGGAAAAAGCTCTTGCAGAGGTAAAGCGTGTTTACGATTTGAACTCAAGCTATCAACCTACAGTCAAATATATTTTTTCAAGTGATGCGCCACAAAACTTTGCTGAGTTGATCAAGGAAGTTATCCCTTTTTCCTCAAGGTTTTGGTCCAGTGAATTCAAGCCAACAACAGAGTTCCCAATCATTCTGGGCTCCCTAGCCTCGGTTGAATGGGTCAATGATGAAATGAAACGTTACGGTCATGAAATACCAGCATGGAATAGAGAATTCATTAAAAAACTCGGTGAAAATGCTAGTCGTGGTGATGTAGTCAATAATTCTCGCGGAGCTATTACCTACTATGTAATTGGTAAAGAAAAGGATAGATCCATCAAGGCTGGCAATGAACTTACAATGCGTGGTTTTGTGGCTCACGAGTATGTCCACGCGGCTGCAGTCTCGATCATCGGTGATCGCCAGAACGGAATTCCTGGCTGGTCTGTCGAAGGTTCTGCTAATTTTTATGGATTCGCAATAGCAGCACTCATGGCAGAGCAATCAAATGCCGCGATGAATAGAGTAAATATTGAAAACCTACGCCGCTCTTACTCTAACCAAGATGCGCTAATCCCTCATTCACTAAACAAAGATGATCTATACAAGGCTGTTTTAACCTCCGAAAAAGGCGGCGGGGGAGATGGCACCACTTGCGCCGAGCCAAAATTACTTTGCTATACCGCTGGCGCTCTATTCACCGAAGTTCTCGTTGCCGATCATGGTCACAGCAAGTTTGTTGATTGGTGGAAATTGAGCAGAAAGAAAAATTGGGAGGTGGCCTTCGAGGAAGTTTATGGAATTCAGATAGATAAATGGTATGAAGAGGTAGCGATTCCATATGTAATCCAAGAGTCAAAAGCTGCAATTCCCGAGGTGTCAGCACCCAAGTCAGCTTCCACCTTTACCCAGCACCCTGCCCGCCTACCTCGTCCATTTGTGGATCCAAGCATTCAGAACCAATGGAATCAGCTGGAATGAAGCCTCACCAATACTGGCTAAGACCGTTTCTCAAATATTCTTAGCGCGTAGTTAGATATTAAGAATAAATCTCTTTGCAAAACCTTAGTATTTTCGTTCTTTTTATTATTCTTATCTTCTCCACTAAGCCATTCTGCAATTAAATCTGGTGACGCCTGCAAATAATTAGGTGGGGACTTCTACTTAGCAGCCTTTAAATCAGCGCGCAGCTCTTTCGGTAGTGCAAAGAGCAGCGTTTCTTCCGATGATCGCACTTCTTCCACATCGCCATAGCCATGCTCATCCAAATATTTAAGTAAGTCATTGACCAGGATTTCCGGAACAGATGCACCACTTGTCACACCGATTACTTCCACACCTTCAAACCATTCATCTTTTACCTCAGTTGCATAATCAACGAGATAGGCAGCTTTTGCGCCATATTCCAGCGCCACTTCAACTAAGCGCACGGAGTTCGATGAGTTTGTCGAACCCACGACAATAACCAGATCTGCTTGTGGGGCAATTGCCTTAATTGCTTCTTGGCGATTCTGGGTGGCATAACAAATGTCATCTGATGGTGGGTTGGCAATTTCGGGAAAACGATCTTTAAGGATTGCAACAGATTGCATAGTTTCATCAACTGAGAGCGTGGTCTGGGTGAGCCAGACTAGTTTTTTGCCTGGTGTGGGAATGATGGTGCGAGCTTCATCTAGGCCATCGACAACGCGCACTTTGCCTGGTGCTTCACCAGCAGTTCCTTCAACTTCTTCATGTCCAATATGACCAATGAGAAGAATTTCAGTTTCATCATCGGCGAAACGCTTTACTTCATTATGCACCTTAGTTACCAAGGGGCAGGTGGCATCGATAGTTTTAAGGTTTCGGGCAGCTGCTTGCTCGTGCACGGCAGGTGATACGCCGTGGGCAGAAAAGACAACTGTCGCACCTTCTGGCACTTCATCAGTTTCATTAACAAAAATCACTCCGCGCTTTTCCAGAGTTGAGACCACATGCTTGTTGTGGACAATTTCTTTGCGGACATAGACCGGAGCGCCATAGAGTTCCAGCGATTTTTCAACGGCAATCACTGCGCGATCAACGCCGGCGCAATAGCCACGAGGCGCGGCTAAGAGAACTCTTCTACTCATAAGGGTCAGTCTAATAGGCTCACCCCATGTTCGAAACTTCACGAGAAGCCCCGGCGCCAGTGCGCGTGGTCTCAGAAGCTATAAAAGAGTATGTCGATCGTCTTGGCCCAATCTGGATTGAGGGCGAGATTTCAGAACTCAATGAACGCAGCGGTGGCATGGCATTTATGCGACTGCGCGATACCAGTGCAGATATGAGCCTTTCTGTGATGTGTCACAAATCAGTATTAGCCAGCGTGCAACCACTACCGGCAAATGCTCGCGTTGTCATCTATGCCAAGCCTTCGTGGTTTACTAAAAACGGCTCACTGACAATGTCTGCCAAAGAGATTAGCCAAGTGGGTGTTGGAGAGCTTCTTGCACGTCTGGAAGCACTGAAAGAGAAGTTAGCAGCTGAAGGTTTATTTAGTGAGAGCAGAAAGATTGCACTGCCACGACTTCCACGAAAAGTTGGACTGATTTGTGGTCGCAATACCGATGCTGAAAAAGATGTGGTGGAAAATGCTCGCCGGCGCTGGCCAGCAGTTGAATTTGAAATTCGAGAAGTAGCAGTGCAGGGCGCCGCCGCTGTTGTTGAAGTGTCAGCAGCGCTAAAGGAGCTTGAGGATGACCCGGATGTAGATGTCATCATCATTACTCGTGGAGGTGGCTCCTTTGAAGACCTACTTCCTTTCAGTGATGAGTCACTCGTTCGACTAGCCTCGCAGTGCACCACACCGATTGTCAGCGCCATCGGCCACGAGAAAGATGCACCGCTTCTTGATTATGTTGCCGACTATCGGGCATCTACTCCCACCGATGCGGCCAAGCGAGTGGTTCCAGATATTGCGCAAGAAATTAGCGATATCGAAAAGATACGAGATCGCATGTATCGAACGCTGGTCTCCACCATTGGCTATGAGATCAATTTGATTGCTCAATTACGAAATCGCCCGGTGATGAAAGACCCGCAGCTGATGGTTACCTCCCGCCGCGATGAGATAAAGGCGCTGCGAGATAGATCTATTCGCAGCTTTGCCTCGATTATCGAAATTGAGAAGAAAGAGCTAGCGGGTGTTAAAGCCCACCTGCGTTCGCTCTCACCACAATCAACGATGGACCGCGGGTATTCGGTGGTGCAGTTGGCAGATGGCGCAATCCTGCGCGATGCCACAAAGGTGAAGGTGGGCACTCGTTTGCGCATTCGCGTGGCAAAAGGTGAGACCGCAGCCACCGTTAGTTCTCCCGAATAACTACAAGAGAGTAGATTGTGCTCATGGCCGCTAAAGATTCACAGCCCTCCTATGAAGCCGCTCGTGATGAGCTGGCCGAGATAGTTGAATCACTAGAAGATGGCAGCGCAACCCTGGAAGAGTCGCTGAAGTTATGGGAGCGTGGAGAAGAGCTGGCAAAGATCTGTCAGCAATGGCTTGATGGCGCAAAGAAGAAGTTAGACGCAGCAAAGAATTCTGCGAAATCTGAGGAACAGTAGATGTCACCCAATTTTTCCTACTCAGACCTACTGCCAATTGGCGAAGATACAACCAAATATCGACTTCTGACCAAAGAGGGCGTGCGCGTTGAGAAAATAGGCGATAAGCAATTTCTTCACGTGACAGCCGAAGCAATCACCCTGCTCACCGAAACTGCGATGCACGATATTTCGCATTACTTACGTAGCGAGCATTTAGGGCAATTGGCCAAAATTCTTACAGATCCAGAAGCATCAGCTAACGATCGATTTGTAGCCCTTGATCTACTGAAAAATGCCAATATTGCCGCCGGTGGAATCTTGCCGATGTGCCAAGACACAGGAACAGCTCTGATCATGGGCAAGAAGGGGCAATACGTATTAACCAGTTCAAAAGATGAAGTCGCACTGGCCCAAGGTGTATATGACGCATTTACCAAGTTAAACTTGCGATATTCGCAGATGGCTCCGGTGACAACCTGGGAAGAGAAGAACACCGGAAATAACTTGCCAGCCCAAATTGAAATATTTGCAGATAGCGATCACCCAAATGAGTACAACTTTATGTTTATTGCTAAGGGTGGCGGCAGTGCTAACAAATCATTTTTGTATCAAGAGACAAAAGCGGTCTTAAACCCTGCTTCATTTATGAATTGGCTTGATGAAAAATTGCGCTCCATTGGTACAGCTGCATGCCCGCCGTATCACTTAGCTATAGCTATTGGTGGCACCAGTGCCGAATACACAGTTAAGACCTCAAAGCTCGCCAGCACCCATTACCTCGATAACTTACCTACTTCCGGAGATGGTGTGTCAGGCCATGGCTTTCGCGATCTGGCCCTGGAAGAAGAAGTATTTAAGCTCACGCAGAAGTTAGGTATTGGCGCCCAGTTTGGCGGCAAGTACTTCTGTCACGATGTGCGAGTTGTGCGCCTTCCTCGCCATGGAGCATCACTGCCGATTGCTATTGCAGTCTCCTGTTCGGCAGATCGCCAAGCAAAGGCGAAGATCACCAAAGATGGCATATTCATTGAGCAGTTAGAGACTGAGCCAGCTCACTTCTTGCCGGAAACTACCGATGAACATCTCAATGACGATGTAGTAAATATTGACCTCAATCAGCCGATGGCTGCAATTCGCGCTGAACTTTCCAAGCACCCAGTAAAGACTCGTCTGTCATTAAGTGGCACCATTGTGGTGGCGCGCGATTTGGCACACTCTCGAATCAAAGAGATGCTCGATGCCGGTAAAGAGATGCCAGAATACTTAAAGCAGCACGCCGTTTATTACGCAGGACCGGCAAAGACACCAACTGGGATGGCCTCTGGTTCATTTGGCCCCACCACTGCTGGCCGAATGGATTCTTATGTGGATCAATTCCAAGCAGCTGGTGGGTCACTTGTCATGTTGGCAAAGGGAAATCGATCTAAGGCAGTTACCGATGCCTGTAATAAACATAAGGGTTTCTATCTCGGTTCCATTGGCGGACCGGCAGCACGCCTGGCCCAAGATTGCATCAAGAAGGTGGAAGTCTTAGATTTTGCAGATCTTGGCATGGAAGCAGTCTGGAAGATTGATGTCGTTGATTTCCCAGCGTTTATCGTTGTTGACGATAAGGGAAATGATTTCTTTGCCGAAACGATGCGGCCGTTAACTATCGGGGTTAAGCCTTAAGTTCTAGTAGTAACGACTGCGCTTGAACTTAGACCAAGCACCACATGGTGTGTCATAACGGCCTTCGATATAGCGAAGTCCCCAACGAATCTGGGTCACCGGATTGGTGCGCCAATCATCGGCGATCAGATCCATCTTGGAGGCAGGTAGGGCTTGTGGAATTCCATGGGCGCCAGAGCGGTAGTTATGTGCTTTGTAATTCCAATGGCTTTCTTTGGTCCATAAGTTATTCAGGCACCGATACTGCTCGCCCTCCCAACCATATTCATCGGCCATGATCGCCTTAGTTACATTTTTGGCGCCAACGATGGTGCGGGCCATTTCGACCTGGCGGCTTAAGGTGGCAACGATCGCCATCTCAGATAACTGGCTAGAAAGTGATGCCATCGGTAGTCCGCTGGTGACCCTCAAATTCTTTGCCATCGGATTCTGACTTGTCAGATTTACTGAATCAGGCAGAGCCAGCCGGCTAGTCATCGGAAAATCCAGACCATAGGCACTTGGCTGGGCCACAGTGAGCAGGAGCATCGAAGCAACGGTCGCCCAGAGCGCCGGCTTGGTAACGCGGGAGACGGTAAAGGAGGCAAGGGCGGCGAAGAATGCACGCAGGTCTGCCTTCATCTTCGTTACTCCTTTCATCTTCATTCATCTCCTGTTCATAATCGGCCCACTTTGGACCTTCCTTGCCCATGCCGCCATGACCTCATAAATGAGGTTATGACTTAAGGGAAGGGCTTAATCGTGTCTAGTCAGGGGGAGGGTCGCAAATTTAATCCTGCGTGGGTCGCAAATTCACAGAGATTGGGGTGGCTGTGGATAGGTAAAAGCCCAGGTCAGCTAGGGCAAAGTCCTATATGTCCGATTTGTTACTGTGAGATTAAAATAGGGGTCAAAACGCCCGGCTTAGCTTTGCGGACCTTCCAGTAATTCAGTGACCAGGGCGGCTATCGGTGAGCGCTCTGATCGAGTCAGCGTCACGTGGGCAAAGAGTGGGTGGCCCTTGAGCGTTTCCACCACTGCGACTACGCCATCATGGCGGCCCACGCGCAAGTTATCGCGTTGGGCAACGTCATGGGTGAGAACTACCCGTGATGCCTGGCCAATTCTGGATAGGACGGTGAGCAAAACTCCGCGTTCTAGTGATTGGGCTTCATCAACAATGACAAAGGAGTCATGCAGCGAGCGCCCGCGGATGTGGGTCAGCGGCAGAACTTCAATCAGACCTCTAGCAATGATTTCATCAATGACTGCTTGGCTCACTAGGGCGCCTAAAGTGTCGAAGACGGCCTGGGCCCAAGGCGACATCTTCTCGCCTTCACTGCCCGGTAAGTAGCCAAGCTCTTGTCCGCCGACCGGATAGAGCGGGCGGAAGATGACAACTTTCTTATGAAGGCGTTTTTCCATCACCGCTTCAAGTCCGGCGCAGAGAGCGAGTGCAGATTTACCAGTTCCGGCTCGTCCCCCGAGTGAGACGATGCCAATTGATTCATCAAGGAGCAGATCTAGTGCAATGCGTTGTTCGGCGCTGCGACCATGAAGACCAAAAGCTTGGCGGTCACCGCGCACTAATTGCAGTTGCTTGCTCTCAGTCACCCGGGCAAGTGCGCTTCCTTTTTCCGAGTGCAGCACGATTCCGGTGTGAACCGGAAACTTATGAGCACATTCGTGGTCTGCTCGATCAGATGAGTAGAGCTCATCGATAGTGCTGTGGCCAACAGATACTTCTTCAATGCCAGTCCAGCCGCTATTAGAGACAAGTTCTGCTAAATATTCTTGCGCTTCCACACCCACCGATGATGCCTTCACTCGCAATGGAAGATCTTTGGTCACCAGAACCACATTTCTACCATCAGACATTAGGTTCTTGGCAATGGCAAGGATGCGCGAATCATTGGTGCCATCGCGCAAAAAACCGTGGGGCAAGGTGCTTAAATCTGTGTGATTAAGTTCGACCGAGAGCGTTCCACCTTCAGGTGTAATTGTCAGAGCTGAATCAAGGCGACCATGCTCAATGCGAAGATCATCAAGTGCGCGAAGTGCGGCGCGGGCAAAGTAACCGAGTTCCGGATGGTCACGTTTGGTTTCAAGTTCGCCAATCACAGCGATGGGAATAATGACTTCATGTTCTTCAAATCGGGACATTGCCCCGGGGTCTGCCAGGAGTACTGAGGTATCTATTACATAGGTTTTACGGGCAGAATCACTCTTCTTTGAAGTAGCCAAGGCCTAACCATTCTCTGTAGTTGTAGTCGTGGGGAAGAGACTGGGTGGTGCTTCTGACTTGCAAAAGATAGAACGAAAGAAATGGACTATTGGTGCGACACGCCATTAATGGTTGAGATGTAATGCAACGTTTACCTAGCTGGGCCGTACTTCTTCGTGATTCTGCGCTCTGCAATAAATGATGCAACCGGCAGAGTTCCAGCGGCAATCAGGGCAATAATGGTCAGGAATTTCATCCGCTTCTGAACGCCAATTTGAAGGACGGTCAGGATATAGACGATGTAGAGATAGCCATGGGCGATCGGAATGAAGATGATCCAGCCATTGTCTTCTAGGGCATCAAAGATGTACTTAGCTGGCATGTAGCCAAAGACGAGCAGCAAGAGATTAACTCCGCAGAGCACAGCTAGCAGGCGAAAGCGGGTCAGTGCCCCGGTCGATGTCGTCTCTGTCATAGGTAGAACTCTATAACTTTTCTTCGCGGCGCTGATAGAAGGGGGCATATAACACCAGGCCGGCCATGAACCACCACACCACCACATAAGAAATGTGTTGCCAGTAGTAGCCGGGCACACCCGAGGTCAGTTTGGGTTCCAGAATTCTGGTCCGTGAAATCTCACCGTTTCGGCTCTGCTCACTCTTTTCTAGAATGAAACCGTCATAAAGCTGATAATCAGTAGTAGCAACCAGAATGCTGCTATCTAGTCGAGAAATCTGAGACGGGGTGTTTGTGGCGCGATCATCGAATTGGCGCGGCATCAGGGTGCCAGTGATTTCAACTCTGGTCGACATCACAATTTCTGGTGATTTCAAACGCTCTTTCCATAGTCCGCGCACCACAAGAATTGCAGTATCAGTCTCGTTTTGCAGCAGCGCCACTTCCCAGTCGCCAACTTTGCCATTGCCATCAATTTGGTTGGGTGCTTTGTAGTTGGCGATGTAGCTGCCGGCGGTGCGCACTTGTTTGCCAACGCTAGTGGGTGGAATTGTGCCCGTGGGAGTTGTTAGCTCTGTCAGTGGATAAATTGTGCGATCAATAGGCACAACAGCCGGATTGCGCATCTCATTGGCCCGGTCAAGCTGCCAGAGCCCAAGTCCAATCAAGATAGTCACCAGAAAAAGAACGAGAAGGCCTGCGCCTAATCGCTGGATGGGTGACTTCTTAATTCTCGCCCTCATTCTCCTGGCGTAATTGCTCACGTTCTTGCATCCGGTTATAGCGCTTATAGAAATTACGAAGCAAAAACGCAATGGTCGAGAAAAGGGCAATCATTGTCAGCGAACCAGCGACACCTACTTCAACGTCTTTTGCCATGAGAAGATTCTCCCATGCCGGCAGAAAACGACCAATTCGATTTTAACGATCGATATGGAATCACTCCTGCGCGCGGGTGGGTGAAGTATGCAGCTGGCTTCGCAATTGTTGGCGGAGCGTGGTTACTCTGGGCCGGCCTACATCAAGCCAACCCGGCGCTTCGTTATGAGCTTATCTCTTTTTCAAATGAAGATCCACGCAACCCAGAGATTCGATTCTTGGTGCAAAGAGCCGATGGCACACAAGAAGTTCAATGCACACTCGTTGCGCGCGATTATGAGAAGAATGTGGTGGGACAAATCGACATCACCATCGCAGCTGGCAAGAGCTATCTCGAGCCAAGATATATCGTTCCTACCCGCGCAGATGCGGTCAATGTGGGCATTTCACGTTGTCGCACTCTGCCCTAAGATTGCCCTCTATGACTTCCCAACAGACCTGGCTTACCCAAGAAGCAGCTGATCGTTTAGCTGGCGAACTGGCGAACCTAGAAGGTCCGGGACGGAAAGAAATTACGGCAAAGATTGAGGCAGCGCGCGCCGAAGGAGATCTGAAAGAGAACGGCGGCTATCACGCAGCGCGCGATGAACAAGGCAAGATGGAAGCGCGTATTCGCCAGATAAAGCAGATGCTAGAAAATGCCCACATCGGAACGCCACCAGCCAGCGCCGATGGAAAAGTGGGAGCAGGCATGGTTGTCACCGCATCCATCGCCGGCGATGAGATGAAGTTCTTACTTGGCTCCCGCGAAATCGCATCCGGTGATCTCGATGTGTATTCCGAGAAATCACCACTGGGAGCAGCTGTATTAGGTGCAGAAATTGGAGCGACCGTTTCATACACCGCACCAAATGGGCGTGATATCAAGGTCGAGATTAAGAGCGCCGAGTTTTATAGTTAATCTGCGTAATTGCGATATTTACGAAGGCTTAACGGAATAAAGATCGCCATAATGATGAGCATATAAATCAGCGAAGTTATCAGTGGGTTCTCACTGGGAAAAGAACCAGCAGTTGCACCAAATTGATTCTCTAGGCCAAAGAGTTCGCGGCAGGCAGCAACCATCGTTGAGACTGGATTCCATTCTGCAAAGTACTGCAAGATGCGTGGCATTCCGGTTGTGGGAGCAAAGGCATTCGATAAGAAAGTCAGTGGGAAGGTCACGATAAAGCTGACGTTTTGCACCACCCGCGCATCAGATGCCGAAAGCCCAACCAGGACTCCTACCCACGAGAGCGCGTAACCAAAGCAGAGTAAGAAGATAAATCCGAGGGCAATGCTGCCAATTCCGCTAGAGGGGCGCCATCCCACCACATAACCGGCAATACCCATCACGGCGAGCACGACGATATTCAAAAGTGAATCACCCAATGTGCGCCCAATAACGAGTGCTGATTGCGAGATAGGCAGAGATCTAAATCGATCAATTAGCCCCTTCTTCATATCTTCGGCTAAGCCGGAAGCAGTGCCAGCTAAGGTAAAGGCGACTGTTTGCACAAAGATTCCGGGCATCAATAGCTGCACATATCCACCAGGTTGGCCAGTATCAATCGAGCCACCAAATACATAGCGGAAGAGCAGTACGAACATCACCGGTTGAATTGTTGAGAAGATGAGAACTTCAGGTACACGGCTAAGAAGCAGTAACTGTCTGCGGGTAATAATTGCTACATCGTTAATCGCACTCATTTTCTGCCCCTCTTCTTTTCTGCCACTTCTTCCTTCTTCTCCTCCGCCACATGGCCAGTCAATGAAAGAAATACATCGTCAAGTGATGGGCGCTTCAGACCAACGTCGAGTGCATGGATCCCGGCGGCATCGAGTGATTTCAAAACTTCAAAGAGGGCAGCTGAGCCAGTTGAGACTGGGGCCGAGATTAAGCGCAGACCTTCATCGAGGCTCGCCTTATGATCACTTACCGCACCAACTATTTCCAGTGTCTTTGCAACGTGGGCTTGTTCCACAACTACTTCCAGCCGTTCTCCGCCCACCTGTTTTTTCAAGGCATCTGATGTTCCACGAGCAATTACTTTTCCAGTATCAATTACAACGATGTCATCTGCTAATTGATCTGCTTCTTCCAAATATTGCGTGGTCAGCAGCAGCGTTACCCCGCCTTTAACTAACTCTTGGATAACTCCCCACATCTCCTGGCGACCGCGTGGATCAAGGCCAGTAGTGGGTTCATCGAGGAAGAGAACTTTTGGTTTAACAATCAGAGATGCTGCTAAATCTAAACGACGGCGCATTCCACCTGAATAAGTCTTAATTGGGCGCCTGGCTGCCTCTGTCAGTGAAAATCGCTCGAGTAGCTCATTTGCGCGAAGAACAGCGTTCTTCTTACCTAGGTGATACAACTCACCGAACATCACTAAGTTGTCATATCCGGTAAGAATTTCATCGACTGCGGCATATTGACCCGATAAACCAATGACTTCGCGTACCTTCTCGGGATTTTTCATTACATCAATGCCAGCAACTGAGGCACTTCCAGAATCAGCGCGAAGTAAAGTTGTCAGAATTCTTACAACTGTAGTTTTTCCTGCGCCATTGGGTCCAAGCACGCTGAGAACTGTTCCTTCTTCAACATCCAGGCTCAAGCCATCGAGTGCTCGAACTTTTCCTTTGTCATAGGTTTTAACGAGGCCTTGCGCAATTACTGATTTCACCAGGCCAACCTACCAAATTTTTGAATGGGCAATCTCCCTCAGTAACATCTTGCCAAATGCAGCCCATTAGACTGCGCAGGTGCGATTTAAATTTACCAATCCCTTTGCGGAGTTTCCGCGTGAGGTTGGCGTCATTGTCTTTGCCTCATTCTTTGTGGCAGTGGGCTTCGGAATCATCGCACCCACGATTCCACTCTTTGCTAGATCATTCGGAGTCAATCACGCTCAAGTTGGTGCAATCGTCTCGACATTTGCTTTTGCACGTTTTGCATCGGGGCTCATCTCCGGAAAATTAGTTGATAAATTCGGTGAAAGATGGGTTTATTCAGTTGGTATCGGTTTCGTAGCTCTGACTTCATTTGCTGCAGGCCTTGCTCAGAATTACGAGCAGCTACTGATTTTTCGCGCTGTCGGCGGAATCGGATCTTCTATGTTCTCTGTTGCAGCTGGTTCAATTCTTGTTCGAGCAGTCGGTGACGACCACCGCGCACGCGTGCAGTCACTCTATAACGGGACCTTTCTGCTGGGAATGATTGCTGGACCTGCAGTAGGTGGAGCACTCTCCGCATTTTCACTACGTGCTCCCCTGCTGATCTATGGAGTATTCCTTCTCGGTGCCAGCTCATCCGGTGCAATTTTATTGCGTCACTCAGCACTTGCAGCCAAGCCGAGCGGCGACCAACAAAATGATGTGGTCACTCTCAAATCTGCATTAGCGCTAAAGCCATATCGAATCGCACTCTTTGTTTCGTTCTGTGCAGCTTGGACATTCTTCGGAATGAGTCGCTCAATCTTGCCGCTATTTATTGTCGAAGATCTTAAAATATCTCCCGCAGTGATGGGCTTCGGTTTCACGCTGACTACCTTGATTCAAGGCGCCTTCCTCCTTAAAGCTGGAAGAATGTCAGATATCAATGGCCGCCGATTCTCTCTCATTGTGGGCACTTCCCTCACTGCACTCTTTGCACTCACCCTTGTCTTCACGATGAACTCCTGGATGTTCTTTCTTGCTAGCGCCATCGTCGGTATAGGTGGAGCTTTCCTTTCCACTACTCCCGCGGCCGTCGTGGGCGATGTGATTGAGGGTAAGGGCGGTCAGGTTATTGGCTTATTTCAAATGTCTGCTGATGCCGGAGCGATGGTTGCACCTGTGCTCCTTGGTGCAATCGCAGATTCTTATGGGTATCAACCAGCTTTCGCGCTTACCGCTGTGATGATGGCAGCAGCCGTTATGGCATCAATAAAATTGCCCGAGACGCGGTCTTCGCATCTCGGGCAATCTCAGTAATATTAAATTACTGACTATTGATTAATCGTTACTGCGAAGAATTGAAATTAGTCGCAGTACTTCAAGATAGAGCCAGACCAAGGTAACCATGAGGCCAAATGCACAGCGCCATGATTCCTCTTGTGGAACGCCAGCTGCAACTGCCTTCTCAATCTGATCTAGATCCATCACGATAAACATTGATGCGAGCGCTACTCCACCTACAGAGATAAGTAGACCGAGGGCTCCACCTGGGAAACCAATAAAGATTGTTGCTACGCCAAAGATGACATACCCAATGAGTGAGCCCATCATGATGCGACTGAACTTTGGTGTCACGCGAATCTTGCCACTGCGATAGGCAAGGAGAACTCCACCGAAGGCACACGCTGTTGCAATAACAGCTTGGCCAACGATTCCATTGTATGAATCGTTATAGATGCGGCTGATAGTTCCGAGTGCCAAACCTTGGGCTGCGGCATATGCAATAACTAGCGGTGGGCGAACTTTCTTCGAAAATGAATTGACCATCGCGAGAATAAAACCGCCGATGAATCCGATGAGGGCAAGTGTTGGGCTATTTGCGCGCCAAGCAAAGGCTCCGACTACAACGAGTACAGCAAAGAGTCCTGCGGTCTTAATGACGACATCGTCAATAGACATTGGTGCAGATGATGGACGACTCTCGATTGTGTTGAGGTCGCGAGTGCCGACTGCATCACCCTTGATACGAGCGAAACCGCGGCCGCTAAGGACTGGGTTAGAACTGCGCATGAATTTCTCCTTATATATGTGCGAGAACGAGCTCCCGTACGGCATATAACGTACGGCAAACCAGGAAAATTTCCAGTTTTAGGGGGTAAATACGCTCAGCGAACCGGAAGATAGGGGGCGAGCACGCCACCTTTACGGAACACGTATTGGTTCAGATGCAGATGTCGAGCTTTAAAACCTGCCGCTGAAGCTAGCAGGTAGTAGTTCCACATTCGTCTAAAGCGCAGATCGTATTGAGGAATCTCATCCCACTTGGAATTAATATTTTTGTGCCAATGCAGCAGCGTTGTCTCGTAATCGAGTCCAAAATTGTGAGTGTCCTCCAGGACAAAGAGCCCTTCGGCCGCGTTACTAATCTGCCCAGGAGATGGAATTACTCCCCCAGGGAAGATATATCGATTAAAGAATGGGTCTGTGTTGCTCTGGGGAACTGTGCTTGATATGAGATGGTGCAACATAATTCCGTCATCGACCAGCAGTTCATCGCACTTGGTAAAGAACTCTTTAAAGTTTTTGGGCCCTACATGCTCCATCATTCCTACCGAAACAATACGGTCAAATCGGCCGGTTAGATCTCGATAATCCATCTGCACAAAATTTATATCTAGTCCGGCTGACTTCTCTCGTGCCAAGATGATCTGTTGATCTGCCGGAGAAATTCCGGTTGCAATAACGCCATAGTTTCTTACCGCATGGCGCAGGAGCCCTCCCCAACCGCTTCCGATATCAAGCAGGGTCATACCTTTTTCAAGTTTTAGTTTGCGACAGATTAAATCAAACTTAGCTATCTGCGCCTCATCTAACGTTTTTGCATTTTGCCAATATCCGCAGCTATAGGCCATTTCACTATCTAGCATTCGCGTATATAGGTCATTACCGATGTTGTAATGATGTTTAGCATTCTTTGCAGCTTTTGATTTAGTCTGCATATTCAAAATCTTAGATTTCAACGCACTTGCAACTAAAGGAATTGAAGGCTTGAGAAAGGATGTTGCATCAACAGTTAACAACCTGGTGAGCATCTCATCAATATCTTGGCACTCCCACCAGCCATCCATGTAAGCCTCACCCAGGCCAAGCTGATGCTGGGATGCAACGCGATCCCATAGTTTTTCATTCTTTACCTGCAAGCTCCATGGCTCACTGGAGTTAATTGGCACATTACTTTTTTCCAGAATGGAAAGACAGAGATCTTTGCTACTCATTTAATCACCCACAGAATATTTCTTAAGTTAGATTGAGCAGCTCATATCAGAACCGCAGCACATTGGAGATTTAATCTTTCCTTCGCACTGTGGGCAACGAGAAATTTGAACATTGCTGCCATCAGGGAGGGCAAGAGAGTCATTGACCAAAGGCAGGTTGCAGTTTGCACAGCTTGCATTAACAGACATTTCACACTTGGCACATGAATAAGTAGCGAGCATTTTTTGATCTCCTGGTCTCGGTTGAATTGGGAAATATTACTTTCCCGCTAGCGATTATTCAAGAGAATTCGTGCGCGAAGATAACCAAACAACCTGCACAACGTGCCCCCAATCGGACTCGAACCGATACTGGAAGGATTTTAAGTCCTCTGTCTCTGCCATTGGACTATGGGGGCCAATAGAGATGCGAAGTCTACTATGCGAAAAGTTACTTAATACCCGCGAACTTAGCTGCTTTCTTCAACACTGAATCGAGCATTGGCTTGGTGAGTTTGCCTGTGAAAGTGTTCTGTTGACTTGGGTGGTAACTACCAATGATTAAGTAGTCAATCTTGTTATGTGAATACTTAATCGTGGATCCATGTCCAAACTTTGTTGGTGGGATTTTATGTCCTTGCGCCTTTAACGACTTGATTAATACCTGCCAGCCAAAGTTTCCCAGTGCGACAAAAGATCTCACTGCGGGCGCAATAAGCTGGAGTTCATTTTCAAAATAGGGAGCACATGTGTCGCGCTCTTCAGTGGTGGGTTTATTCCCTGGTGGAGCACAACGCACAGCCATTGAGATTCGAGTTTCTTTGAGCACTTGTCCATCATCACGCGAAGTAGATGTTGCAATCTTTGCAATACCGATTCGGTGTAATGATCCGTAGAGCCAATCACCGGAAGAGTCACCGGTGAAGATTCGCCCCGTGCGGTTGGCACCGTGGGCACCGGGTGCCAACCCAACGATGAGCATCTTGGGCTTAGTTGAACCAAATCCAGTTACTGGCTTTCCCCAGTATGTCTCGTTTTCATATGACTTACGCTTTACCACTGCAACTTCTTCGCGCCACTCAACTAACCGAGGACATTGATGGCATTTGATAATTGCCTTATCAAGTAATTCAATCGACTTATACAAGTGACCAAGCCATTCCATCGAGAATATCTGATTCAGATGCAACAAATTCGAAAGCGCCGGTTGCGAGCATGATGCGTGAGAGGACAAGTGAACCAGCACCGATTACATCAACGCGACCCGGGTGCATATATCCAAGTGCCTCGCGATCTTCTCGCTTGCTCGAAAGAAACATCTTTGAAGTTGCATGGACCTTCTCGGCAGAGATTCGGGAGAGATGGATTGCATATCTGTCATAGGTGCGCAGTTCTAGAGCAGCAGCTGCAACAGTAGTTGCCGTGCCAGCTACTGCAATCAAAGTCTTCGATTCAGTTATAGGAACAATCTTGGCAGCTTGGGCGATTGCCTCATCAATATCTTCGATTGCTGCAGCAATTTGGCCAGGATCGGCATCGCCGCCAGTGAAGTGGCGCTCTGTCATTCGGACACAACCAATATTCATACTCTTTGCAAATTCCACATCGGTGGTGCCAAAGACAAATTCAGTTGATCCCCCACCAATATCAATGACAAGAAAGGGTCCGTCTGTGGCTGGGAAATCTCGCGTGGCACCTTGGAAGGAAAGTGCTGCTTCTACTTCTCCAGGAATTACTTCAGGTGCAATACCAAGTCGCTCTTTCACACCATCAATAAATAAGTCTCTATTTGTTGCATCGCGCGTTGCACTTGTGGCACAGAAGCGAATCTTTTCAACGCCGCGCTTCGCTATTTCGGTTGCGAATTTATTTACGGCAGCTAGTGTGCGCAGGATTGCATCGGGGTGGAATTGGCCGGTCTTATCAACGCCTTGGCCTAGGCGAACAATCTCCATCTCGCGATGTATTTCGCGAAAGTTGGCACCTTCAATATCGGCAATCAGCAAGCGAATTGAATTGGTACCGCAATCAATAGCGGCTACTCGCATGACAAGTGCTTCCACCACTCGGGCAGCGCTGCAAGTGCTTCATCGCCCAATGGGTTTACACCCGGTCCTGCAGAAAGTGAATGAGCAATAAGTGAGTGCAGGCATTTGACGCGATTGGGCATACCACCTGCTGAAACATTTTCTACCTCTGGAACATCTATCTGCAGCGCAGAACGAGCTGCAATGTAATCATCGTGCGCCGCTGCATATTCACCTGCTAATACAGCGTCAGTTTCAAGTCGGGCCTGCATTTCACCCATCATGCCAGTTGTTTCCAGAGTTGAAATCGCTGCGGTAAGACGTGGGCAGGTTGCATAGTAGAAAGTGGGAAATGGTTCACCGTTACTAAGCCGTGGTGGTGTTTCGACAACAGCAGGCTTTCCGCAGGGGCAGCGATAGGCAATTGCGTGGACATCACGAGGTGTGCGCCCTAATTGATTTTCAATAACAGCCAGATCTGCATCCGTTGGTCTGCGATTGTCAGCGCTCACCCTTTACCTGCTTCGGTAATTGAGGCAATCATGCGGGTATACCAAGGTTGTCCTTCGGGAAGATTGCTCACAACATCGGTCTGGGCAGGCTGGTCAGAGTTCTCGCCATCTGTTCCGGTAACAATGTATTGCCGCTCACCTGGCAGCACGAAGTGCAGTCGTTCGCGGGCTTGAGACTTTATATATTCAGGATCTTGCCAGAGCAGTAACTCTTTGCGGGCTGCATCAAGTGCTGAGTTATCACTCTTCAGCTGTGATTCAAGAGCATTAATTTGTGCGCGCTGCACAAAGTAATTCTTAATTGGCGGAGCCAGGAAAAGGGCTAACATAAAAAAGATTGCTGTCACAGCAAGCAAGCGTCCAGATCCCTGGCGGCGATTAAAATTAAGATTCCGCGAACGGTAACTTTTCTTTCGCTTTCCAGAACTAGATTTGAGCGCCATCTTTTGTGATTAGCCTTTAAAGCGTGGGAATGCTTGGCGGCCGGCATAGACCGCGCCATCAGATAGTTCCTCTTCGATGCGAAGAAGTTGGTTGTATTTAGCAACGCGCTCTGTGCGAGAAGGTGCACCAGTCTTGATTTGTCCGCAGTTTGTGGCAACAGCTAAGTCTGCAATTGTGGTGTCTTCAGTTTCACCTGAGCGGTGAGACATCATGCTGCGATAGTTAGCGCGATGTGCCAGATCTACCGCATCCAAAGTTTCAGTAAGAGTTCCAATCTGATTTACCTTCACAAGCAAGGCGTTAGCGGTATCGGTATCAATTCCCTTTGCCAGACGCACAGGGTTGGTAACAAATAGGTCATCTCCCACAATCTGAATCTTTGCGCCAAGGGAAGAGGTCATTGACTTCCAACCTGCCCAATCTTCTTCATCTAGTGGATCTTCAATGGAAACGATTGGGTAGGCGCTCACAAGCTCTGCGTAGTAAGCAATCATTTCATCAGAGGTGCGAAGTGAGCCTTCGAACTTGTACTTACCGTTCTCGTGGAACTCAGTTGCAGCCACATCCATAGCGAGAGCTATCTCTTTGCCTGGCTTAAAGCCTGCTGCGGTAATTGCTTCAAGGATGAGATCAAGTGCGGCGCGATTGCTATCAAGGTTAGGCGCAAATCCACCTTCATCGCCAACAGATGTGGCAAGTCCACGCTTTTTAAGTACTGCTTTTAGTGCGTGATAAATCTCAGCACCCCAGCGAAGTGATTCGCGGAATGTCTCGGCGCCAATGGGAGCAATCATAAATTCTTGAATATCAACGTTGGTATCTGCGTGTGCTCCGCCATTGAGGATATTCATCATTGGTACTGGCAGCACATGGGCATTTGGTCCGCCCACGTAGCGAAAGAGTGAGAGGTGTGAAGATTCAGCTGAAGCCTTTGCAACAGCAAGTGAAACTCCAAGAATTGCATTCGCACCCAAGCGTGACTTATTGGGAGTGCCATCGAGTGCGATCATCTCTGAATCAATCAGGCGCTGATCTTGTGAGTCATAGCCTTCGATTTCTGGTGCGATTTCATTGTTAACAAAGTCAATCGCCTTCAGAACACCTTTACCCAGATAGCGCTTCTTATCGCCATCTCGTAGCTCTGCTGCTTCAAATGCTCCGGTAGATGCACCACTTGGTACTGCAGCTCGTGCTTGAGTTCCATCTTCGAGTTGAATCTCAACCTCAACTGTTGGATTTCCGCGAGAATCTAGAATTTCGCGAGCGCCGATTGCTTCGATAATTGCCATGTGGTCTCTCCTGTTATAGAAAATCTGTCGATTGAGCGCTCGACGTTGAGGGCAGGAGGTAATCCTATCGCGAGCCTGATTGCTCCTTCGCAAGAATTTCGGCAATCATCTTTCGAGCCTGCGCACGTAAGGCATTCTCAGGATCGATGCCATTGGCATGTGCCCAGCCAATGACTGAAGCAAGTGCCGCGCCAACGGCGCTTTCATTGGCCTCTTCTTCAGTGGTGTAGCCGGCAAGCTCCAATTCAACTCCGTATTTTTCAGCGCGATAGAAAATCTTAGAAACTAGTGGCAGTGCGGGCTGAGACATCGCAATGCCATCAATGGCAGAGGTGCGCCCCTTCTCTCTGGCTTTAATTGCTTCCCAGTTTTCAATAATCTCTTGCGTGCCGCTGACTTTAAGGTTTTCAAAGACATGCGGGTGGCGACTGATTAATTTATCTGCAATAGCTCTTGCTACATCTTCGATTGAGAAGGGATCGGTTGGATGGTCCTGGGCGATGCGAGAATGGAAATAGACCTGAAGTAATACATCGCCAAGTTCTTCCCGCATCCCGGCGCGATCATCGGTCTCAATGGCATCGATGAATTCATAAGACTCTTCCAGCAGATATTTGATAAGTGATGCATGGGTTTGTTCCGCATCCCAAGCACAGCCACCTGGTGAACGAAGGCGGTCCATCACCTCAACTAGGCGTTGAAGTTCTGACTGTGACATGAGCTTTACTTATTTGATGGAACTACAGCTGATCCGGCAGAATCTCCAGGAATCAAATCACCTGAGGCGTCATCCCATACGCCATAACGAGGATTAACTGTGACGTTAAGTTGCTCAGCTTTTTTCTGAAGTAGCTCACTGATCCTTGCCTGAACCTCTGCTTCGGCAACTCCACCCATTGCAAGAGCACCAGATAATTTATTTGAGATGATGGTGGCGCGTAGATAGCGGTCGAAATTCGATGGCGCAATCTGCGCGGCAACTAAACTCTTGGAAAGTTCTGTCTCTCCACCAATTTGGCTATAAATGCCTTGGCGAGAGTTCTCAAGTTCTGTCGCTGAAACAGTGATTTTTAGCTCTTTCGCAATTTCATCAAACACCGTTGTAATAATTGTGAAGCGAAGTTGGCTTCGGTTAAGAGCGTTGCCAGTTTCAAATTGGGTATCTGCCGTATCAATCTTTGCGCGCTCTGCTAAGAGTTCATCAATCTTTGATTGCGCCTGTGCCTGCGTGATGGTGATATCGCCAATTGATGCAGCGGTATCTGCTTTTGCGCATCCGGTCAGAGCAAGTGCTGACAGAACAGCAATCACAGTAAGGAACTTCTTCACGAGGTGCTCTCTTTCGTTACATCATCGAGGGATTTTGCAGCCCACTCCAGGAGAGAAGTATCCCCTATGACTGCCGAGCCTTGCGCCGTCGGTGTCCATGCGGCAGCGCGCGGAATGGCAATCATCACGGTATTGGATGCCGATTTGTAGAGCGAGCCCGGAAAAAGTCGGTTCAGTCTGAGTTGTTTTGATTCCGGCAGATTCAGTGGCGAAATGCGCAAGTACTTACCGGCTGCCACAACCTCTCGCACGCCGAGAGATTTTGCAAATGCTCGTAATTGCGCAACTCGAAGCAAGGAGAGCGCCTCGTGAGGTGGTTCTCCGAATCGATCAACTAGTTCCTCTTGAATCGATTTAACTTCGGCATCGTTTCGCACATCAGCTAATCGCCGGTAGAGATCAAGTCTTAGCCTTTCACCTGGAACATAGCTTTCAGATAGGTGGGCATTGACTGGCAGTTCAACTTTGCATTCGTGGTTCTTCTCTTCGGTTTCAATAAAACCAGTCTTATATCCGTTGACCGCTTCACCCACCATGCGCATGTATAAATCAAAACCGACATCTGCAATATGTCCTGACTGCTCTCCGCCGAGCAGATTGCCAGCACCACGTATCTCTAGGTCTTTCAGTGCCACTCGCATTCCAGAACCTAAATCCGTGTTCGTTGCAATTGTTTTCAATCGGTCTAGTGCAATTTCTGAAAGTGGCTGATCTGGTGGATAGAGGAAGTAGGCATATGCGCGCTCTCGCCCGCGACCCACTCGACCACGTAGTTGGTGCAACTGGGAGAGTCCGAAGTTTTCAGAGCGTTCCACAATCAAAGTATTTGCATTGGCTATATCGAGTCCGCTCTCAACAATGGTGGTGCAGACCAAGATATCGAAATCACGATTCCAGAAGGCGAGAATGACATCTTCAAGTTGGCCTTCACTCATCTGACCATGGGCAATTCTTATTCGGGCCTCTGGTACTAACTCTTGTAACTTTGATGCTGCTCGGTCTATAGATTCAACTCTGTTATGGATGTAAAAGACTTGTCCATCGCGTAAGAGCTCGCGGTGAATCGCGGCCTTTATCTGCGCATCTTCGGCTGGTCCCACATAAGTAAGGATGGGATGGCGCTCTTCCGGCGGAGTAGTGATGGTGGACATCTCACGGATTCCGGTAACAGCCATCTCTAGCGTGCGCGGAATAGGGGTGGCAGACATGGCCAGCACATCAACAGTGGTGCGCATCTTCTTCAAGGACTCTTTCTGCTCAACTCCAAAACGTTGTTCTTCATCGACAATCACAAGGCCAAGATCTTTAAATTGCACATCGTTTGAAAGGATGCGGTGTGTGCCCACTACAACATCTACTGACCCTTGCGCCAAGTCAGCCAAAATTTCTTTGCTCTCTTTTGCTGTGTTAAAGCGCGAGAGCCCAGCGACTTTTATGGGGAAACCTGCATATCGTTCAGCAAAGGTTTTTGTGTGTTGTTGCACAAGGAGCGTTGTGGGAACCAACACTGCAACTTGCTTGCCATCTTGAACAGCCTTGAAGGCTGCTCGGATTGCAATCTCAGTCTTTCCATAACCCACATCACCACAAATGATTCGATCCATTGGATATGGGCGTTCCATATCTCGTTTGACATCTTCGATTGTGGAAAGTTGATCCGGTGTTTCAATATAAGAAAAAGCATCTTCTAACTCTCGCTGCCATGGAGTGTCAGGTGAGAAGGCATAGCCAGGAGCGCTGGTGCGCGCTGCATATAAGCGAATTAACTCCCCTGCAATCTGGCGTACCGCCTTGCGGGCACGGCCCTTAGCCTTAAGCCATTCACCGCTTCCGATGCGATGCACTGTGGGAGTTTCCCCACCTACATACTTACTGATTTGCTCCAACGTATCTGTGGGAACAAATATTCGATCACCTGGTTGACCACGCTTTGCTGAGGCATACTCAATAACCAAATATTCGCGCGTCACATCTGCCACGGTGCGTTGCACTAGCTCGATATATCTACCAATTCCGTGTTGTTCGTGCACAACAAAATCACCGGTTCGTAGTTCAAGCGGATCAATTGCCTGCTTGCGTTTAGAAGGCATACGCGCGCCATCTTTGGTATTTGTCTTACTGCCCGATAAGTCACGTTCTGTCACGAATAAAACTCCGGCATGGCTACTTGCGAATCCATAAGCCATGACAGATTGCGTGATGTGAATTGCGCCTTTCGTTGGCTGCGCTGAAAGCTCGGCAGTCATCTGCACCGGTAGGTCAGCATCGCGAAAGATTCCGGCATACCGCTCTGCCATACCGTGGCCGGGAGTTGAGAAAATCACGCTCTCGTGAGCTTCTAGAGCAGTGCGCAGCAATTCACAGAGAGATTCCACATTTCCGCGCATGGGATCAATCGGAGAGAAATCTAAGAACACGGCGCTGGAATCAAGATCGCTACCAAAAGAATTTAGTGAGCGGACCGGGATCGATAGCCGGCTCATTTCTTGCTCAAGTCCCGACCAATCTAAGAAAGTTACTTTCTCAACAGGTAATGGCGCGTTGCCACCTATGGCAGCACTTGACCACGAGGCAGCTAAGAATTCAGCATTTGTTTCAATCAGATCAGCTGTTCGAGTCTTTATTCGTTCTTGATCTAAGAAAAAGACTTCCGTGCTTGCAGGTAATCGATCCAAAATTGTTTCGAAGTCATCGGTCAGTAGTGGAATCAGAGATTCCATTCCATCAACAATCATTCCTTCGGTAATTTTCTCGAGAATTTCAATTGCTGATGGGTATTGCTCTTTCAAAGCTTCCGCACGTTCTCGAATCGCATCAGTGAGTAAGAGTTCACGACACGGCAAGATTGAAAGTTTGCCCACTACTGGCGATGTGGTTCTCTGATCTGAAACATCGAAATATGACAACTCTTCAATTTCATCACCGAAGAAGTCAATGCGCACAGGATGTGCGGCAAGTGGCAAAAAGATATCGACGATCCCGCCTCGCACCGCAAACTCGCCTCGTTTTTCCACAAGATCGGTACGGGTAAATGACAGTGCAGTCAGGTGCGTTGCTAACTCAGTCAGTGCTATCTCTTGCCCGATTTCAAGAGTCCACATCGGAGTGTGAGCAAGGTCTGCAATGAATCTGTGAATGACTGCTCGAATAGGTGCGACCACAATGGGATTACCTGTCGGAGTCTTTAGCGCATAGAGCGTTGCTAGTCGTTTGGCGACAGTGTCACTACGAGGGCTCAGCCGTTCGTGCGGCAAAGTCTCCCAAGCTGGAAACTCAAATACATCTGGGTGTAAAGATTTCAATTCATCAGCAAGATCTTCGGCGGCCTTGCTAGAGCTGGTGATGACCAGTAGCGGCTTGCTTGCTGCTCTGATTGCCAAGAGAAATGGGTAGGTTGGAGAAGGAGCAATAATTTTTTCGCTATCTGCAAGAGCCGAGGTCACTTCATCATCGCGCTGCAGAAGTTGTATTAACCCGCGCATCAAAGCCTCCTCGGTAGATACTGACTTGCCGGCAAAACGCCGCAAGGCCCCTCTTCAAAAAGAAGGGGGGCTAGTAATTACAGTCTAGCGATGACTAGATGTATGTGAGAATTCTCCAATGACCACCAAATCAACGGACACAGCCAAGAGCTTGGTTGCATCAGATGATGCCACTCTTCGCGCCGATGTCCGCCATTTGGGAGATCTCTTAGGTCAGTCCTTAGTTCGCCAGGAAGGCCCCGAGCTGCTTGAACTTGTTGAAAGCGTTCGAAAGAGTGTTCGCGAAGGTGGCGGCGTTGAAATTCTGGAAAAACTCTCCGTCGAAGATTCCGTTCAGTTAGTACGTGCATTTAGCACTTACTTCAACTTGGCAAATGTGGCAGAGCAAGTTCACCGCTCGCGAGTTCTAGCCGAAGTTCGCGCCGAAGGCGGTTCTTGGATTACACGCGCAATCGACAAGATTGAAGATGCAATTGCAAATCCTGTTGCAGGTCACGAAATTTCTCACGAAGATCTCGTTAAGTGGATTAGTGAATTAGATGTGCGACCAGTTTTTACCGCACACCCCACTGAAGCTGCTCGCCGTTCTGTCTTAAGTAAATTGGGTGAAATCGCTTCACTTCTTGATACCCCCGCAAGTGTTACGCAAGATGAGCGTTTAGCTGAAACTGTTGATCTACTTTGGCAGACAGATGAGTTGCGACTAGATCGCCCAGAGCCACTCGATGAAGCGATGAACGCCTTGTATTACCTCGATGATCTTGCCACCACCACGGTTCCTGAAGTTCTCAACGACTTCGCCCGCGAGTTAAAGCGAATTGGAATTGAATTACCTGTGACATCCAGACCTTTAACATTTGGAACCTGGATTGGCGGTGACCGTGATGGAAACCCAAATATCACACCTGCAATTACCGAAGACGCTGTGGTGCTTCAGGTCGGCCATGCAATTAGAACCACGATTGCGGCAATGAACAAGCTGCGCCAGATGCTCTCAGTTTCTACCCGCATTGCAGGTGCTACACCTGAACTAAGCGCATCTGTTGAAAAAGACTTAAAGAATATTCCAGAATTTGAAGAGCGATTTTTGCGCCTAAACGTGCAAGAGCCATACCGACTCAAGGCCACCGCAATTGTTCATCGCCTTGCCTTTACTCGCCAGCGCCATGCTGCGCGTGGTCCACATGTTCCAGGTCGCGACTACAAGAACACTGCAGAACTTCTGGCAGATCTCACACTCATGCGCGATTCACTCTTTGCCCATCGCGGTGAACTTCTTGCAACTGGCTTACTTGAACGCACCATTCGCGCAGTAGCTGCCTTTGGTCTGACCCATGCAACCCTAGATATTCGTGAGCATTCTGATGCTCACCACAAGGTGCTGCAGCAAATGCTTGGCCCAGACTATGCCGGACTTTCACATGAAGCGAAGTTTCCAATTCTGATAGCTCAGCTTGCATCTTCGGCGCCCCTTGATGCCTCAAAGCTAGATGCCGCGGGTGCGAAGACACTCAATACCTTTGTGGCAATTGCAGATCTCATCGAACGATTTGGCTCCGAAGTAATTGAAACCTACATCGTCTCGATGACAAAGGGTGCTGATGATCTCATCGCAGCAACTGTTCTCGGTAAGCAAGCTGGGCTTGTTGATATTGATAAGAAGATTGCCAAGATTGGATTTGCGCCACTTCTTGAAACAGTGGCAGAGCTGCGCGCAGCAGGTGAAATTCTCGAGAAGTTGTTAGCTAACCCTACCTACCGCACCCTGGTCGCACTACGCGGTGATGTGCAAGAGGTAATGCTGGGATACTCAGATTCAAATAAAGATGCCGGAATCGCAACATCGCAGTGGGAGATTCACCGTGCACAGCGCATGCTGCGCGACGTTGCAGTCAAGCACGGCGTGAAGCTTCGTCTATTCCATGGTCGTGGTGGTTCGGTCGGTCGCGGTGGAGGGCCGACATATGACGCACTAATTGCCCTTCCTTGGGGTTCAGTTGATGGCCAAATCAAGATGACCGAACAAGGTGAAGTTATTTCAGATAAGTACTCACTGCCAGCTCTTGCGCGCGAGAATGTCGAACTCACTTTGGCCGCATCACTTGAGGCAACAATTCTTAATCGTGGGCCGCGACAGAGCGCTGAAGATTTGCAAAAATGGAATGACTGCATGAACTTAGTAAGTGACAACTCCTTTACTCGCTACCGTGCACTAGTTGATCATCCAGATCTTCCCGCCTACTTCTATGCCTCAACTCCGGTTGAACAACTTGGAAATCTCTTCCTTGGATCTCGTCCGTCGCGTCGCCCTGATGCAGCCGGTGGTCTTGATTCACTGCGTGCTATTCCATGGGTATTTGGTTGGACCCAATCTCGTCAGATTGTTCCTGGCTGGTTTGGTGTGGGCTCGGGGTTAAAAGCTGCTCGTGAAGCTGGAAAGTCCGATGTGCTTAAACAGATGCTTTCAGAGTGGCACTTCTTCGCAACATTTATTAGCAATGTTGAGATGACTCTTGCTAAGACTGATCTTGTTACGGCAAAGCATTACGTTCAAACCCTTGTTCCATCTGAGCTACATCACTTCCTAGATGTAATCACTGCAGAGTTTGAACTCACTGTTGCCGAGATTCTCACTCTGACCGGCAAGACATCATTGCTGGGAGACCAACCAGTCTTAGCTCGCACGCTGCAAGTCCGCGATACCTATCTTGCTCCACTGCAACTTCTGCAAGTGACCCTGCTCAGTCGTGTGCGCGAGCAAGGAGAAAAGGCCGACCCAGCTTTGATCCGTGCGCTGCTGCTCACAATCAACGGTGTTGCAGCGGGACTTCGCAATACCGGCTGATCAGCTGTTGAATTTACTCTGAGTTAAATCAAGTCCTTTTTCAATCAAGAACTCAACACAGTCCGCGCCTCGATCAATAAATTCCTCGAGTGATTTCTTCTCTTCTTTACTAAATTGCTTGAGCACAAAGTCTGCCGGATCTTGTTCGCCCATGGGGCGGCCGATTCCAAGTCGAATACGGAAATACTCTGCCGTGCCGAAAGAAGATGTCAGTGATTTCAAACCGTTGTGGCCGTTGTCACCGCCCGCAAGCTTTGCGCGAATTGCTGCGTATCCAATATCTAGCTCATCGTGGAGCACAATGATTTTCTCTGGTTCTACTGAATAGAAGGATGCGAGGGCTTTAACGGGGCCGCCAGTTTCATTCATATAGCTTTTGGACTTAGCCAGAATGATTGAGTGAGCATCAATACCAACGCCTAACTTGAAGGCGGCAATATCGCAACGAGATTTATGGGATGAGAGTTTTAGATTGTGACGTTTAAGAAGATGGTCAATAACCATCTGACCCACATTGTGACGGGTGGCAGCGTATTCATCGCCCGGGTTTCCGAGCCCCACTACCAACCACGTCATATGCGAAAGTCTAAGTGTTAAGCGTCCTTCTTCTCTGCATCTGCAGCAGGTGCCGCCGCAGCAGCATCATCATCGGCGGCAGGTGCCACAACTGCAACTTCTTCAACGATTGTTGAGCGCTCTGACAAGTGAACAATAATTGTGTTCGCTGGGCTCACTAGCGTGGTTCCCGCAGGCAGTACTACATCGGATGCGTACTTTGAAGTTCCGGCTGTCATTCCTTCAATATCAAGAACCAGGAATTTAGGAATCGATGTTGCTTCTGCTTCAATTTCAATTGAGTTGTGCTGGTGCTCAAGGATGCCATCTGGATCATGCTTGCCTTCTGTGTGAACAGGAACGGCAACAGTAACCTTCTCACCGCGGCGCACTAGTACGAGATCGATGTGCTCAAGGATCTGCTTGAGTGGATGGCGAACAATCGACTTTGGCAGGGTGAGCTCTATCTTTCCATCGATATCAATATTAAGAAGAACGTTTGACTCTTTAAGTGCAACACCGAGTTCGCGTGCTGGAAGAGTGATGTGAACTGGCTTCTCACCATGGCCGTAGATGACAGCTGGGACTAGACCTGAAACGCGTGCGCGACGTGATGCGCCCTTGCCGAATTCAGTGCGTGTAGTTCCCTTGATTGATACTTCTGCCATGTTAAAGCTCCTCTAATAGATACTTCTTTATGTTGCGAAGTTCCAGCAGGAGTTGATGCCTACGCCGTCGATCACGGATAAATTTCACCCTCGCCGGAACAAGGTGAAGGCTAGCGTGAGTTAGCTATGTCCGTCAAAAAGGCTGGTTACTGAGCCATCTTCGAAGACTTCGCGTATTGCCCGAGCCAAGAGGGGGGCGATTGTGAGCACTGTGAGCTTGTCGAATTTCTGGTCCTCAGTGAGCGGAAGTGAGTCGGTAACGACTATCTCCACTGCTCGTGATTCTTTAAGGCGATCAACTGCTGGGCCGGAAAAGACTGCATGTGTTGCTGCCACGATGACATCTTTTGCGCCGCCTTCAAAGAGTGCGTCAACTGCCTTAGTAATTGTGCCGGCGGTATCAATCATGTCATCGATAACAACGCAGGTGCGCCCCGTGACATCTCCAACAACTTTTCCAACAACTGCCTCATTAGGAATGAGTGGATCGCGGGTCTTATGAATAAACGCGATAGGACAGCCGCCAAGAAGTTCTGACCAACGTTCTGCAACGCGAACACGGCCTGAGTCTGGTGAAACGATGGTGAGCATGGAACGGTCAACTTTGCTGCCGACATAATTTGCCAGCATTGGAAGTGCGAAGAGGTGATCAACTGGTCCGTCGAAGAATCCTTGAATTTGTGAAGTGTGAAGATCGACAACCATAAGGCGGTCGGCGCCAGCTGTCTTAAATAGATCGGCCATGAGGCGCGCGGTTATCGGTTCGCGACCTCTGCTCTTCTTATCCTGACGAGCATATGCATAAAAAGGTGCGACTACCGTGATGCGCTTTGCTGAGGCACGCTTGAGGGCATCAATCATGATGAGTTGTTCCATGATTTGTTTATTGATTGGGGTCGAGTGTGACTGAATTACAAATGCATCACAGCCGCGGACTGATTCTTCAAAGCGAACAAAAATTTCACCATTGGCAAAGTCATAAGCCGAAGTCGGTGTGAGTGGAATACCTAGCTCTTGGGCAACTTGCTCTGATAATTCTGGGAATCCGCGGCCTGAAAAGAGACGAAGTTTTTTCTCTGAGGACAATCGGATTTCGCTCAAGGAAGTTAGCCTTTCTGCTCGTCGCTACTGTGGCGCGATGCCGCCTCAGCAGATTTTGTACCGGGGCGCTTACGCAGTACCCAACCTATTACATTTCTCTGCTTTGCTCTGCCAACGCCAATCGCGCCGGGAGGAACATCTTCGGTAATGACAGAGCCGGCGGCGGTATATGCGCCATCTCCGATTGTCACGGGCGCAACTAACATCGAATCGCTTCCGATCCGAACGTGGTCGCCCACCACGGTGTAATGCTTTTCCACGCCGTCATAGTTCACAAAAATCGTGGCCGCACCGATATTGCTGCCCTCGCCAATCACGGCATCTCCGACATAAGAAAGGTGAGGGACTTTTGAGCCCTCACCCAGAGTTGCATTCTTCATCTCAACAAATGCGCCAGCTTTAGAGCCGGTTAGTAATTTGGTTCCAGCGCGCAAGAATGTAAATGGCCCGACATTTACTGATGCACCGATAATCGCTTCCGTGCAATGAGATTCAAGTACGCGGGCGCTTTCACCCACTGTGCAATTGTGAAGAGTTGAACGTGGGCCAACCACGGCCCCGCTTGCCACCGTTGTTGTGCCAGTAATTGCAGTGCCAGGCATGAGGATGACATCTCTTTCAATCTTGGCTGTGGAATCCACCCACGTGCTTAATGGATCCACGATGGTGACACCTTCACGCATGAGATCTTCGTTGATGCGATCGCGCAAAAGCGCAGCAGATTCAGCTAGCTGCACGCGGTCGTTAACACCGAGAATCTCAAAAAAGTCATCAATCAGAACTGGTGCAATGGTGCCACCTTCATTGCGCAGAATTTCAATGACGTCGGTCAGATAGAGCTCGCCCTGAGAATTCTCTGTTTTAAGTTTTCCGATTGCACCCGCTAGCTTTGCCGCATCAAATGCATACACTCCTGAGTTAACTTCAATAATTTCTTTTTCACTCTCATCGGCATCACGTTCTTCCACGATGCGAGCCAAGGAGTCATCATCGGCCCGAATAATTCGGCCATAACCGGTTGGATCTGGATGTAGCGCAGTCATAACAGAGGCGGTAAATCCACCTGCATGATGGTGCTCGAGTAATTGTGTGAGCGATGTTCCTGTGAGCATCGGGGTATCACCAGCGAGAATTAAAATCGTGCCAGTTGGCTTTAAGCCAACGAGTGCTAATTGTGTTGCATGGCCGGTGCCGCCACGTTTTTCTTGAAAGACAGTTACTGCATGTGGAGCAATCTCTGCGATGTGTGCTTCTACTTTTTCCCGGCCCGCGCCAACAACGACACGAACTTGCTTAGCCGACAGGCCACTGACTGCGTGCAATACGTGACCAACGAGTGTGCGACCAGAAATTGAATGAAGAACTTTAGGCGTAGCAGACTTCATACGCGTTCCTTCTCCCGCAGCGAGAATCACTACGGTTTCTAGGTTCATGCGGTAAGTCTACTTGCTCCGCCACCAGGTATCGATCCTGGACCCTGGGCTTCAAAGGCCCATGTGCTAGCCACTACACAATGGCGGAACCTATATTCTCCCTTATATTCGGTAGTGCTCGCGACCACTAAACTCACTTCTTATGGAGCAACGCGATGAAGTCGACCGCCTCATTGCGGCGTGGAAGCACGAACGCCCCGACTTGGACCTCACTCCCCTTTCGGTGTTAAGCCGCATCACCCGAATTTCGCGACACCTGGATATCGCCCGCAGAGATGCATTTGGCGAACTTGAGAATTGGGGCTTCGATGTATTGGCGGCACTTCGTCGCGCTGGCACGCCATACCAACTTTCACCAGGACAGCTCATGCAAGAAACGATGGTTACTAGTGGCACCATGACAAATCGTTTAGATCACTTAGAAGATTTACAACTGATTACCCGCCAACCAGATCCCAGCGATGGTCGAGGATCACTAGTGACGCTGACAAAATCTGGAATCCGCGCAGTAGATGCGGCGATGGAAGAGCTACTGAGTAACGAACGTAAATTACTCAAGGAACTCACCGGGAAAGATCGTGAGCAGCTCGCTGATTTACTTAGTTCATTGGTCTCTAAATTAGATAGAGCGGTTGAATAAAAACTTACTAAATTATTTTGGCACCGTGTACCGGACCATGTGCTCGAGTCACACTTCCAACAACACCACTTGCAGTAAGAGCCACAGCTAAATCTAACCCGGCATCTTCATCAGCTACCAAGAATGCAACAGTTGGCCCTGAACCAGAAACTATTGCTCCCAGTGCCCCGTAATCGCGACCTACTTCAAGCACCAGACTGAGTGCTGGGCGTAATGAGCATGCTGCGTTCTGTAAATCATTTGTGAGCGCTTTGCCCACACCTTCGGCATCTGCTGCCAATAAAGATTGCATCAATACATCTGATACTTGTGGCGCTGCAATATCTAACTCCGAACGCATGCGATCGCACTCGGTATAGACAGCTGGCGTAGATAAACCAACGCTAGAAAGTGCTAATACCCAGTGATAGGTACCGCGAGAAAGTGCGGCGGTAAGCTGATCTCCGCGGCCTTGCCCAATTGCAGTTCCACCAGAGATCATAAATGGCACATCACTTCCAAGTTCAGAACCCATTGCGTGTAGCTCTTCCCGCGACATCTCTAACTGAAAGAGTGAATCCATCGCAATCAGAGTTGCTGCCGCATCGGCGCTGCCACCTGCCATTCCGCCAGCGACAGGAATGGATTTCTTAACTTCTATATGCACATCAACAGCAAAATCAAACTTACTTCCAACCAATAAGGCAGCTTTCACGGCCAAATTTGAATGGTCTTCTGGAACCCCGTGGGTGTGCTCGCCTGTGACAGAGATTGTGACGCCACTTCCAGCATGACTTTTTGAGACAGTGACATCATCAAAGATTGATATCGCTTGAAAGACAGAGACAAGATTGTGGAAACCATCAGATTCGCGCGGTCCAACAGATAACTGCAGATTCACTTTGGCCGGAACCCGAACGGTTACTGAATTATTTCCCACGTTAAAACTCTACCCTTGTTTCGCAATTGCGCAGAAGGCACTGATATCAAGTGCTTCACCGCGCAGTGTTGGATCTATTCCGGCAGCGGTGAGGTGAGATTCGGCAGCTGCAGAGCCGCCATAGAGTGAGGAAAGAGCTGAGCGCAACATTTTGCGTCGTTGCGCAAATGCTAAATCGATGATGGTAAATACCTTCTTGCGAAGTTCTTCATCTCCTGGTGTTGGGCGGCGAACAAAGGCAACTAACTTTGAATCAACATTAGGTTGTGGCCAAAAGATGGAACGCGATACCGAACCAGCGCCAGTGACATCAGCCCACCATGCCGCCTTCACGCTAGGAATTCCATACTCCTTTGAATTTGGTTTTGCGGCAAGTCGATCTGCAACCTCTGCCTGCACCATCACCACACCGCTTCGCAGTGAAGGAAATATCTCAAGTAAGTGCAAGAAAACTGGCACTGAAACGTTATATGGCAAGTTCGCAATCAAAACTGTGGGTGCAACTGGCAGGCTCTTTAGCGTAAGCGCATCTTGATTAATAACAGTCAGCAGTTCTGCACGCTCAGAATGTTTGGCAGCCGTTGCCGGAAGTTGACCTGCTAGCCGAGCATCAATTTCCACCGCAATTACTGATTGCGCTTCTTCCAACATCGCCAGCGTGAGTGAACCAAGACCTGGTCCGATTTCAAGTGCGATATCACTTGATGTAAGCCCAGCAGTTCGCACAATCTTTCGACACACATTGCCATCATGAACAAAGTTCTGCCCCAGCGACTTTGAAGGTTTGATATTTAAGGCAGCTGCTAACTCACGAATCTCAGAAGCACCAAGCAGGCTCATACAAAGCTTCCAAATATGCGCTCTGCATTAACCGAGAGCGCGGTGGCAAGCTCAGCTACATCATCATTACGTTCTGCCGCCATCGCCCGGACAATATTTGCAATTTGTGCCGGGGTATTAAGTGCTCCTCGGTGTGGAGTTGGCGCCAAGAAAGGAGAATCTGTTTCCACAAGGAGTTGATCATGTGGAACTAACTTCACCGCTTCTCGTAGCTCCGGTGCGTTCTTAAATGTCATCGTGCCGGCAAAGGAGAGGATATAGCCGCGCTCAATACAGATCTTCGCCATTGCCACATCGCCTGAGAAACAATGAAAGACAGTCTTTTCAGGTGCGCCCACTTCTAGTAACACCGATAAAACATCCTCGTGAGAGTCGCGGTCGTGGATTACTAGCGCCTTCTTAGTCTTCTTTGCTAATTCGATATGCCATTTAAAAGATTCTTGTTGCCGCTTTTGCAGCTCTGGTGGAGTACGGAAATAATCTAATCCAGTCTCACCGATAGCGCGCACGCGTGGTTCTTGGGCAAGTTTTTCAATGATGGCCCAATCGCGTTCTAAATCTTTAACTACAGGAGCTTCATTCGGATGTAGCGCAACAGCTGCTAAAACTCTTCCCGGATAGAGATTGGCCAGATCAACACACCACTGAGATTGTTCTGCTGAATATCCCACCTGAACAACGCGATCAACATTTACTGATTTAGCCTCATCTAAAATCGTGCGCACGGCAGCAGAGTCAGCTGCATCATTAGTAACTATTTCAAGGTGTGCATGTGCATCGACGGTGGGAACTGGGAGTGGCTCTGGAAGTGGAGCTTGCTGGCGCTCAATATCTCGGTTGTGGCGATCTGCCATAAAAAATTACTCTTTAACTTCTAACCGTGGAAAGAGAACCGGGGTCTTAGTCACTATTGCACCTTGTGGAAGTTGTCCCCATGTTGCAACCTGTGAAATCTCTTGCTTACCAATTTCACCTAGGGCTGCTTGAGCACCGAGTGATTCCCACAAAATTTGCGTGGTTGCCGGCATTACTGGGTGTAACAAGATGGCAAGTGCGCGTAAAGATTCAGCGGTGTTATAAAGAATTGCCTCGAGTTCGCCCTGATTAGCAGGATCTTTCGCAAGAATCCACGGCTCTTTCTCGGTAACAAAACCATTGACTCGCTTGCAGTAATCCATGATGGCGTTAATTCCACCCTGGAAATCAAGTGCCACCATCGCTGCATCAGCCTTCTCCACCGTTTCTTTCAGAGCTTGCTCAAGCCCGGCATCGTGGGCAACTGCTGGCACGGTGCCACCACAATACTTTTCAATCATGGCAGCAAGTCTTGATGCTAGGTTTCCAAAGTCATTTGCAAGTTCAGATGTGTAACGGGCGCTCATATCTTCCCAAGAGAATGACCCATCGCTGCCAAATGGAATAGCGCGTAGGAAGTAATAGCGAAATGCATCGACCCCAAAATGGTCAGTAATATCTGAAGGAGCAATACCGGTGAGCTTTGACTTACTCATCTTCTCGCCGCCAACAAGTAACCAACCGTGCGCAAAGACCTTCTTAGGTATATCAATTCCAGCAGCCATCAGCATTGCCGGCCAAATCACAGCATGGAAGCGCAAAATATCTTTTCCAACTAAGTGCACATCTGCGGGCCAGGTAGCGGTAAATTTCTTGCCACCTTCTGAATCAGGTGCGTCGGTGAGTCCTACCGCTGTGGCGTAGTTAAGGAGTGCGTCAAACCAGACATAAACAACTTGATCTGTATCCCACGGAACTGGAATTCCCCAGTCGAATGTGGAGCGCGAAATTGAAAGATCAGAAACGCCACCTTCAAGAAATGAAACCACTTCATTGCGAGCACTTTCTGGCTGGCATGCTTCTGGGTTTTTCTTGTAGTGATCTAGAAGCGGTTGGGTAAAATCAGAGAGTTTGAAGAACCAGTTATTTTCATTGACTAGCTCAATTGGCTTGCTATGAATCGGGCAGAGTTTTTCACCGTCGCTATCGATGAGATCACCTGGTAGTTTAAATTCTTCACAGCCAACGCAGTATGGGCCTTCATATTTTCCAGCATAGATATGTCCGGAATCTTTTAAGGATTGCAGGAACTTCTGCACGCGTTCTGTGTGCCGGGGCTCAGTTGTGCGAATAAAGTCATCGTTTGCGATATTAAGCGCTTGCCAATTGGGCTTCCACGCATCGGCGACTAATTTATCTACCCAGGCTTGCGGGGCAACGTTATTTTGTTCGGCAGTGCGCATGACTTTCTGGCCGTGCTCATCTGTTCCGGTTAAGAACCAGACTGACTCACCACGTTGACGATGCCAACGAGTAAGGACATCGCCGGCAACCGTTGTATATGCATGGCCAATATGTGGCGCATCATTTACATAGTAAATAGGCGTTGTCAGGTAGAAAGACTTCATCTGCTCATCTTATTCGCATCGACTACCGCTGCATAAACGATCTTCTTCGGAATCGAGAATTCTTCGGCAACGGTGGCAATTGCTCCCTTGCGGTCCATCCCGGCCACTTCATATTCACGAACTCGGGCAACGGCATCATCTGCTGTGCGCACTTCTGAACCTGCGGCAACTCCAGCAATCACAAGTGTAATTTCGCCCAGAACTTCGCGGCCTGCGGCCCACGCAATAAGTTCTGAAAGCGGTCCTCTAATTGTTTCTTCGTATGTCTTTGTCATTTCCCGACATATTGCGGCAGCTCTATCAGCACCCAATATCGCGGAAGCATCTACTAGTGATTCATGTAAGCGATGCGGTGCTTCAAAGATGACCATTGTCCGTTCTTCAAAACGAAGGGATTCATAGAATGAAGTACGTGCACCGTGCGCGCGAGGTGCAAAGCCCTCAAAGGTGAAGCGATCTGTTGGTAGCCCAGAGAGTGCAATAGCCATGGTGGGAGCACTTGGTCCCGGAATAACAATGGTCGGTAACTTTTCGGCAATGGCATCTCGCATCAGACGAAATCCTGGGTCGCTAATTGTTGGCATTCCAGCATCGGTAACTACCAATACTTCTTTACCTTCACGTAATAGCGTGAGAATTTCTTGAGTGCGATCACTTTCATTTCCTTCAAAGAAGGAGATAATCCGCGCCGTAAAGGTGACTCCGAGATCTGATGCCAATCGATGAAAGCGACGTGAGTCTTCGGCGGCGATAATCTCGGCCGATTCAATTGCCATTTTCAGGCGTGCGCTTGCATCAAGGGGGTTTCCCAGTGGAGTTGCAGCAAGAACTAGTGCCATATGCGAATACTCCCATATTCTCTGCTTATGATTGCAGCGATTGCTCCCATAGTAATTGCGCTTATCTCACTCGTACTTCGAGTGATGAACCTTGGTTCGATAAAGAGCTTCATCTTCGATGAGGTCTACTACGTTGATGGTGCTCGTGATCTACTGAAATACGGGGTAGAAGTTTCTGGCGCTAAGCCAGAATTTATCGTGCATCCCCCACTAGGCAAATGGATGATTGCCAGCGGAATTAAAGTCTTTGGTGACAATCCTTTTGGTTGGAGAATTGCCACCGCGGTAGTTGGCTCGCTACTTATTCTCGTTCTTGCACTCGTTGCACATAAGTTATTTAGAAATCCACTCCTTACCGGCCTTGCTAGTGCGTTGATGGCACTTGATGGATTGGCACTAGTTCATTCCCGCACATCACTGCTCGATAATTTCCTCACCTTCTTTATTCTCCTTGCCACATATTTCTTTGTCACAAAACAATATTGGTGGACAGCTCTGGTACTTGGTTTAGCCCTGGCTACAAAATGGAGTGCGCTCTATTTCATTATCGCCTTTGGGCTTATCGCTTTCTATCGAGCCTTCTCGCATCACACCGGAAAAAACTTGGTCAAGCCAACTGTGCAACGTATTGTCCAATTCGGGGTAATACCTATTGGTGTTTATCTCACTTCATGGTCAGGTTGGTTTGTCAGTAACCGTGGATGGGCGAGAGATCACTCAACAAATATTCTTAATTCATTTATTTACTACCACCAACAGATGTTGGGCTTTCATACCGGGCTCACAGAAAAACATGTCTACGAAGCCAATCCATGGAGTTGGTTATTCATGGGCAGACCCACGTCGTTTTTCTATGAGTCACCCAAAGGATGTGGTGCGAAATCATGTTCGCAAGAAGTAATCGCACTCGGCACACCACTCTTATGGTGGCTTGGTATTGCCGCCATCTCACTCATCATCGGTCTCTGGGTGCGTTCATTTCTCACGCGCCACTTTGACCCAGCAATAACAGTAATTATCACCGGATTAGCAGCCGGTTACTTGCCTTGGTTCTTCTTTCAAGAACGAACAGTCTTCACTTTTTACGCAATTATCTTCGAGCCTTTTGTGATTTTGGCACTGGTATTTGCCGTTCGCTCAATCCTGGCCACCTTTAAGGTAAGAGGTGAAGTGATGGTGGCAGCGTTATTTATTCTGATTTTCCTTAACTTCGTCTACTTTTTGCCAATTTATCTAGGTGAAGTAATTACCTACGATGCTTGGCAGGCCAGAATGTGGTTCCCTAGCTGGATTTAAATCAGTTATTCGTTTGCAGCGCGGATCTCGCGAAGTCGCTGCACCGCTTCATCTGCAAGCTGCTGATCAAATATCTCATCTCGTGAAGGAGCAGCTGCTGCTAAAGCTTCGCGTTCTAGACGTTCTTGCTCATCTGTCCACTTGCCGGGTTCTGTGAGATCAATAATGCGCTTGGGTGTGATGGCTTTTGGCGCATTCACATATGTTGGAACAGGAACCTCATTTGGTTGCCACTCAGAACGTGATTGCGCCGTTCCTTTAGGTAGCACGGTAACGCCCGTTAACTCACGTTCAGCAAATGGAATCCAGTGTTCTTTTGATACATGAACTTCTGTTGTCCTATTAGTTAGTACTTCAGCAAGATTTGTGTGTGAGACACCTTCGGTTCGCTTATGTAGTTGATCAACGCGGCGGCGTTGAATCTGTTCTCTACCTGTTTGACGTCGCACATGTGCGATGTATAGAACTAGGGCTGTTGCTGGAACAGCGATTGCTACATATGTGAATGTTTGCATGATTGCACCTACCGTCGTGAGTATGAGTGTTGTCGAAATAATGAGGAAAACAATTCTGCGACGCATGAGTTGCTGGGCAACTCGTCCTGCACGATCAACATCTGTGTAAATGGCCCCGGTTCCAATTTGGGCACCTGGTGTAGTGCTAGCTACGACTCGTAGCGCGCTCTTATAACGTTCGACGCTTTTTCCAGAAAATTCATTTTTATTGTGGACCCACCGGGGCAGAAAATAGGCAACCCACATCCCGATGATTGCCAAATAGATGATTCCTGAAGCCATGGTGGATAAAGGTTAGAGGTGCACCCCCTTAACTCTGTGGATTTCGAGGGGGGTTTAACGGATTAATTCGTTAGTTTTAACAAAGCATTTGTGATCGCGCCAAGCTCCATCAATATGCAGAAAAGCCTTCTTAAATCCTTCGAATTCAAAGCCTGCTTTCTCTGCAACTCTGCATGAGGCATCATTTTCAGGTCGCACATTGATTTCGATGCGATGTAAACCAAGTTGGGTGAAACCAAATTCAGAGATGAGTTCTACCGCTTGGGTGGTAAATCCTCGGTTGGCAAAGTTCTTATCAATCCAATAACCGATATGAGCCCCACGCATGGCGCCGTAGGTGACGCCCCCCATTGTTATCTGACCCACCAGATTCTCGTTATGCCAGATAAGAAATGAGTACGAACGACCAGCGCGTGCTTCGCGTCTAAACAGACTCACCATTTGAAAAAAGGTAGGGCGCACGCTGGAATCTTCATAAGCCGGGCTGCCAGCAGGAATATTTGGCAAGGTTGCTTCCCAAGGATCTAGCCACTCACGATTTTCTGCTCGGACTTGGGTCCACTGCGATTTATCCCGATATCGCATGGGGCGCAACGTCACTTCGCTTCCGGAGAGCTTAGTTGGATGCATTATCTGCTCTTAAATATATCGGCGTTCAAGCACAACTACGGTGACAGAATCTCCAGCAGAAAGTTTGGTATCACTCTCACTGATTGCAATGAGTGAGTTGGCATCTGACAAGGTTGCTTGTTCATCTTGCGAACTCAGTGGTGTGACAGATTTTCCGTCTTCACTGAGTACGGCTCGAACGTAGGAGCGAACTCCACTTTTGGAAGTAATTGCCTTATCAAGTTTTGCCTTCAGCGATGGTCTGTGAATTGTTGCCGTCCCGAGCATGGTGCGAATCATTGGGCGCACCAAAAGTTCAAATGAGATGTAGGCAGCAATCGGATCTCCTGGCAGTGTCACTACCGGAGTCTTATCTGGACCAATGGTGCCAAAGTTGTGTCGGCCACTTGATTCGATGGAGAGCTCCACAGTCTTAATCTCACCAATTTTTTCCAGAGTTCTTGTAATGAGATCAAAGGAATCATCGTGGCGTTCACCGCTGATAATTATGAGGTCAGCGCGAACTAGTTGGTCTTCAATCACATCTTGTAGTTGGGATTCATCATCTGGGATTGAATGAACGCGGTAGGCAACTGCGCCAACTTCGCGTACCGCAGTAGTGAGCAACCAAGAATTTGTTTCATACTCTTCATCTGCCTTAAGTGGAACTCCTGGTTCAACTAGATCGGGGCCGGCTGAGATAACAACAACTCGTGGATGTGGTCGTGTGGGCAGGTGATCAAGGCCGATCGATGCGGCTAATCCGATTTGGGTAGAACGGATACGACTACCGGCTTTCATCACTAAGCGCTCACCGGCAAAGATATCTTCAGCAAGCGTGGCATCGTGGGCATCAAGTAAAGGCATATCAAATGGCTCGAGGGGGCGACAAAGTTCTAAGAGTGAAGCGAGAACTTCATCTACGCGCGCAGCTTCTGACATAATCACTAACCTTACTTGCACTGCACTAATTTCTAGGGGATTTCCATGGGTATCAGCGAAGAAAAAGACAGCCTTCGTACTCGTTACCGTCGTGAGCGAAGTGAACGTTATCTAGAACACTCTTTTGAACATCTTGCTGATTCACAGGAGTTTCACAAAGCAAAAGTTGTTGCAAGCTACATCTCATATTCAGATGAACCTGACACAACAGCCCTGAATCTGGCGCTAATTAAAAAAGGAAAGATTCTGCTTCTGCCTCGAATAGCAGGTAAGGATCTTGAGTGGGTGAGCTGGAATGGCGAGCAAAGTCAGATTTCACAGAGTAAGAAGATTGCGGAACCGAAAGGTCCGGCCGTTACCGACCTTGGCGATGTTGAAGTAATTGTTGTGCCCGCTCTCAGAATTGATCGCAGTGGATATCGCCTAGGACAAGGTGGTGGGTATTACGACAGAGCACTTCCACAATTTTCTGCATTTTCAATTGGCCTTATTCATCCTGATGAAATCTCTAGTGAAGATCTACCGCGCGAGCAATGGGATATCCCACTTCATGCAGCAGCAACTCCAGATTTAGTTATCCGCTTTCAGCGATAGTTAAGGAAGATTTCGAGCAATTACTATTCTTTGAATCTGGTTGGTGCCTTCATAAATCTGAGTGAGTTTGGCATCACGCATCATGCGCTCAACTGGGTAATCAGAGACATAGCCGTAACCGCCAAGAACTTGCACTGCATCTGTCGTTACCTTCATTGCAACATCGGTTGCATAGGTCTTACTTGAGGCAGAGAAGAAACGTAAATCTTTATCACCACGTTCACTTTTAGCAGCGGCGGCGTAGGTAAGTTGTCTGGCAGATTCGATGCCGATAGCCATATCTGCCAACATGAATTGCACGCCTTGGAAGTCAAAAATCTCTTTTCCAAATTGTTTTCTTTCATGGGAATACTTCTTTGCCACATCAAAAGCGCCCTGAGCTAAACCGAGAGCTTGGGCGGCAATGGTAATTCGAGTGTGATCTAAAGTGTCCATGGCCAGTGCAAAACCTTTGCCCACCTCACCAATGCGACGATCATCGCCAACTTCCACATTATCGAAATACACCTCGCGCGTTGGTGAACCACGAAAGCCCATCTTCTTCTCAGGTGCGCCAAATGAGACTCCGGGATCAGATTTCTCAATGACAAATGCGGTGATTCCTTTTGAGCCAAGTGATGAATCACTTTGTGCGATAACTGTGTAGAACTCAGATTCACCTGCGTTAGAAATCCACTTCTTGCTTCCGTTAATGACCCAGCCATCACCTTTGCGCACCGCCGTTGTCTTTAGTGCTGATGCATCAGAGCCTGCTTCAGATTCGGAAAGACAGTAGGAGAAACCTTTTCCTTGAGTCAGCAGGCGAAGCCAACGCTCTTTCTGTTCTTTATTTCCACCAAGAATAAGAGGAAGTGATCCCAATTTATTTACTGCCGGAATAAGAGATGCCGAACCACATGCTCGCGCTACCTCTTCAATGATGATGCAGGTGGCAAGAGCGTCTGCGCCATCGCCACCATTCTCAGTTGGAACATGGGCTGCGAAGAGTGAAGATTTCACGAGTGCGTTATGTGCTTCTTGCGGATATCTATGTTCTTCATCTACAGCGCGCGCAAAAGGTGCAATCTCTTTTTCAGCCAGCGCTCTCACGCTATCGCGAAGGTCGTTGTATTCAGCAGGAAGTATGAAGACGTTTTCTAGACTCATTGCTGACCTTCTCTCTCGCTGCGGCGCTGTAATTTACTTAGATAATTATTGTATTGCGCCAAGTCATCTGGTTCACCCATGGCCGCCATGCGGGCTTCATTGCGATCTATCCGCTTAGTTTCGCGAGAATCATCGCGCATCCACTGAATAAAAGTTGCGGTAATTGCAAGAAGTACTGGTATTTCACCCATTGCCCATGCCACTGAGCCAGCTGCATGTTGGTCAGCTAACAAGTCTGTCACCCACGGAGTTGCAATTGACTTGTAGTAGCCACCATCAATCAAGGTAGATGTTGCTAGTAATGAGATGGCAAAGAATGCGTGAATGCTCATTGCGGCAAACAAGATAACGATGCGAACCACATGCGGAACTTTGCGTGGATTTGGGTCAATTCCAATAATCACATGGAAGAAGAGATAGCCAGCGAGCAAGAAGTGCACATTCATAAAGAAGTGACCAGCGTGGTTCTGCATGAGATCACCAAAGAGATTGGTGAAGTAGAGAACGAACAGGGAACCGTCAAACAAGGCAAGTGCGACGACTGGATTCGTGATGATCACCGAATACCTTGAATGCAGCGCTGCCAGCAGTGATCCGCGCACACCGCGTTCCTCTGGCGTGCGACCCTGTGGAAGTGTGCGCAGTGCAAGCGTAAGTGGTGCACCCAGTACTAAACCGATGGGGGCGAGCATTCCTAGAATCATGTGCGCAATCATGTGATACTGAAAAGAGAAGAGTGCATAGACGCCTAAACCGCCACTTGTTGCAAAATCTATTGCCGCAATACCGAGGGCGAATGAAATTGTTCTACCAACTGGCCAAGCATCTCCACGCTTTTTCAAGATTGATACACCCTTTATGTACAGCGCAACCAAAGTAATAAGGATGCCGATTATCAGCGCATCTGGATCATAAACAGTGAGTATGCGCATGAAGTTTGGTTCAGCCGGTGCCGGGAAACCTACGATTGCAATTGCCGGGCTATATGCAGCTTGCGCACCCACTGGCGGCTCTGTCTTAGAGAGCCAACTGCCGAGAATGACTATCGCGCCCATAAGTAGAACTTCATAAACAATCACTCGAGTCAGTAGCGACCAACCAGTATGAACTCCTTGTGCGAGCTTGCGCCGATTGCGATAACCAATGAAGACTAAAACTAAGGTGAGCACTGCTTTTGCAATCACAATGCGGGCATAGGAAGTTGACCACGCCTGTGCAAAATCTAAACGTGACCATGCATTTGTCACTCCGCTAATAACGACTGCAATTGCTGCCCATAGCGCGAGTTGGCTAAAGCGAGGCAGCGCAATTCTTCGATCAGCATCTGCAATCAGTGCAATTGCACAGAGGCCACCCACCCAGAGTGAAAGTGCAACCACATGCACCACAAGGGAACCAATTGCCAGGGCGTGAGAACCAGCCGCTGCTGAATGACTTTGGAATACAGGTGCAACTAGACCCATCAGAGTAATAGCGAGAAAGACAATTGATTGCAGTGCGGTGGTGATAAAACGAAGCCCAACGAGAACTACTGCAGCGGCAATAGTTTGGGCAAAGAGGAATCTTCCCAGATCTACCTGGGTGATAAATGAGCGAAAGGTTGTGGGTTCAAGTGCTGCGCCGAGGGAAGAGTCGAGAATATTTGCAAGGGTGATTGTTATTTCTAAAAAACTTGTCACAAGCCAGATACCGGCAGCGATTTCACCGAACTTTCGTAATTTGCCTGCCGAGCTCTGTAATTTACCGCCATGTTCAATCAGCAAAAAACCAAAGGAAAGAAGCACGCCGACCAAAACACAAGCCGAAAGTATGAGTAAAGACTTATTGACTGTCCCAACAGCGCTAATGAAAGAACTTGCCTGAGTCAGATCTCCTGACAGAGAATTCATCGCTCCCTATAAATCTTTCGAGCATATCGTGCAAGAGCCAAGGTTACGACGAGTGCTGCAAGTAAGAGGCCGAGGACAAATGTCGTTGTACCCACATTATTTCCCGACGGCGTTGTTGCCTGAGTTGGTGTTGGTTGTGGTGCAACTGGTTCAATCACAGTTGGTTCTGCAAAATTAAAGGTGAATTTTCCAACTAGTGGAACATCATTTTCTGCCAACAGCGAATAGTTGACTGTGTAGATTCCAGTCTTTACAAGTTGCTTGAGGCCAACAACTGCGTTGACTCCATCGATTGTGAGTGCGCCATCATCAACTCGAGCACCTGATGGATCAGTGACTGTCACTTCATTGCCAGCATCCATGAGAGCGATTTCGGTTGTGACTGTTACGGCGCTCGGCGCGCTATCTAGTGAGGCACCTGCAACCGGAGTTGTTGCAACCAGCGTATTAGCGAATACCGTTTGCGGGTTCAGTAAAAGTACCCCTGCAATAAGTGCAATTGCTGTCATTCGCTTCACTGCTTGAATCTCCTTCGCGCTCGTGAATCCCGTGGATTCGCGCCTATCGTCTCACTTCTTTAGACTTAGGCATAGATATCCCTCTTGAGAAAGGTCTCACATTGCCTACCTATCAATACCTGTGCAACGCCTGCGACCATGCCTTCGAGGCGTTTCAGAGTTTTTCGGAAGAGCCCCTAACCGAGTGCCCTGAATGCAAGGGTGAAGTTCGCAAGGTGTATTCATCTGTTGGCGTAGTTTTTAAAGGATCTGGTTTCTATAAGACAGACTCTGTTGCAAAACCTGCGGCGGCGGCAGAACCAAAACCTGCAGCTGCAAGCGAATAACTACTCGTCGTGATGTGGGGGTTTATCCCCTCTAATTTCTTCCTCACGCTTGCTATCTTCCTTCTGGTCTTCACGTGGGTCGCGTTCGTCCTCAGTTGTTACGGGAAACACATCGCTCATGAGCGAGAACACCTGTGACCAAATTCGAATTTCATAATCGAATCCTACATACTTATGTCTATGTTTGAGAGGCTCGGGCACCTGCTTGTACGCAGGAAAAAAGAGGGATTAGCACTCTTTCTCATCGGAATAATTCTTTCTGGTGTCTTTGGCTCACTCATCTTTAGTCGCCTTGATGCCGGTGGATATTCAGATCCAAAGAGTGATTCTTACAAAGTCTATGAGTATCTCCGAGATGACTTAAAAATTAACGATCCCTCTGTAGTCGTTGTAGTGGATGCCGGCACCAGAGAAGTAACTAGTCCAGATGTTGTGCAAGAAGCAAAATCGCTAGAGGCCAAGATAGCTAGCGAAGTAGGTGTTACTAAGACTCTCTCCTACTGGAGCTCAGGCGGGGAAGCAACGCTGATATCTAAAGACGGCCGTGCTGCCTACATTTTAATTTATGGTGAAGCAGATGCATTTTCACCCGAAAGCCAGGAACTCGGCGCAGTTTTTCAGGATAAGTACGAAGGCAAATATGGAAGCTTCACTTTATATCCAGGTGGAGTTTCTGTTGTAGGAAATGCCATCTCTGAAAAAATTGCTTCAGATTTGAAGATTGCCGAGATCGTATCTATCCCGCTGACATTTATTCTCCTCGCCTTCGTCTTTGGCGCACTGGCCGCATCTGCCATGCCACTTATTGTTGGTGTAGCTGCAATTATTGGGGCCTTTTTTATTCTTTACCTGATCTCACTCTTCACAAATGTCAGCGTCTACGCTCTTAATCTCACCACCGGTATGGGCCTTGGCCTTGGTATTGATTACGCGCTCTTGATGGTCAACCGCTTCCGCGAAGAAATTCACCATGGTAAGAACGTGCAAGATTCGATTGTCACCACCATGGCAACCGCTGGTAAAACTGTTTTTTACTCAGGACTCACTGTTCTGGTCACTATGGTTTCACTTACCTTCTTCCCGCTTCCTTTCTTGAAATCTTTTGGTTACGCCGGAGTTTCAGTCGTTGCACTTGCAGTCGTTGGTGCACTCTTTGGACTTCCGCCAATTTTGGCTCTCTTAGGTACAAGAATTGATAAAGGAGTAATCCGTAAGTCTTCAATTACTCCCAAGGAAGACGGTCGTTGGGCTCAGACCGCCAGACTTGTGATGAAACGCCCAACGGCGGTAGTCATTCTTTCGCTGGTAATTCTAGGAATTCTCACCGCACCTGTTCAAAACATTAAATTTGCACAAGGTGATTCAAGAATGTTGCCGGCATCAAATCCGGCAGCAATCGCAACTGCGCTACAAGCAGATCGATTTGCGGGGCAGACAAATAATCCAGTAGAAATTATTGTCTTTGCTGGCGCGGATAAAACTCTGGAAGTTGACCAATATGTGAGAGAAATTACCAACGTCTCTGGAATTGTGGCGGTTCAACCACCGCAGGTAATTGGCCAAGATGTTCGCCTTGTGGCATTCCATTCAATGTTGCCACGCACTCCTGATGCACAGAAGTTGATTCACGATATTCGTGATCTCGATTCACCAGCAGGAACGCTCGTCGGTGGAGTTGCAGCTGACTACACAGATTCACAGGACGGTATTTCCAAAACATTGCCGTGGGCATTGGGTTGGATTGCACTCAGTGTTTTCGTATTAATCTTTGTTTTTACCGGCTCCATCATTCTTCCCATTAAGGCCGTGCTACTTAATGTGCTTTCACTAGCCGCAACCATGGGCGTTCTCACCTGGGTCTTCATCGATGGTCACCTGCAATGGTTAGTCGGCTCCTTTACTCTCACCGGAACACTTGATACCTCTATTGTCATTTTAATTGCCGTCGTAGTCTTTGGTCTTTCGATGGATTATGAGCTCTTCTTGCTCTCTCGCATCCGAGAAGAACATCTGGCTGGTAAATCAAATATCGAAGCTGTTGCAACTGGACTTCAAAGATCTGCTCGCATTATTACCGCCGCCGCTGTACTACTTGCCGTGGTCTTCGCCGCCTTCATCACAAGTGGCGTCACATCGATTAAATCAATGGGATTTGGTGTGGCACTGGCAGTAATTCTTGATGCCACCATCGTTCGCGCCCTTTTGGTACCTGCTCTCATGCGCCTATTTGGCGAACGCAACTGGTGGGCGCCAAAGTGGATGCAGCGATTTACGATTACGCACTAGTTACCTTTACCCTTGGGCTATGGATCTCATAGCTTCCCTGCAATGTGCAGACCAGCCAGGAATAGTGCATGCGATGACTTCTGCTGTGCTTAGCTGCGGTGGAAATATCATCGAGAACCAACAGTTCACAGATACCGCTACAAATACTTTTGTTATGCGCACTCGCTTTGAAACCTCACAAGACCTAAATGCGGCAAAGAAGAGCTTGAGCGATGGGCTAGGAAAGTTCTCTCCTTCACTTCACATCCGGCCTACCGATGAAAAGCCACGCGCTCTCATTCTTGTTACTAAAGAGAGCCACTGCCTCAGAGATTTGATGTATCTGCTTGAATTAGGTGAACTTCCTATTCAAATCCCACTGGTGATCTCTAATCGGGAAGATTTGCAGTCCCTGGTTGAATCACACGGAATTCCATTCTTATACCTGCCAGTCACCGCAGCCTCAAAGGCAGAACAAGAAAAAGTGATGCTGGCAAAGATTGCCGAACTCAAAATAGATTTTGTAGTCCTAGCCAGATATATGCAGATACTCTCCAAGGAATTCTGTGCAGCAATGCCCGGAAAGATTATTAATATCCACCACTCATTCTTACCTGGCTTTAAAGGTGCCAAGCCTTATCACCAGGCTCATGATCGCGGTGTGAAAATCATTGGCGCCACAGCGCACTTTGTGACCTCTGATTTAGATGAGGGTCCCATCATTGAACAAGATGTTGCGCACGTAAACCATGCGGCAACTCCGGAAGAGATGATTGCCCGTGGCCGCGATATTGAACGCCGTGTACTAGCAAGAGCAGTGAAGTTATTTGCCGAAGATCGAATCTTTATCGTCGGTCAGCGCACAGTGATATTTTCCTAATATCTAATTTGTGTCCCCGGCGGGAGTTGAACCTGCGACCTACCGCTTAGGAGGCGGTTGCTCTATCCACTGAGCTACGGGGACGTGGGCATCATCACGTATGGAAGATGCTTGGCAAAGGTTATCGGTAGAGATAACCTTCCCCGAACACACTTATAGGAAGTGTGTTTTAAGAAATATGAGAGGCCACCCATGAAAGCGCTCGTTATCGGCGCAGGCGGAGTTGGCAGTGCAATCGCAAATATCGCAGCACGTAGACCCTTTATTACATCAATGGTTATTGCAGATTACACACTCGCGCGGGCTCAGGCAGCTGTAGCAAAAGCAAATGATTCCAGGTTTTCGGCGCAAGAAGTCGATGCCTCTGATGTGAATAACATCCGTGCCCTCATTCGCAAAGTGTCTCCCGATATTGTGATCAACGCGGTAGACCCACGATTTGTTATGCCAATCTTTCTTGCATGTGAAGAAGAAGGTGTGCACTACATGGATATGGCGATGTCACTATCAATTGCTCATCCCACTGACCCAACTAATAAACCTGGAATCAAATTAGGTGATGAGCAATTTGCTCGCCAAAAGATATGGAGCGATAAAGGAATCTACGCCGTTGTTGGTATGGGAATCGAACCAGGTATGAGCGATGTCTTTGCCCGCTATGCCCAAGACGAACTCTTCTCCCGTATTGATTACCTAGCGGTGATGGATGGTTCGAACCTGACAGTCGATGGATATGACTTCGCGCCATCCTTTTCTATCTGGACCACAATTGAGGAGTGCCTTAATCCACCACTGATTTATGAAGAAGGTCGTGGTTGGTATACAACTGAGCCTTTTAGTGAAATCGAAACATTTGATTTTCCAGATGGCATTGGACCTGTTGAATGTGTAAACGTGGAGCATGAGGAAGTTGTGCTCATCCCCCAGAAAGTAAAAGCCAAGCAAGTGCGCTTTAAATATGGCCTTGGTGCACAATTCATCGAGACGCTCAAAACCATTCATACCCTTGGCCTTGATAAGAAAGAAAAGGTGAAGGTGGGAAGTGTGGAAGTCTCACCACGCGACCTACTGGCTGCGCTCTTGCCTGATCCGGCAACTATCGGTGATCTCATGCATGGAAAGACATGTGCCGGAACGCTAGTAAAAGGTTTAGGTAAGGATGGAAAACCAAAGGCTGTCTATATCTATAACGTTGTAGATAACGAGTGGTCGATGAAGAACTATGGCAACCAGGCTGTTGTCTGGCAGACCGCAATTAACCCCATGATTGCACTCGAACTTATTTCAACTGGGCAGTGGAAGCCAGAAGGAATTTCTGGCCCAGAATGGTTTGTCGCACAACCCTTCCTTGATTTGATTAAGGAGTACGGATCTTCCTGGCATATTCGCGATGAAGATACGCAAGGAATAGTTATTTAAATGACGCAGTGGGCTCTAGTAACTGGTGCAACTGCCGGAATAGGCGAAAGTTTCACGCGCTTACTGGCATCCAAGGGTTACAACATCGCACTTGTTGCTCGCGATGAAGCCCGACTACATGAACGTGCTGCTGGGCTACGTGAGAAGTATGGGATTCAAACATTTGTACTGCCGGCAGATTTAGCTACCAAAAGTGGTGTGAAATCTGTTGAGAAATACATTCAGAGCTATGAAATAGAAGTGCTAATTAACAACGCAGGCTTTGGTATCAACAAGGCCTTTACGGCAAGTGACTTGGGCGATGAACAAGATTTACTCAATGTGTTGGTGCGGGCGCCCATGCGTTTAATGCATGTGATCTTGCCCGGGATGAAAGAGCGTAAATCTGGCACGATTATCAATGTGTCATCCGTTGCCGGCTTTATTGCTGGTGGAACATATAGCGCGGCTAAGTCATATCTGACCGTGCTCTCTGAATCACTGAACACAGAGCTCAAAGGAACTGGCGTTATTGTCTCTGCGCTCTGCCCCGGCTTTACTCGCACCGAATTTCATCAGCGTGGACGAATGAAGATGAAAGGGTTGCCAAGTTTCATGTGGCTTAACGCCGATAAGTTAGTGGCGCAATCTTGGAAAGATGCACGGGCAGCTAAGCCGGTGAGTATTCCAGGATGGCAATACAAGTTACTTGTCGCAATTATTTCAATTGCGCCAAGAAGTTTTGTACGCCAAATCGGGATGAATGTGCGAAAGAAACAGCGCTAAGCGACTGTGATTTAATTTGATATGAAAAAAATTGTTTTCACCGCATTCCTCGCTCTGTCACTTGTCTCTGGATTGACGTCACCATCGATTGCGGCACAAACATCATCGGGGTCAGTCTGCAGTAAGAACGGTGCAATTAAAGTCTCAAACTCTATAAAACTCGTGTGTAAGAAGGTCGGGAAGTCGCTCATTTGGACTCAGACTGGGGCAAACAAAGAAGAGAAGGCGCCAATAACTGTCAAAGAGATACCAAGAGAAAAACCTTCAAGCAAATTGACACTGTTAAGTTCAATCGAATCGGAATCAATTTTACGTCTTGAGCTTGCAGAGGATCTATACCTCGGGCACTGTGCGAGCTTTCTTGTTTATAACTGGGGAGTTGCAGATTCTTACGAAGGAGTTTTTTATCGTCAGAAAAAAGAATATCTGATACCAGTTGATCTCTCTTCCAAGAATAATCTTCCACTTGCCTTCACATTCAAGTGCCCCGAATACTCTATTCAAAGCTACACAATAGAGTGGGCGCTAAACTCAAATAGCCTTCTTCCAACTCTGACCTTGCTACAAAAACCAATAATTAAGTCTGAGGTAAAGAATGTATTGCCATCAAATATAAGTGTGGAACCACTGGGGGAAATCAGAGTTGGTTTCCCAGATGCAAAGAGGGTAGCAAATAGTTTGAAACCACTTGAAGATGGCTATTTTGCGACCGAATCAAATATCACTTTTTCTACTACCAAGCGACTGGATAGCTGCGTTGCCAAGTTGCTAGATCAGTCTGGATTAGATGTAAAGACTCTCGCATATGGGCCTGGCATCCCTTCGACATATTCTGACGTTAGTTTGCCTCTAAGTGGGTTCGATAGATTGCATGGGTTTGGTTACATCTCATATACAGGTAGCAAGGAAATTGAACTGCGATTAGAAATATCCTGCCTAGCATCTGGAACTTTTTCGGCTACTTATCTACATCCAGCTCCCGTGCAACTCCTGCAGGTGATTCCAGAAGGTGCATGTCCCTCAACCTATAAGGATCAGATTCTTCCTGCATTAAAGCCTTCTGGTACTAACTTAGTTTGTAGAGCTAATAGCTCTGGAGTCTTTACTTGGTCCCAAATTGGAAAGGTGGAAGCCGCTCCTAGAACCGCGCCTGTTCCAGTTGTAGCGCTATCACCACAACAACTGGCCCAACTTAAAGCGAAGATTATATCTGTCCAAAAACTTGGGTTAAAGGCGAGAAAGATTCAGCAAATGCTAGACACCTCATTAAAGGAATCCTCAAGTAGAAAATTCTCAAAAGAGAAGATTGCTCAGATAAACTCGTTAAAATCCCAGGCTCAGGAGATTGACTCGCGCGCGCAGAGACTTAACGTTGATACTGATTCTCGACTAACAAATTTAGAAATCTCGTGGATTGTAAGTAACTTTACAACCTTGGAAACTTCCTACTTCGAGATTATGGCGGCTAGTTAGCGACCACGACGGCTATTGCCACCGCGATATCCACCACTGCTACCACCACGACGATTGCCGCCACCTGAACGTGATCCACTTTGTGGGCTCTTACGTTCAACGATAGGTGGAATATAAGGAACACCTGTTGGCTCTTGCGCACCCGTAAGGACCATCAGCTTTTCATCAAGTGGGCGAACATCATGGAACTTCGGTGTCACACCTGCGCGTGTAAGAAGTCCTGATACTGCTCGTGAATTCTTTGATGAGGAGAGAGTGACAACAGTTCCTGATTCGCCAGCGCGAGCTGTACGACCGGAACGGTGTAAGTAATCCTTGTGATCTTGTGGAAGATCTACGTGAACTACTAGTGAGATTCCATCAACGTGAATACCGCGTGCTGCGACATCTGTTGCAACGAGAGCTGAATTCTCTTGCTCCTTAAAGAGGGCAAGGGTGCGAGTACGCACTGCCTGTGACTTTCCACCGTGCAATGCGCCAACTGGAACACCGGCATTAGCAAGCTTGTCCGCTAAACGATCTGCGCCGCGTTGTGTCTTTACGAAGAGAATTGTCTTTCCATTACGTGCTGCAATCTGGGATGTGATGTCATCTTTATCGCCAGGGTGCATCTGTAGAACATGGTGTTCCATAGTTGAAACCGAAGCACGGTCATTTTGTAATGAGTGTGTCTTTGGATTCTTCAGGTACTGCTTCACAAGTGAATCCACGCCGCGATCAAGTGTTGCTGAGAAGAGCAGACGCTGTCCACCAAGATGTGCTTGATCAAGAATTTCTTTCACAACCGGAAGAAATCCCATATCTGCCATCTGATCTGCTTCATCAAGAACTGTGATCTGAAGTTGATCGAGCTGAACTTCATTCTTATTGAGCAAGTCAATCAGGCGACCTGGTGTTGCCACCAAGATTGCGGTTGCTTTACGCATGGCAGTGATCTGCTTTGCATATGGCATTCCGCCAGCGATAACTACTGATTCGTGGCCAACTGCGCGTGCTAGTGGACGAAGTACTTCATCAATTTGCTGCGCGAGTTCGCGAGTAGGGGTCAAGATCAGTGCCAGTGGCTTATGTGGACGAGCAACCTTGTCGCTGATATTTGTCAGCAGTGCAAGGCTAAAAGCTAGAGTTTTTCCAGAACCAGTTTGTCCGCGACCCAAGATGTCATGGCCAGCTAGTGCATCTGGAAGTGTTGCAATCTGGATAGGGAAAGGATGCATGATTCCTTGGGCGCTAAGGGCGTTTGAGAGCGCTGGTGCGATTCCTAGGTCACGGAAAGTAGTTGTTACTTCAGAAAGAGGTGTTGCCTCAACTAAGTTGGCATCAGCTAAATTTACTGAAATGTAATTATCATCTGCGCCGAAATCGGTTGCCACATTTGAATGAGTCTTTGATGCGCGACGATCATCGCGGGCATAGGCCGGTGAGTCATTGCGACGATCACGAGCTGGACGCTGTGAAGTTTCGGTATCGCGAGTTGGTGCTGCACTTCGTGCTGAAGCACTGCGGGTTGATGCACCACGTGGCGCACTTGGATTAAATTTTTCGCGCTTTTGCGGGATAAAGTTTGGACGACCATCATCAGAACGTGCAATCTTTGCCTTCACTGCCTCGCGACGATTTGTTGGACGGGTATCTGATTGCGCTGGACGCTCTGGACGATCTGGACGGAACGGACGTGATTCGCGCTCTGCGCGATCTTCCACAAACTTTGCCGCACGTGAGACTGGCTTTGCAGAACGCGATGTAGATTCAGCGCGCTTTGGAGCAGATCCCTTAAATGCTTTTGCTGGCTTTGAGAATGTGCGCTCTTCGCGGCTCTGCTTTGGATTACCTTTTGGTGCGCCTTCAATATTTTTTGACTTAGATGCGGTGCGCTCCTGAAAACGTTGTGCGCGTAGCTTTGAACGATCAGCTAAACGAACGTCCTTCTTACTAACAACTTCGCGATCTGAATAACGCTCAGTAGTTGCCTTCTTGGCAATAGTTGACTTGGCAACTATTGGCTTTGATTCCGCGCTGCGTTTTGCAGTTCCGCGAGCAGCAGGCTTAGCAGCTACGGTCTTACGCGCAGCCTTCTGGGCAGTTGTGTGACGGGGCTTGCCTTTTGCGGCGCGACGAGCTTTGCCGGGGGCAGGGGTACGTGTTTGTAGAGACATGAAAATAGATACCAATCGAGACGACAAGCGCGTCTCGGTTAGATCGGCCAGCTAGCTGAACTAGGGCCATCAGGGTCTTGATAAGACTCGCAAGTAAGTGGCCATCTGGCGCACTTTGGGGGAAGTACATCGATGCAGGGTGCGTCGATGGGTTAATCATACACGCAATTTGAGATTCAAAATTCACACGATTTTCTATGCTTGAAAGAGCGCCTTTACACGGGAATTTAACTCAGTCTCGCTACCATTGCCGCATACCCGACGGAGGAACACGATGTCCCGCAAATTAGCAGCCACATTACTTTCAACTGTAGTTATCGCTGGTGGACTTTTCGCAGCGCCCGCATCTGCTGCCAAGATCAGCAACGGCACTGCTTGCTCAAAGCTCAATGCGACAACTTCTGTCTCAGGTTATAAGTACAAGTGTGCCAAGAATTCAATGGTCAAGAATTCAAAGCTCACCTGGTTATCAGTTGAGTGCGTAACTGCAATTACTCAATTCCAGGCCGCTGTGAAGGCTCAAAAAAGCGTAGGTGATATTTCTGCACAAACTGCTGAACTTGATGCTGAACTTGAGAAAGCGGTCGCAGCTCTGGCAAATGTGACTACCGCATATGAAAGTGCACGTGCCCAGGTGACAAAGTCACAGGCATCTATGAACGCCTCCACTAATGCATCTGAAAAACTGGCACTTTCTGGCGCGCTATCAAAACTTGCAAATGCTGTGCTTATTCTCAGCAGCTCCAAGTCAAAGCTTTCGGCACAGGTGAAAGATCTTGAGTCAAAGAAAGCGCTCTTACTCAGCGCTCCAGCTGCATTTAAAGATAGCGTCTCTGATGCACAATCATCAGCCGGCTTACTCTGCAAAAAGGGTTACTAAGCCAATAGCTCACCTGCTGTAACGATTCCCCTATTCATAAGGGGGTAGCACCCCTGTTTAATTCTTAGGTGTATCGCGCTATCAGGTTTCTTCCGGTGGCACTCCTACTGCTTCATCTCTTGCTTAAACTCTTTATTCACAGCAACTCACTAGCCCTCGATCTCATTGCCTATAACGCAATCTGGATCTTTGCGATTGCGGCAATTACCCAAGCACCCTTAAGCAATGACCCGGTGGCAGTTGCCACGACATCACTTGCCATTGGTTTCTGGGGAGTTGGCTCACTCCTTAATAGCTACGCCGATTTCTACCCACTTTCCAACACTTCACAGTTTCTTGCCCAGCTCAGTTACCTCTTTTTCTACCCACTCTTACTCGTTGCCATCCCTCGTACTCTCTCGCGCGGGCGCCGATTAAATCCCATTGAAGTGCTCGATTCAGTGATCTTTGGGCTCGGTATCTCAGCAATTGCCACTGCGCTCTTTCTCTCGAAAGTATTTCCAGAATCTATCTCTGACGTGCAAGATCAATTCTTCTCACTGTTATTTCCGGTATCGGATTTATTACTCCTTACACTGGCCGCAATAGCGGTGATCACGCATCGACTACAGAAGCGTGCGCTCTTGCTCTTTCTTGGAATTCTTATCTTTAGCGCATCAGATCTGTTCTACCTGTGGCTCTCCGTCAATAACAATTACACCTTCGGTCAGATTTCCGATGATGGCTGGCTGATAGGAATTGTCATCATTGCTAGCTCCTTTTGGCATGCACAGAGCGCAACTACATCTGAGGTGACAATTCATCCAGTCTTTATTGCACTCTCAATCTTCATTAGCCCCACTCTGCTCGCGTTGATGGCGCTACGTCCCGGAATCTTCTCTATCTATATTCTCATTCCCACTATCGCCACCCTCTTTCTTGCCTTTATCCGAATGACAATAGTGATTAGACAAGCACGAAATCTTGGGGAAGAGAAGGTGCTAGCACGCACCGATGAGCTAACCGGACTTCCTAACCGTCGTCGCTTAGTGGCAGAACTTGCCACATATTCAGAGACCGAAGGTGCGCTCTTACTCCTTGACCTCAATGCATTTAAACCAGTCAATGATCAATACGGCCACGAGGTGGGTGATCTGATTTTGCAACAAGTGGCGCAGCGATTTAGTCGATCGCTGCCAACAGGCGCTGTCCTTGCCAGACTCGGTGGTGATGAGTTTGGTGTCTTGATTAATGGCAGCTACGAAAGAACTTTAGAGGCAGCATTTGCTCTGCAAGCAACTTTAAGTTATCCATTTATTATTCGTGGCCACAGCATCACTATTGGCGTCAGTATTGGCCACGCTCACAATGATGGCGAAAACAGCCTTCTTGAACGTGCTGATGCTGCAATGTATGAAGCAAAGCGAACAGGTGCTGGAGTTATCGAAGCTCGGTAATTAGAGCGTGTGAAGTTTGGCTTTGATTCCGACCCAACTGCCAAGAAATACAAAGGCGAAGAAGACCCAACCAGAGAGGGCAAATGCTTGTGTGCCAGAAAGGAGAACACCAATGGTGCACCCGAGTGAAATCATGGAGCCCCAACCTAAGAGAACTCCACCGAGTAACGCTGTTGCGCCATTTCGCACGGTAGGAAGTGCTGGCTTAAAGCGATTGCCAGCCAAAGCCGCTGCAAAAGATGATGCCACGATGCCGAGGATGAGCCAACCATTATTAGTGATGGTTTCAGAAACGACAGCAATACATCCAGCCATCCGATCAAGGCCAACCAGAGTGTCATCGCCAATTTTATTCTCAGTCATGAATGTTCTTGCCTGCGTGCTTATTTGACGTGTGACACCTAGCGGTTCAACACGTAAGTAGGCGATAGTTCCAACAACTCCCACGAGCAGCCCAGTGGTGATTGGGCTCCAGCGATCAGTAATGGCACGTTTTAGTGATGCCGCGATAGAAATCTGTCCTGCATAGACAACGCGCAGTGGATCTGAATTCTTGCCTTTTCTGATGACAAAGTGAGCGAGTGCAATCAGGGCTATGAAGGTAATGATGAGCGAACCTGAATATCCAAAGTAATGCGGAAGCCAAATGGTTGGTGCATCTGCGATTGCATTTAGATAAAGCCAATTCCAAGAAAGAAATGCAAGAACAAAACCGATGAGCGTTCCGATCAGCGCCGGAATAGCGCGAATATAACCTTGCCCGAGACGATAAAGATGGCCACTAATGCAGGCACCAGAAAGTGCCATACCAATGCCGAATGCGAAGGCAGAAAGTACGAGCACCCAACTCACAGGTCCAATATGGGCAACCGGTGGCAGGCGTTCGGTTGTTGTATCTGGCAGAAATTGTCCGAAAATGATTGCGTAACCGATAGATCCGGTAGCAATTGCAATAAGAATCGATAGAAATGGCGTGGTGTTCTTATCTTCAATTCCGTCACGGAAAATACAGAAGAAGCAGAATCGACCACGTTCAAGCAATAGACCAAGGCTGGCGCCAATCAGAAGTGATATGGGCGCAGTGGATGAGTTCTCCGATGAAGAGAGAATGAAGGCAGTTCCCAATAGCGCAGCAATTACTCCAAGTGAGATTGCTGTTCGAATCTTTTCAGTGCGAGTCCACACAGGAAGAAGAGCCCCGAGGCTATCGGGGCTCTTCTCTGACTGCTGTGAGGTGCTAATTACGCAGCTCCCCAAATTGTTCCGGAAGGATTATTAATTGGAACACCTACTGAGTTTCCGTACTCAGTCCATGATCCATCGTAATTCTTGACCTTTTGGAATCCAAGAATTTCGCTGAGTACGAACCAGGTCAGTGATGAGCGCTCACCGATACGGCAGTACGTAATGATCTGATCTGTGCCAGTTACGCCTTTATCAGCATAGAGCTTCTTAAGTTCTGCAACTGTCTTAAAAGTTCCATCAGTATTTACATTTGAACCCCATGGGACGTTGATTGCACCTGGGATATGGCCCGCGCGTACTGCTAGTTCCTGGAAGCCAGGAGCAGCAAAGAGCTTGCCGCTGAACTCATCTGCGCCGCGGATATCAATCAGCGCTGCAATCTTTGTCTTTTTCGCTACCGGAAGAACATCTTTGGCCAAGCTTGCACGCAAGTTCTTATCAGCGTTATTTGCTACAAAGTTACCTGCCTTAAATGTTGGAACAGCGGTTGTGAGAGCACGACCGTCTTTTTCCCACTTAACGCGTCCACCATCTAGCACGCGAACATCTTTTTGACCGTAGATATTAAATATCCACGCTCCCCATGCCGCAAACCAGTTGTTCTTATCACCATATAGGACAACGGTTGTGTCATCACTGATGCCAGCTTTTTGTGCAAGTGCGGTGAAGTTAGCTTGGCTGATGATGTCGCGATTTACTGTGTCAACGAGATCGGTGTGCCAGACAAACTTAATCGAGTTCTTGATGTGACCACGCTCGTAGATGCCAGGCTCAGTACTTACCTCGATGATACGAACATTTGGATTATCGATGTTCTGTTCTAGCCAATCAGGTTGCGCTACTGCGCGAGCTTGATTCTTCGGACGTGCATCAGCTGGAATAACACCAGTTGATGTAAAGAGCACTGCAACCGCTGCGGCAGCTAATACTTTTCTTGAAATTGACATATTTTTCCTCTGTTTGTTGTTGGGTATGAAAATAGATTTGATAAAGCTAGATAATGCAAAAGGAAGCTAAATCAGCAACTTGTTGTTGAAATGCGGCAGTAGTCAATAATGCGACGTTTAGTAAATAACATCGTGACTCCTTTGCCGAGTTGTGAATACTGGGAAAAGATAGTGAAAGAGGCTTGTGAAGTAAAATTGCGAATCACTTGCAGATGCGACAAAACTACAACGGTTTTTCGGGCTTATCTGCCTTAATCTCTTTTAATCGCTCGAGTGATTCAATGCGTTCAACTGCATGATCGACAATGCGCTCTGGATAGTTATGTGAATAGCCATCGAGGAATAACCAAGGTTCATGAATTTCAGCCGCACTTAGGTGAGCAAGTTCTGGCACATATCTACGGATGTAATCACCGTTTTCATCAAAGCGTCGGCCTTGCTCTATTGGATTAAAGACGCGGTAATACGGAGAGGCATCGGTGCCGGTGCCGGCCGTCCATTGCCAACCGTGGGCATTAGATGCAACGTCGTAATCAACTAAGTGCTGGGCAAAGAAGCGCTCTCCTAACTGCCACTCCAAGTGCAGATCTTTGACAAGAAAAGATGCCACCACCATGCGGGTGCGATTATGCATCCATCCTTCTCGCACTAATTGACGCATAGCTGCATCAACAAATGGGTAACCAGTCTTTCCTTCACACCATGCTTTAAATTGCTTTCCTGGCTTGTCATAACGCATCTCTTTAAATTTCGGTGCGTAGTACTCGGTATCAGTATCTGGGTTATTACAGAGCACATCGGCATAGAACTCGCGCCAGGCAATCTCTTTGCGGAATGTGTCATGTGATTTGCTCTCACCTAAATCTGCCAGCAAGGTGCGTGGGTGGATCTCACCAAATTTTAGATAGGTGCTCATCTTTGAGGTGCCATCAATGCCGGCAAAGTTGCGGTTCTCATCGTAGGAATCAAGACCTTTTTTAGAAAACTCTTTAAATCTTTTCAGCGCAGCAGCCTCCCCCGCTTCAATCACGTGAACATCAGCTGGCATAACAAAATCCGGAAATGCTCGATATTCAGCAGGCGGAATCGGTGCCTTAATGTTTTTTGGTGTTGCAGCAGGTGAGCGATAGCCATGTGTGCGCCATGCGCGGTAGAAAGGTGTGTAGACCTTGTACGGGGTGTCATCACTTGGTTTACGAACCCGACCTGGCGCAACTGCGTAAGGAGAGCCAGTACGAACTAGTGGAATTCCAGCAGCTTCAACTCGTGCATCACGCGCTGCGCCGTAGCGTTCATACTCAGCCGAGATATGAACTTCTTTCACGTCATAACGTGCAATAAGTTCCTTCAAGACTTCAACTTGATCGCCTTCAATAATATGCAAGGTGTTGCCCAGTGATTGATCAAGTGCGCGCAGAGATTGCCCCATATAGGCAAGCAGTTTTTCCCCAGCTTCAGCAATCTGTGCCTTATCTAAAATAAAGAGCGGCACAATTTCATCACTGTTTTCCATCGCCGCTAGCAGCGCCGGATGATCACCAATGCGAAGGTCGCGGCGAAACCAGATGATGTTTCGCATAGTGCCTGAAACTACTTGTGAAGCTGCTCGACAGTTGCATCCCAGCCCTTAACATCTTCCGGCTTACGAGGAGCCTTACCGACATAACGAGCTGATGGACGAATCAAACGACCAGTGCGCTTTTGCTCAAGAATATGCGCAGACCATCCTGCGGTGCGGGCTGCGGTAAACATTGAGGTAAAGAGCGGAGCTGGTACTTCTGCAAAATCAAGAATGATTGCGGCCCAGAACTCAACGTTTGTTTCTAGCACGCGATCTGGTTGACGCTCATGGAGTTCTTTCAGCGCTGCCTTTTCAAGTGCTTCGGCAACGGCATAACGTGGTGCGTTGAGTTCTTTTGCAGTGCGACGAAGTGTGCGAGCGCGTGGGTCTTCAGCGCGATAGACGCGGTGACCAAATCCCATCAGGCGCTCTTTGCGATCAAGTAATCCCTTTACATATGCTTCGGCGTTTCCAGTCTTCTCAACTTCTTCAATCATGTGAAGAACGCGAGATGGGGCGCCGCCGTGAAGTGGACCTGACATCGCACCAATTGCACCAGAAAGTGCGGCGCAGACATCGGCGCCAGTTGATGCAATAACGCGACCGGTAAATGTAGAAGCGTTCATTCCGTGTTCGGCAGCTGATACAAAGTAAGCATCAATTGCGCGCACGTGTGCTGGATCGGGTTCTCCGCGCCAGCGAATCATCATGCGCTCTACGACAGTATGCGCCTTATCAACTGCTGCCTCTGATACCGGATTTGCAAAGATTCCGCGGGCAGATTGTGCAAGATAAGAAAGTACCATCACAGATGTACGCGCAAGGTTGCTGCGTGCTTCTTCATCTGAAATATCAAGTAGTGGCTTAAAACCCCATGATGGAGCAAGCATTGCAATCGCAGATTGAATATCTACGCGCACATCACCTGAGTGAACTGGTAGTGGGAATGCTTCTGCATTTGGTAGGCCTGGATTAAATTCATCATCAACGAGGAGTCCCCACACATTTCCAAATGAAACGCGTCCTACAAGGTCTTCGATATCAACGCCGCGATAGCGAAGGGCGCTACCTTCTTTATCTGGCTCTGCAATTTCAGATTCGAATGCAATTACGCCTTCAAGGCCTGGCTTGAAATCATCTGACACGGTGAGCTCCTTCAATATCGGCTTTTTACTCTTTGATTCGGAGCCAATTCTGCACCTAACGCGGGGGTGCTGACCACCACATCGGGCGGGGGTGCACACATGCCAAAAGTGAGGTTCGATACATCCATGAGCCAGATGGAACGCGATGCAATCAGAGCCATGCGCCGCTCTTATGGCGAGGTCGGACTCGAGTCCTTGCCGGCTGATCCCTTTGCCGCATTTGGTAGCTGGCTCACTGAAGCTGCGGCAAATGACTTTATCGTCGAAGCCAATGCGATGGTCTTATCCACTTTAGGTAGTGATGCGCAAGGCCAAGACGCCATCACCACGCGCACAGTGTTACTTAAAGATGTATCAGATGGTGGCTTTACCTTCTTTACTAACTACTCATCTCGCAAAGCACAAGCGATTGAATTACACGAGCAAGTCACTCTTCTCTTTCCTTGGTATGCCATGGAGCGGCAGGTTTCAATCAGCGGATTTGCCGCAAAGATTTCGCGCGAAGAATCAGAAGATTACTTTGCAACTCGTCCGTGGGGTTCTCAGATTGGCGCCTGGGCATCGGCACAATCTGCACCCTTAGCTTCCCGCGAAGAGTTGGAACAACGCTATGCCGGTGCTGCGCAGAAATGGCCGGAAGGAACAACCGTTCCCTGCCCGCCGCAATGGGGTGGCTATCGCGTTACGCCAATTAGCATCGAATTCTGGCAAGGACGCTACTCCCGCTTACATGATCGCCTGCGCTATGAGCGGGCTAACACCAGTTCAGATTGGGAAGTAGGTCGTTACTACCCTTAGTCTTTGCCCATGAGCGCAGAGATAATTATTCCCGAAAACCTCAAACCACGTGATGGACGTTTTGGTTGTGGTCCATCAAAGATTCGACCAGAAGCACTTGCTGCGTTAACTGCACCTGGCAGTAACTACATTCTCGGAACATCTCACCGCCAAAAGCCGGTAAAGAACGTTGTGAAAAGTGTGCGCGAAGGTCTCTCATCACTGTTCTCACTACCAGATGGCTATGAAGTCATTCTTGGTAACGGTGGATCCACTGCATTTTGGGATATCGCAACCCTTGGACTTATCGAAGATCGTTCCCAGCACTTAGTTTTCGGTGAATTCTCATCAAAGTTTGCCAGCGCTTCAAAAGAAGCACCATTTCTTGGTGAACCGACCGTTATCAAATCTGAGCCCGGCTCACATCCAGAAGCTGTTGCCGAAGCCGGTATCGATGTCTATGCCCTAACACATAATGAAACTTCAACTGGTGTTTCGATGCCAATCAAACGCCCGGCTGGAACAGACGGTGCACTCGTGCTCGTCGATGCCACCTCTGCTGCCGGCGGCCTTGATGTGAACGCTAAAGAATTTGATACCTATTACTTTGCACCACAGAAATCTTTCGCATCAGATGGCGGTCTCTGGCTGGCACTCATGAGCCCGGCTGCAATCGCGCGTGCCGAAAAGATTAAGGCCAGCGGTCGTTGGATTCCGGCATTCTTTGATCTCACTATTGCTATTGAAAACTCACGACTTGATCAGACATATAACACGCCAGCACTTGTCACTTTGATGCTCCTTGATGAGCAAGTGAAGTGGATGAATGCCAATGGTGGCCTGAAGTTTGCAGCTGGTCGTAGCGCTGATTCTGCATCACGTCTCTATGGATGGGCGGAAAAGACCAGCTACACAACTCCTTTTGTTACTAACCCAGCCCAGCGTTCTAATGTTGTTGGCACCATTAACTTCGATGATGCCATTGATGCCACAGCAGTTGCGGCAGCCCTGCGCGCTAATGGAATTGTGGATACCGAGCCATATCGCAAGCTTGGTAAGAATCAGCTCCGCATCGGAATGTTCCCCGCTGTCGACCCAGCCGATATTGATGCACTCACAGCATCAATCGACTTTGTCGTCTCCAAGCTTTAGTTCATGGCCCATAAGGTAAAGCGCGACTCCTTTTTCTGGACAATCGCGCTACAAGGTGCGGCTGTCAATATCTTCCTAGGAGCATTCGGTCCATCACAACCGTTGCTCCGCGCAGATCAAGGCACATCGCTCACTATCGCTGGTCTTCATGGAACTGCAATGGGTGTTGCCTCAATCATGGCCGGTCTTTCTAATTCGCATCTTGTGCATAGATTTGGTCGCTCTAGTACTGGGTGGATTGGTCTCATCATTTTCTCCATCGGCTTGATCGGATTTGTTGCAGCTCCTCCGGTTGAACTCACAATTCTGGCGGCACTTGTTGCCGGTTTTGGAGTCTCAGTTGTCATTAATAACTTTGTCACTTCACTGACGGGGCACTATGGCAAGCAATCAGCGGTGGCGCTCACGCAAGCAAATGCGATTGGTTCTATCGGTTATGTCATCGGCACGCTGACTGTGGGACTGGTCGCAGATAGTTTCCGAGATCAATGGCGCATCGGAATCCTGGCTGTCTTGCCATTTGTGCTCTATCTATTTTTCTTTCGCAGAATTAGAGATGAGCAGGCGCATGTGCCGCACGAAGATGGACCACAAGGTGGCAAGCTTTCCGGCCACTTCTGGATCTCCTGGTTTGGTTTCTTTGCTTGCATTGCTAGTGAGTTCGCAATCTCTTTCTGGGCGGCAGCACTTATCCGTGACCGTACTGATGCCACACCTGCTATTGCAACTCTTGCTGTCGTGGCATTTGGTTCTGGCATGGCGATTGGGCGTTGGTATGGACCGATTCTGCTTAAACAATGGGAGATTGATACTCAACTTAAAATCTGTATCGCTACCCAATTCATTGGCTTTGCCGGCTTATGGTTTTCACACAACTTAACAATTAGCTTCTTCTCATTGCTAGTTACTGGTCTTGGGGTATCAAGTCAGTTCACACTCTCATCCTTGCGACTGATTGGCCTGAGTGATGGCCGTCCTGATTTAGCAATGGGAAAGAACTCACTGGCGGCCGGAAGTGCAATTGGTTTATCCCCATTCGTACTTGGAATTCTGGGTGATCACCTTGGTATCTCTCGCGCATATTTGATGGTGCCAGTGCTGATGATCATCGCCTATGCTGTTATTCAATTCATACCATCGCATGCGGAGCCAGCACATGAACTATAAAAGTCGCAGACTTATTACAGTCCTCACACTTATTGCACTAGTCGCTCTTATTTTTCTTGGTAACTAAGGTTAGGCTTTAACTATGGCAAGTAACATCAAGAATGCGGTCACTCTTATTGCAGTGGGAACCATTGCCTGGATTGGCGCCGGCGCTGTCGCAGTAGTTATTGATGCAGAATCCAAAATCATTTGGACATGTGTGGTGGGCGCCGTCTTAGGCGTTATGGGTATTCGTTACACAATACGTCGTAGTAGACGTAGCGGTATTTAGGCTTCTAGTTGCGAAGCAATTCCGCGAAGAACACGACCAAGACGCTCTGCTTCAGCACCTGATGGATGGCGTCCTTGACGAAGACCATTTCCAACACGATCAAGAATCTTGATGGTGTCTTCAATCATTGCAGCGAGATCATCGCTATTAACGCGTGAATTTTCAGCCAAAGAAACCGGTACATCAATGATGTGCACAGACATTGCTTGTGGCCCCTTGCGAGAATCAATCACGCTGAACTCAAGCTTTGTTCCAGGCTTAACAGTTGCAACGCCTTCTGGGAGTGCTGATCCGGCTAGATAAACATCTTCGCCTTCATCGGATGCAATAAATCCAAAGCCTTTTTCAAGGGAAAACCATTTAACTTTTCCGGTAGGCATTGCACTTACTCCTTAAATTCTTACGGTACTCGTTTAGTAGCCGGGGGATTCGGACAGGGCGCTAATTTATCGCATTTGCGATGGGGCGTGCTACCGGGTTTTAGGCGTAAAAGTTTTACAGAGTTGCCTCTGAATGAGCCCCGCACCCGTGATCCACAGAAACCACGCGGGCATCATCAGGTGCGATTGCATTGGCACAGACGCCAAATGCTGAACGAAGTGATCCAGCGATCGGTAAGAAAAATCCGCAGGAGGCGCATGGCTTAGGAGCACCTTGTGCCAGTGGCGTATTAGGTCCGCGATCACCTGAATACCAACGCTTGCTTGCTTGATCGCGACCTTCGATGGAAAGAACACGAGGACGCGCTAAGCCTAAATCAAATACTTGGGTTGCATCAAGGTCTTCATCTTGCACAAGTGCGTTCACACCAGGAACAAGTCGAGTATCTTCCAAAATACTTGGCACAATAACGCCCGGTTCAATATCTTCGGGCAAGATGCGATCCATATAAGGAATGTGATCAGGTGCAATCAGAGAATCTGGGCCAGGCAAAATAACGACATCACAAATAGTTGGTTCAGCATCTTTATCTACTTTGGCAAGTGTGATGCACCAACGCCAACCGACATAGCCGGCAATGACGGCGTCGAAAAGATATGTCGCTACGCGATTATCGTCATCGTATTCAACAGAGACGAAGTCGCCAACCTGAGTCGCAAATTCGGCATCTGCCAAAGCGGCATCGCGTGCTACGGATTCTGCGTTAAATGACTTCATCTGCTAATCGTAAAGCAGAAGGCCCTCGAGAGGTTAATCTCGAGGGCCTTCCTAACTTTTTACGCTAAGGATTTAGAAGTCCATATCCCCGCCGCCCTGTGGCGCAGGGTTTGCACCCTTTGGCTCAGGCTTATCGGTGATTACTGCCTCAGTTGTAATAAAGAGTGCGGCAATAGATGCAGCATTTTGAAGAGCAGAACGTGTGACCTTAGCTGGATCGATGATGCCAGCCTTAATCATGTCTACATATTCTCCAGTTGCTGCGTTAAGTCCGAAGCCAGCGTCTAAGTTGCGAACCTTCTCAACTACAACTCCGCCTTCAAGACCAGCATTGATTGCAATTTGCTTCAGTGGAGCTTCGATTGAAACTTCAACAATCTTGGCACCTGTTGCTTCATCGCCTTCTAGCTTGAGCTTCTTAAATGCTGCTGTTGCTGCCTGAAGAAGTGCCACGCCACCACCGGCGACGATTCCTTCTTCAACTGCAGCCTTTGCGTTGCGCACAGCATCTTCAATGCGGTGCTTACGCTCTTTAAGTTCTACTTCAGTTGCAGCTCCTGCCTTGATGACAGCAACGCCGCCAGCAAGCTTGGCAAGACGCTCTTGCAGCTTCTCTTTGTCATAATCTGAATCTGACTTTTCGATCTCGGTGCGAATCTGGGCAACGCGTCCCTTGATCTGTGCGTCATCTCCGCCGCCTTCAACGATTGTGGTCTCTTCCTTAGAGATAACAACCTTGCGCGCGCGACCAAGAAGTTCTAGGCCAGCAGTTTCTAACTTCAGGCCAACTTCTTCTGAAATAACGGTAGCTCCGGTGAGGATGGCAATATCTTGCAGCATCGCCTTGCGACGATCTCCAAAGCCTGGCGCCTTAACCGCAGCTGAACGAAATGTTCCCTTAATCTTGTTCACAACGAGGGTCGCAAGTGCTTCGCCTTCAATATCTTCAGCGATGATCGCAAGTGGCTTACCTGATTGCATTACCTTTTCAAGTACTGGAACTAGGTCCTTAATATTTGAAATCTTTGAGTTCACGATTAATACATAGGCATCTTCTAGAACTGCTTCCATGCGATCTGTATCTGTGACGAAGTATGGTGAAACATAACCCTTGTCAAAGCGCATACCTTCAGTAAGTTCTAGTTCAAGACCAAATGTGTTTGATTCTTCAACCGTGATAACGCCTTCTTTGCCGACCTTATCCATTGCTTCGGCAATCATTTCACCGATAGTGGCATCGGCGGCAGAAATAGATGCAGTTGCTGCAATCTGTTCCTTGGAATCAACGCTCTTGGCCATTGAACCAAGTTCGCTCACAATGGCATCTACTGCCTTTTCAATTCCGCGCTTAAGTGCCATTGGGTTTGATCCAGCTGCCACGTTGCGAAGTCCTTCGCGCACAAGTGCTTGAGCTAGAACTGTTGCAGTTGTTGTTCCATCGCCAGCGACATCATCTGTCTTCTTAGCAACTTCCTTAACTAGCTCTGCACCAATCTTCTCCCATGGATCATCGAGATCGATCTCTTTTGCGATTGAGACGCCATCGTTGGTAATTGTTGGTGCGCCCCACTTCTTTTCAAGTACGACGTTGCGACCGCGGGGTCCAAGGGTTACCTTGACTGCGTCAGCAAGTACATTCATTCCGCGCTCTAATCCGCGGCGGGCTTCTTCATTAAAGGCAATCTGCTTTGCCATAGTTTTTAGCTCCTATAGGTCGAGTGAATCCGGCCGAATTATCACTCTCGGCCTGTGAGTGCTAACGCCAAATCTAGAGGTTCTTATTCCAGGCTGCAAAACGAGAGGTGGTTAGCGGGCGGTGCGAGCGCTCATGCGGGCTTCGCGCAGGCGGCGAAGGCGCTTGACCAGCATCGGAGCTGCCTCAAGGGCATCGGCTCGATCAATGAGGTCATTGAGCAGTTGGTAGTAACGAGGGGCAGATAGGTCAAAGAGCTCTTTAATCGCGCTCTCTTTCGCCCCAGCAAAGCGCCACCAATCACGTTCGAATTCAAGAATGCGTCGTTCGAGGTCGGTCAATGTGGAACCAGCAGTCTCGGAGTTTTCTAACGCAGACATGTACCTAATCTTACGACGGAGTTAGCGTGAAGTGTGGGATTTACGAGCAGCTTTAACAATATTGCGACACATCGTTGGGAAGATAAAGAAATGAAAGGGTGAAACGAGATACCAATAAATCTGGCCACCTAATCCACGTGGTGCAAAGAGGGCATCTTGGGTCAGGACAGTCTTGCCATCAATTTCTTCTAAATGAAATTCCAGCCATGCCTTTCCAGGCAGAATCATTTCGGCATAGAGTCGCAAGTGTTTTTCTGGCGTAAGTCCTTCTACTCTCCAAAAATCTAAACTATCGCCAACACGAAGATGATTTGGATCGCGGCGTCCACGACGTAGTCCAACACCTCCCACCATGCGATCGATTAATCCACGCAAATACCAGAGCCAACCGGAACCAAACCAACCGTGTTCCCCGCCGATTCCTTCGATCTGCTCCCAAATATATTTAGCGGGAACATCGGTAGTAATTTCGCGATGATCTTTCAGTGTGAGTTCGCCTGCCCAATCAGGATCACTCTGTGCTTTCTGCCAGGGCGCTGTGGGAAAAGCGGCATCTGACCAGCGAGTGGAGACTGAGTTCTCTTCCGTGCGAGTAAGAGCTAACTGAATTGCTTGCGAAACAGTGAGCAGACCTTCGGCCGGGGGTGCAATCAAATCGTTAATGCTTTTGCGCGGATCTGCCACGACTTCACTAATCAGTGATTCCACTAGTGGGCGCGCAAGTGATGTTGGCACGGGTGTCACAAAACCGATCCACAAACTGGAAAGCTTGGGAGTAAGTACTGGCACTTGAATGATGATGCGCTTTCGAAGTCCAGATAGCTTGGAAAATTCCTGCATCATCGCCGCATATGACATGACTTCTGGGCCGCCAATATCGCAGATGCGATTAACTGGGTGCTTTAAATTTGCCACGCTACGTAAGTAGTAAAGAACGTCGCGGATAGCAATCGGTTGAGTGCGATTAGAAACCCACTTGGGGGTGGTCATAATTGGCAAGCGGTGTGTGAGATGGCGCAGCATCTCAAAGGAGGCTGAACCGGAACCGATAATAATTCCAGCACGAAGTTCGAGCACTGGCACAGATGTAGATGCCAACTCAATGCCGGTATTCATACGTGATAACAAGTGGCGGCTGCGGTTTTCATCGTTGGCGATTCCACCCAAATACACAATCTGCTTGACCCCGGCTGCCTCTGCCCGATCGGCAAAGGTGTGTGCCATCTGCGCTTCCACTGCTTCAAAATCTGTCGCCACGTTGATGGAGTGCAATAGGTAGTAGGCGGTGTGCACACCTTCCAGTGCGCGCGCTAGATCTTCACCATTTGTTGCAGTGCCTTCGCAAATTTCAACACCATCAGCCCAGGCATGTCCTTTAATCTTTTGGGCATCGCGAACAAATACCCGCACTCGCTTCTTTTCTTCAAGAAGTACTCGCACCAAACGACCACCTACATATCCAGATGCACCAGTAACGAGGTAGAGCCGGTCTTGATTCTGCGATTCCATAGGTCGGAGCGTAGACTGCGCACATGAAGACTTCTACCCGACCGCGCGTAGTCATACTTGGCGCTGGTTTCGGCGGCCTCGGAGCAGCTCGCGCCTTGGCCGAAAAGGCAGATGTCACACTCGTTGATCGCCATAACTTTCAAACTTTTTTACCACTTCTCTATCAGGTATCAACTGCCGGCCTTGCCGCAGATCACGTAGTCCATCCAATTCGTGGCGCCCTTCGCGATACTGGGGTGAAGTTTCGAATGGGTTCACCTATCTCAGTTGATCATAAGAACAAGTCAGTAAAACTTGATTCCTCTGAGTCTCTTGATTTCGATCACCTGATCGTGGCCCTCGGTTCAGTCACCGCCGACTTCGGAGTTGCTGGGGTGACAGATCACGCACTTGGAATGAAGAGCGTGCATGAAGCGCTCCTGATTCGCGCCGAAGTACTTCGCCGCTTTGAAGATCTTGCCCGTTTTGAAGATAACACCCGACTATCGATTGCAGTAGTTGGCGGCGGACCTACGGGTGTTGAAATGGCTGGCGCACTTGCCGAACTCAAGCGCGGACCACTAAAAAATGATTTAGCAGCAGCTGCCGAGCATATTGATGTCTATTTGATTGAAGCTGGCCCGCGTATCCTGCCGATGTTTAGCGAGAAACTTTCGGCACGCGCCGAATCTGATCTGCACAAACTCGGCGTCATCGTGCGAACCAATACCGCTGTGCGGGAAGTGAAATCACGACAGATTATTATTACTGAAGGCGCTCCTATTCCAGCTGAAGTAACTATCTGGGCCGCCGGTGTGAAAGGTGAACCCACCGCCAGCATTCTTAATCTTCCACTTGCTGGCACGCGTATTGATACCGATGAAAATCTAGAAGTGAAGAACTATCCAAATATTTGGGCAATCGGTGATATCAACGGCACCAAAGGCGCCGATGGTCGTTTCTTGCCGATGGTCGCACCCGTTGCACTGCAGCAAGCAAAATGGGTGGCCAAACAAATCTTGCGCAAAGAGTCAGGCAAAGCACTGTCACCATTTAAGTATTTTGATAAAGGTGCCATGGCAACTATCGGCCGCCATAAGGCTGTTGTTGAATTCCGCGGAGTTAAGTTAACGGGCCCACTTGCCTGGTTTGCCTGGTTATTCCTGCACCTTTTCTATCTTGTTGGCGGGCGCAACAAAGTGGGCACCATCGTCGACTGGAGCTGGAACTACCTCACATTTGATCGCGGCAATCGCCACATCATGGATACGCTCTAACTCTCTTTATTATGTTAGAAAAATATCTCGAGATAGCAGGACACCAGCTCTATTGCTATGAATGGGATAACAAGGGCGAAGCCGTTGTATTACTTCATGGGGGCTTAAGCCAGACTTCCCATTGGGATGCCCAGGTACTTCCTGCCATTGAAGAACAATTTCATCCCTTTGCCTATGATCGCACCGCACATGGCTTCACCGGAGATCGCACCGGAAGTTTGCACTTTGATTATCAAGTAACAGAGTTGATTGCCTATCTAGAAAGTGTTGTGAAAGAGCCAGCGCACTTAATTGGTTATAGCGATGGTGGAAATATTGCACTTCTTGCAGCAGTTAAGCGCCCGGAACTCGTGCGCTCAGTTATTACCTTGGGTGCAAACTTTCACTTTAGTGGAACGCTGCCACTGCCTGAATTCGATGGCGTCATTTCACCTGAAGACCAAGAGGAGTACAACCGCACCTCACCCGATGCACCCGATACCTTGGCTGAAAAAATCGTGCGAATGATAAAGATATGGAAGTCCGAGCCAACACTGACCACCAAAGATTTGGCCACAATCCAATGCCCAGTACTTGTGATGGCCGGTGATGACGATGTCATCGCACATTCTCACACCATCGAACTCTTTGAAAGTATTCCACTAGGCCAACTAGCAATTATTCCAGGGACTTCGCATCAATTTATTAAAGAAAAGCCCGCACTTGCCCAGCTTCTGATTCAGGATTTCCTAGAAGATTTGAGCTATCCAGTGACCAAGATGCCGATCCGCCGTGCTAACCCTCGTATGGAGTAATTTTTCCAGTCTTCACATCATAAATTGCGCCAGCAACAACAACGCCATCACGCAGCAGAGGATATGAACGCACCCGGTTGATATCTGATGCCAGTGCACCTAATTGATCTGAAGTAGTTTTAAATTCCAGACTTGAAGTATTAACACCATACTTATCATCAATGAGTTTATGAATTGCTGCTTCATCACCGCGCGCCATGGCGCAGTCAGTATGTGGCATCACCAAAATACGATTTACGTTCAAGAGGTAGGTGGCAAGAACTAGGGTACGTAGAACGTCTTCGGTCACGCGAGCTCCTGCATTACGAAGAATCTTGGCGTCCCCTGAATTCATTCCCACTACCGAAAGTGGATTAATGCGTGAGTCCATACAGGTAACGATTGCCAGGCCTTTAACGGCAGAGCCGGAGAGCTCGGAATACTTAAAGGTTTTCTGATATTCGGTATTTGCAGCGATGAGATCATCAAATGATTCATGGGCAAATGAGCTATCTGACATGTGGACTCCTTCCGTGATGCGTTGGAGTAATTGATTTGGAGCCCCCCATCCGGATTGAACGGATGACCTGCTCATTACAAGTGAGCTGCTCTACCACTGAGCTAGGGAGGCGAAGTGCGAGCGTAATTATGGCACCCAGCGCCCAATTCTAAAAATCGTGGCCTTTACCTCGGCCAGGAGAGCGGTAATGGGTATTTGGCACTTCTTCCATCACCTGATGACTTACCCCGTAAACGACGATAAATCCAGGGCAGCGCAAAAACAATAAACCAGGCAACGGTGATGCCCCTTTGCACAATCCATGGAATTTTTTTGGCCGGTGGCAACGGTGTTCTCCATCCAGGATTAAATGGCAAGCCAATTTTTTCTAATACCGCTTGCGCACAGCGATAGTGACCGTCTTGATTTAAATGAAGGCGATCAAATGCTAAAAATCTTCGATCACTTAAGAAATTTTCTTCATTGGCATCGACCACGATGGCGCCTACTTCTGCACCCACTGCTCGCACACCTTTATTAAATGCAGAAAAGCGGCGCTCCCAAATCTCAGCACTGCGCCCCTGGTTGCCAGTTTTTTCAAGGACGGTAAAGAGCATTACTTGTGCGCCACTTCGCGCAAGTGATCGCACGGCATCTTGATAGAGCGCGATGGCAACATCTGCCTGATATCCCGGGCGCAGCGCATCATTAGCACCGGCGTGAAATGAAACCAGAGTGTCAGCGCCGGTTACAAAAGAGAGCGCAATCGGAACTTGATCTTGCACAACTTGTCCCAGCAATTTTCCGCGCACAGCTAAATTCACATAGGTGAAAGCAGGGTGGGCTTTGGCCATCTCATCTGCAGTGCGATCTGCCCATCCGCGATACTGGCCATCGATGATTTCATCGGTCATGCCTTCAGAGTAAGAATCTCCACAGACGATGAAACGTTGGTATATCACTGCAAATGCCTTAAGAAACTAACCTTTGCGCCGTGCTTCATCGACGGCATAGAGCGCGATAGATGTAGCAACGGATGCGTTTAAGGATTCAGTACTTGCACTAATTGGAATAGAGACAACCAGGTCGCACTTCTCGCGCGTTAAACGTGCCAGCCCCTTACCTTCAGAGCCCACAATCACCATCAGGTTCTCAGTTGCTACCTTCATCTCAGCGATAGATACATCAGATTCGCCATCAAGGCCGACCACAAAACAGCCTAGTTTCTTTGCTTCATCAATGGTGCGGGCAAGGTTTGTTACTTGTGCAATGGGTAAGCGTGCAGCAGCTCCTGCTGAAGATTTCCAAGCCGATGCGGTCATGCCGGCAGCGCGACGTTCTGTCATCAAAACACCGGATGCGCCAAAGGCTGCCGCACTTCTCACAATTGCGCCAAGATTACGTGGATCTGTCACACCATCTAGGGCAACAAGTAACATCGGGTTCTTTGCCCGCTGGGTAATTTCTTCAAAAGAAGAATATTGAAAAGGCTTGATAGAGAGAATAACTCCTTGGCTATTTGGTGAAATACCTTCCACCTCGGCGCGATGTGCCTCGCGAATAGATAGTCCATGGTTAAGAGCAATCTGCAGTGATTCAGCAACACGATCATCGACATCGATACTGCGTGCCACAAGTAACTCTGTTGCTGGCACAGATTCACGCAGCGCTTCTAATACCGCGTTACGTCCGGCAACTATTTCACCACGAGGTGCATCGCCTTTAGAGAATTTACGTCCCGCAGCTGCTGGCTTCTTTGCCGCAGTTTTTTCAGCCGCCTTCTTTCGCTTAGCCGCTGCGTGATAGGGACGATCTTCAGCTTTCGGTGTTGGTCCCTTACCTTCAAGGCGGCGCTTGTTATTTCCACCAGTTCCAGCCGATGGTCCTTTTTTACTCTTACGCACTGCTCCACGTGGTTTTGCATTACCGGCCATTGTTAGTTACTTCCATTTCCAGTAATCGACCAACGTGGCCCTTGAGCTGTATCTTCAATAGTAATTCCCAGTACTGCTAAGCCATCACGAATCTGATCGGATGCCGCAAAATCTTTTCGCTCACGAGCCGCGGTGCGCTGGGCCAGTGCTAATTGAATAACACCATCGAGTGCTGCTCCAATATCTTCAACGGCGGTGCTAGATGCAAAGGCGGGATCAAAGGGATCACAGCCAAGTATTTCTAACGCTCCGCGAATCTCATTGGCGCTATTTTCAATGGTGGCAGTATCACCTGCAGTAATTGCGCTATTTCCAGCGCGCAGCGCCTCTGAAATTGAGGCAAGAGCTGTTGGCACCGCTAAATCATCATTCATGGCATCAGTAAAGACTTGGCTGATAGTAGGTACCGGCTCTGCTCCAAGGATTTCAACAGAGCGATTAAGGAAGCCTTCAATGCGGCGGAAAGCTGTGGCAGATTCAGCCAAAGCTTCATGTGAAAACTCAAGCATGGAGCGGTAGTGAGCAGAACCTAAATACCAACGCAGTTCAATTCCGCGCACGCTCTTTAACAATTCATGCACCTGCAGTGAATTACCAAGTGATTTAGACATCTTCTCACCGGAGGCAGTCACCCAGGCGTTATGTAACCAGCGCTTAGCAAAGGCATATCCAGCAGCTTCTGATTGTGCGATTTCATTTTCGTGATGAGGAAAAATCAGATCTAGTCCGCCGCCGTGAATATCAAATGCTTCACCTAAATATGCATGCGCCATCGCCGAACATTCCAAGTGCCATCCTGGTCGCCCAGCTCCCCACGGAGTTGGCCATGATGGATCTCCGGGCTTTGCCGCTTTCCATAACGCAAAATCACGCGGGTCTTTTTTAAATGTTTCATCAGCATCGGCTGCCGGCAATAGATCATCGAGTTTCTGACGTGAAAGGGTGAGATAGGAAGAGAGTTTGCGCACCTCTAAATACACATCACCATTACCTGGGGCATATGCAGCGCCTTTTTCAATCAATAGCTGCATCAGTTCAATCATTTGTGTGACATGTCCGGTCGCGCGCGGTTCATATGTGGGTGGCAAGACATTCAGTGCTGCGTAAGCATCAGTAAATGCGCGTTCATATTTCATCGCAACTGCCCACCATGGAGCCTGCTCGTGCACAGCCTTATGCAAAATCTTGTCATCAATATCTGTGACGTTACGAATAAAGGTGACGTTGTATCCACTTCGTGTAAGCCAGCGACGCAAGATGTCAAAGTTCACACCCGAGCGCACATGGCCAATATGAGGCGGTGCCTGCACCGTGGCGCCACATAGATAGATGCCTACTTCACCAGCCTTAAGCGGAGTGAACTCGGAGGTGGTTCGCGTTAAGGTGTCATATAAAGATAGCGAACTCATTAGGCAATTCTACTTTAACTGTGCTGACTTAATAACAAGGGCTGATGCAATTGCTGCAATACCTTTGCCTTCACCAGTAAGGCCCATGCCATCGGTGGTTGTTGCAAGGATTGCTACCTCGGCGCCCCCAAGGGCGGTCGATATCGTTGCAATCGCTTCTGCGCGACGGGCTCCGATTCTTGGACGATTTCCAATAATTTGCACTGAGATATGCGAGATTGAATATCCCGCATTGCTAAGCAAAAGGTAGGTCTCTTTCAATAACTTGATTCCAGATGCTCCCGCGTATTCCGGGCGCGATGTTCCAAAATTACTTCCTAAATCACCGAGTCCAGTTGCGGCAAAGAGTGCATCGCATATGGCATGTGCTGCAACATCGCCATCAGAGTGCCCCTCAACTCCAACTTCATCTGGCCAATGCAAACCTGCCAGCCAAAGTTCGCGCCCCTGTCCAAATGCATGGGCATCAACTCCCACACCTGAAGAAAATGATTGCGCGCTACCCATAAATTGCAGCGCAGTTGCCAGATCATGCGGTGTTGTAATTTTCAAGGCTCGTTCTTGCCCGTCAATGACGCGCACTTTATGGCCAGCAGCTGCAACAAGTGTTGCATCATCTGTGGCATCACTGGCTGTTGCATGGGCGCTCTTAAGAACTGAAAATGTAAAACCTTGTGGGGTCTGCACGCGGCGCAGTGTTGTGCGATCTGGAGTTGATGTTACATAACCGTTAGCATCAATTACTTTCACTGTATCAACTTCTGGCAGCGCCGGAATCACTGCAACATCACCAGCTTTAAGAGCTGCCACAACGCGAGCTGCAAGTTCCCGGCTGGCAAGTGCGCGCGCAGCATCGTGGACTAAGACAAAATCTGCTTTTTCAATTGTTGCTAGCGCTAGGCGAACACTTTCGGAACGTGTGGCGCCACCTGTGACAACAGTGATGTCATTACCAACAAGTGCTCGGATCTGATCTTCATAGCCAGCAGGAGCGCTCACAACTATGTAATCAGCAACTGATGACAACGCTGAGATGGAGTGCTCTAGAAGTGTGCGATCACCGAGTTGAATGAGCGCTTTGGGAGTAGATGCACCGAAACGTTCACCGCTACCTGCAGCTGCGATAATTGCGGCGATCATAGAGATGGATGAACGAAAATTAAGAAGCGAGAACCTCGTCAAGGAGAGTTGCAGCCTTCTCTTCATCTGTGCGCTCGGCAAGTGCGAGCTCAGAGACGAGAATCTGCTTCGCCTTGGCGAGCATGCGCTTTTCACCAGCAGAGAGACCACGATCAAGATCGCGGCGGTAGAGATCGCGCACAACTTCTGCGACCTTAATGACATCTCCTGATGCAAGCTTTTCTAGGTTTGCCTTATAGCGACGTGACCAGTTTGTTGGCTCTTCGGTATATGGCTGACGAAGGACGTTAAATACTCGATCAAGGCCTGCTGAATCAACGACATCGCGCACGCCAACCAGGTCTACATTCTCTGCTGGAACGCGAACGGTGAGGTCACCCTGAGCAACTTTCAAAACTAGGTAGGTCTTCTCTTCGCCCTTGATTACTCGAGTTTCAATTGCCTCGATAAGAGCTGCTCCGTGATGTGGATAAACAACGGTTTCGCCGACCTTGAATGTCATGTATTGCCCTTCGGTAGAGGGTCAATTCTACCAGCCATCACCGACATAGAAAACCCCGGGTTATCGGCGTAAAGCGGCGTGAAATAAGGCTTATTTCACATGAGATAATTTCGCCATGAGCCGAACACATTTCAAGAATATTTCTCTTGCATTCACAGCTGTTGCATTGGCTCTCTCCCTCACCGCATGTTCAGGTTCCGGGCCCAACGCTGCAACACGCCTGGTTAAGAAAGTGACAGACGGCGCTGAGATTATGATCAAAAACGAAGGAAATAACATCTCTGTTACCAACTTACTTCTTGTGGCAACTGAAGATGGCTCAGCCGTTGTTGTCGGAACGATTATTAACTACTCAGAAGAGCGCGATGCACTGCTGGGAATCTCAGTTAATAACGTGGCGGCTGCAATCACAGGTGAACAAAACCTTGATCAGAATAAGCCAGTACGCTTTGAAGGAGACGTTGCAACAACAAAGGCAGTCTTTAACGGCGTTGGAGCAAAAGCTGGCAATAATGTGAAGCTTTCACTGGCATTTGCGCGCGCAGGTGTTGTCACTACCAACGTCATCATTCGCGATAAGCGTGATGATTACGCAAGCGTTACGCCCTAACCTACTTCTTACCCTGATTCGCAACAGCTGTAATAGCAGCCGCGGCTGCCGCTGGATCTAAGTACTCTCCGCCTTTTTTCACTGGGCGCATCTGCTCATCTAGTTCATAGAGCAGTGGGATTCCGGTGGGAATATTAAGTCCGGCAATATCTTCATCGCTAATACCCTCAAGGTGCTTAACCAATGCACGTAATGAATTACCGTGGGCGGTAACTAGAACTACCTTGCCCTCCTTTAGATCGGGGACAATTGATTGTTCCCAATAAGGAACCATGCGCACCACAACATCTTTCAGGCATTCAGTCATTGGCAAATCAGAGCCGAGGCCGGCATAGCGCGCATCTGAATCTTGGGAATACTTCGCACCTTTTTCAATCAGTGGTGGTGGTGTGTCAAAAGAACGGCGCCAGAGTGTGAATTGTTCTTCCCCATATTCAGCCAGTGTCTGCGCCTTATCTTTACCTTGCAGCGCGCCATAGTGGCGTTCATTGAGGCGCCAGGAACGTTTAACAGGAATCCAATGACGATCACAAGCATCGAGTGCCAACTGTGATGTGTGAATAGCACGACGTAAGAGTGAAGTGTGAACCACATCGGGTAAGAGTCCGCGCTCTGCCAACAACTTTCCACCACGCGCAGCTTCTGCTTCACCCTTTGCTGAGAGTCTGACATCGACCCAACCGGTGAAGAGATTCAAGGCATTCCATTCGGATTCGCCATGGCGCAAGAGGATAAGTGTGGAGTGTGGCATGTGGCTATCTTCTCATGTTGAGAAGAAATAATTAAATGAGATGGGTAAATGCCTCAAGATTTGCCAGTGATTCACCGCGGCTAACCCGCCAAGCCCACTCGCGCCGGATTGCATCTGCAAAGCCAAGTTCAAGCAGTGGGTTAAATGATGAATCTGAATACTGCAGCACTGAACCAATGATGCGATCAATCTCTAACGCGCTCACAGCCGCTAGCGGCAAACGCCCCACCAGATAGATATCCCCCAGTTCGTTAATCGCAAATGCGATGCCATACATCTGGGCATTTTTTGCCAGGCACCACTTATGCACCGCATCTTCGTGGGTATCGGGTTTGCGAATAACGAAAGCGTTAATGCTTAAAGAGTGATCACCAATGATCAGTGCGCAATGAGTCTGTAGCTTCTTCTCTCCAGGCAAGGTGACCATAAAGGTCTTTTCATTGCTGCGCTCAAAATCAAGATCATGTGATTCCAGGAAATCTTCAATGACAACTGCTGGGTTCAGGGCCATTTAGCCAATGTGCTTCTGTGCATCACGGCGAGTAGATAAGACTCGGTCGTAGATATCAAGTGTTCCGCGAGATGTGGCATCCCAGCCGAAGTGGGAAGCATGTTCGATTGCCCCCATCGATAAGAGCACGCGTCGTTGTGGTTCTTGCAATAGTCGAGCAAAGACAGATGACCAGGCACGTGGATTATGACCATCGACTAACACGCCAGAGATACCGTCGGCAACTGCTGTGCGAAGGCCGCCAACAGCTGTTGCAACAACAGGTGTGCCACACGCTTGTGCTTCAAGTGCAACTAGACCAAAACTTTCTGAGTAACTTGGAACGCAGACTAAATCTGCGGCGCGATACCACTGCGGTAAATCTTTGCGTGGCACAGGCGGTGCAAAGCGCACCACATCAGATATTCCAAGCCAGGAAACAAGTTCAGTAAGGCGTTCAACCTCTGATTGATTAGCCCCTGATGCACCGCCAATAATGTTGGTAATCAATTTAGGGCGCAGATGTTTAGAGTGTGAAACCATCTCTGCAATTGCGCGAATAAGAACTTCCGGCCCCTTATGTGGCTGAATGCGACCCACAAAGGTAATGATGTGAGCATCAGGATCAAGGCCTAGCTCTTTGCGTGCACTGGCGCGACCAGCACCTGGTGTAAAGACTTTTAGGTTTACCCCTGGGCTTACCACCGAGACATTGTCAGGACAGGCTTCATAGAGTGATACAAGTGATGCCGCTTCCGCATCGGTATTTGCAACCAGGGCGTCAGCTGCTGCCACCACTTGGGTCTCACCCTGCACGCGAATCATTGGCTCTGGGCTTTCTCCTTCAGCCAAATTCAGATTCTTCACTCGCGCCATGGTGTGCATGGTGTGAATCAAAGGAATATCAAGTTCTTTTGCAACCGGCATCGCCACCTTGCCGCTAATCCAATAGTGGGAATGAATCACATCATAAGTCTCTGCTTGTAAGGCCTGCTTAAAGGCAGCCGAGAGTTCTGGAATGTAATTAGGTAATTGTTCTTTAGTAACACCAGTGATAGGGCCAACGTTAAGTTGAATGACTCGCACACCAGGTGCTACCTCGACGATATCTGCAACTTCACTATTGTTTCTGCGAGTAAAGATATCTACCGCAACTCCCATAGCGGCCATGTTCTGCGCCGCTTCAACCACATAGATATTCATTCCACCGGCATCGCCGGTACCCGCTTGGTCAAGCGGGGATGTGTGCACCATCAAGGTGGCAACACGGCGATTGGTTCGGTTCATCCCTTAAGGGTACGCGCCATTAAAAGGTTGCGCGAATGGTGCCGATAACAGTGTTTCCACCCAGCACGTTTTCGACTTCATAGGGGCTATCAATACCTAACTTGGCAAGGCCCGCATGAACTAAGACTCTAAAAGGGCGCAGTGAACCATCTGAGACTTTAAAGACAAGTGTGCGGCCATCAGTCATCGTTGCAACTTCAACAGCTTCTGCCCCATCTTTCAGATAAAGACCTGGCACGCCTTCAATCATCTGTGTTGTCAGCCGCCCCACACCTGCCACCATCTGCGGATGTGCACGTGATGCTTCCATCACAGATTGATGAGCACTATCTGTTGAGATAGTAATTGCTCTCATTGCCCGGGCTAAACCAGCAACCGTGAGTAAGAACAGTGGCGCCCCGCAACCATCAGTTGATGTCAGTGTGATCTTCTCGCCAGCGAGCGTTTCTAGCTCGCTCTTAATGGCGACCTGCAACGAGTGCGCAGCATCCAAGTAATTATCAGTTGGCCAATTATTGGTAACACAGGTTAATAACATGGCGGCATGCTTGCCGCTGCAGTTCATGGCAATGCGTGTGGCAGGTGCCTCACCCCAAGTGCGGCGTTCTGCTTCACCGAGTGGCTTATCTAGTGCGCATTGCAGCGCACTTTCATCAAGCTTTGCTAGCGTCAATATCTCTTTCACAGCTGCAATATGTGCGCCCGAACCAGAGTGACTTGATGCACCCAGTGCTAACAACCGTGGCTCAAGCTTCAGACCTGCACGCACCATCGCCGCACCTTGAATACATTTAACGGTTGAGCGTGGGAAAATCAGATGGCTGGGATCGCCTAAAGAGAAATTAACGGAGCCATCGGCATTCAGTGCGAGTAGATGCCCACGGTGCTCTGATTCAACAACACCGTCTCGCACATACTGCGCTAGTACTGCATCAGACATTAATCGACCTGGCGCTCGAGCGTGGACCAGATATGTGCTTGTAACTCTTGTCCTTCTGCTGCCATGTCATAGGCATAGAAAAGTTCTCCAGCAACAAGACCATAAAGGCGCACACCCGCTGTCACAATCTTTGCCGAAGGCGCTGAATATCCTTGATCCATCACTAACTGAATCTTGGGACCATCAAATTGTCCAACCCAACCTTCAGAAATTCCAGTGTTATGTGAAATAACAACTTCCAAAACGTTTTTTTCTTTCACACGCCAGAAACCAACTTCGGACGCGGCAGGGCGAATGATTTCCCCTTCAGCATCGATGATCCAGGAACGCGAGAAGTAATTTAGAAATGGACGCCCATCGTGATTAAAAGTGACTTCTTGGGCAAATTCAAAGGTGGGAATCGTTGGATATTCACCGCGACCTTTACCGCGCCAAGTGCCGACCATCCAAGCAAGTGGATTGAGATCAGGATGTAAACCTTCTGGAATTGTGAAGGCCATTAGAGCCTGCCTCTCTTATATGTGCGTCCATCACGTGCTTGAGATTGCCTGCGTCCTTTGACGCCATAAACAACGAGTCCTACACCAACAACAAGTGCGACTAGTGCCAGCACCACAGTTGTGAAGGACTCCATGGGCTAAGAGTAACTCTTAAAGCTTGCGCACCGCCCACATGATTGCAAGACAAGCCAGCAGAACAACAAATAATTGACCAAGAAATTTCATCTATGCCTCAACGATGATCTGCTGCGAAGCGGCCACGCCTTCTACCGTTAATTCTGCATCAACCGGGGTATTTCGCTTCACGATGGCAAGTGCAATAGGCCCGAGTTCAAAGTGCCGGGCAACAGTGCCCAAAAAGCCCACCTGCACTTCTCCATTCATGACCGGTGTTCCGGTAGGCGGCATCACAACTGCGTGACCATCTAAATGCAACATCACTAAACGACGTGGTGGTTTTCCTAAGTTATATACCTTGGCCACAGTTTCTTGTCCGCGATAACAACCCTTATTCATATGCACCGCGCCATGTATGAAGCCAAGTTCATTAGGTATTGCCTTTGCATCAGTATCAATTCCGTGGCGAGGGCGCCCGGCTGCAACGCGTTCTGCATCAAGTGCCCAGGTGCCCACCTGTGTTGCATGTGCGCCAAATGCTTTTTTCATTTCATCAAGTTCTGCTCGTGGCACAAGTGCAAATGGACCACCCACTTCATTTGCAGCACCCGGTGCTCGTAATACTGCAAACTCACCTGATGTATCGCGAACTTCGACTTTTAGCATAAAGCGCATCTTGTTCAGATATGCAATCAAACCTTGGGCAAAGTGTGGATCAAGGACGATAAATGTTGTTGCTCCATCATCGACAAGTGCGAACTGATATTCCACATGTCCTTGCGGATCTAAAATCAGCGCTGATGTCCAGATTCCAACACCAAACTCAAGTAAGTGCTGCGTTGTTAGATCATGGAGCCACTTCAGGCGATCTTCACCTGTCACTGCGACAACAGCTAAGTGCGAGAGGTCTGCCCATGCGGTGCCCGCTAGAAGTGCGCATTGTTCCTTATTGGGTTCACCGAAATGCCAGATAGCACCCTTATCAGGGCCATCTTCGACAAATACGGCAGTCATTGCTCTTACTTAACGCAGGTGGCACATGTGCCATAGATGGCAAAGTGTGTGACATCAGTTTTAAAACCAAAGTCATCAGAAAGATTCTGCACAAAGTTAGCTGCCACATCGATTGGTGCGTCCCCCACAGATCCGCAGGTGCCGCAGACAAGGTGTAAATGGGTGAGCTCTTCAGCTGCGTGATAGGTAGCACCACCGTGGCCAAGGTGGGTGTGCTGTACCAAGCCAACGTTTTCTAGTGTTTCTAGGTTGCGATAAACAGTAGATAAATTAATTCCAGGATGTGTCTGGCGTACTTTCTCCGCCACCTCTTCCGGTGTTGCATGGCCAAGTGCGCGCACAGCAGCGAGAACAAGTTCACGCTGTGGTGTCAGTCGTAAACCTTTTTCATGGAGCTCATGCTTATCAGCCATGGCTGAAGTCTACTTTCTTTTTCCTATTACTTGGAAGTGAAGCGGACTATCAGCAGGTACATCTCGCAGCCAAGGCAGTAATTAAAGGCGGCATTAAGAATGGCAGCAGCAAGGGCTGCGCCCACTGCGATAGTAAAGACCAGATCAGCGCCAGCAAATGCTGCGATACCGGCAATAAGTGCGAATACAAAACCAACAGCTTGGGCAAACTTAGGTGGGCGCACATCTTCAGTTGGTGCCACACCACTTAAACGTGGCTTGATTACGTTCTTAAAGATCAGACCATAAGGAGTGAACTGTGGGCCTTTGGTTGCGCCAGTCAGAAAGACGAGACCTTGCGCAACTATGACCCACTTGTTCTGGGTCACCAGTGCAATGGCAAGAACAATTGTTGTAATCGTTGCGCCAAAACGGGGACCACGTGCATCGATATAAATCTTTGCAACTTCTTTGTTATCTAATACTTCAGACATGGATGAAGGTTAGGCAATCACCTAACAAAAGACCACTTGCGAATAATTCGCAAGTGCAAGCTAAGATTGACGCCACTTAAACAGAAAGTCGTGGTGCGTCAGCTGCCCTATTTCTTCGTAATTCTTAGGCTCAAGAAATAGCCTTACCTGATTTATGGATCGCGTCTCTATAACTATGTATCTGAAATTGGTCCCTCCAAAGTCGACCCCAGCAAGGACTTCAAGTTCAGCGCCCTCTACATCGAGCGAAAGTAAATCAATTATTTTTGGGCTCTCACATTCATCAAGAATGCTCTGCAAAGTTCTAGCTTGAGCTTGAAATGTAAATGTCTCTTCGTGCTCAAGGTGAAATTCGCCAGATTTCGCATGTTGGACTCGATCTAAGATGTCATTTCTTCCCTCAAGTGCAACAGACATCAAATTTGAATACATCATGTCTATTGTATTTTTGGGAAAGCCAAATGCAACACAAGCGCAATTGAAGAAATGGTTCTTTCTCTTGCGAAACTTTTTTAGCTTTTTAAATTGCTTCGGACTAGGTTCGATTAAGACCCCACGCCAACCTTTGTAGAGTTCAAAATGTTTCGTATTTGATTGTGTAATTCCGTCATTTGCTCCAAGTTCTACAAAGAATCCATTTCTAAAAGTAATGTGATCTAGAATTTTACTGTCTAATTGATTAAGGCCAAAAAAAAATTTCCCGAAAATACTTGACAAAAATCTGTTATTAAATATTAATTGCTTTACAAGTACTTTCAGATTAGAAATCAATTATTCTCCTTCAACTAGGAATGGGAAATAGATGTATACGAGTATTATCTCAACCAATTGCAGCCAGGGCCACCAACACCTGCTCCCGCTTGGGCGTGCCAGCTGCCCGTCCCACTTCTATGCCTTGGCTATTGATGAAAAGGGTTGTGGGAGTGGAACGAATATCTAATTCGCGCACCAGCTCTAGGTGGGATTCGGCGTCAACCTGAATGTGTTTCACATCGCTCATGCTCTCCACCATTTGCGCGAGAAGTGAGTGTGTGGCCCGGCACGGTGTGCAGAAAGCTGATGAGAACTGAACCATGGTGGCGCGAGCGCCCAGTGCCTCACCCAAGATCTGCGCATTTAAGCGATGGCCAGGAACCGCCTTCTTGGTGCGTATCGCTCCCTGGTTGGCCTTCCACCAGAAGCCATAGGCCGTTGAGAGGGCTATGACAATCGCGAGTGGAAGATAGGTTTTCACAAGAGTATTCTCACACAATGGCCAAGGTGTTGCTACTGACAAATTCGCATGCAGCAAGTGCTGACGTGCTGCCAGCACTTGCCCTCTTGCAACACACCTGCAAAGTAGCCCCGCTTGAAGCATCTGTTCTCATTGATACACCGGTAATGGATATTGTCTTTATCGATGCCCGTCGTGATTTTCCAGGCGCAAAATCACTCACACGATTACTTGCCACAACAGGTGTGGGCGCTCCCATCATTGCAATTACTACTGAAGGTGGACTCTCTGCATTTGCCGCAGATTGGGGCTTCACCGATGTCATTCTCGACACTGCCGGCCCTGCCGAAGTTGATGCTCGTATCCGTATCGCAGTCGGTGCACACGCTGCCCACACCCAGGCAAGTGATCCCACCTCATCTGAAATTCGCCAAGGCGATGTTGTCATTGATGAACATTCTTACACTGCAAAAATTAAAGGAACTGCACTCGATCTAACCTTTAAAGAGTTTGAACTCCTTAAATACCTGGCTCAACATCCCGGTCGGGTTTTTTCGCGCGCCCAACTTCTGCAAGAAATCTGGGGCTATGACTACTTCGGTGGCACGCGCACGGTAGATGTTCACATCCGTCGCCTTCGCTCAAAGCTTGGTCCAGAGTTTGAATCTGTCATTGGCACCGTGCGCAACGTTGGATACCGCTTCACTGTTCAAAGTGGTGGCAAGGAATCATCTCTATCTGAGCTTGTGTAGCAATGCGCCGTATTCTTAAACTCCATCGCTCACTAGCAGAACCAATTAACCCGGTTGCACATAACTTTCACATCATCACCTTTGATACCCAATTACATCCACAGCCCTGGTTAGAGCTGAACAACAGAATCTTTAGCACCCACCCAGACCAAGGTAATTGGGCGATGGCAGATTTAGAGAACCGCATGCATGAGCCGTGGTTTGACCCACATGGTTTCTTCTTATGTGTAAGTGAGGAGAAAATCATTGGCTTCTGTTGGACCAAGATCCATCAAGATCTCGTCAATAAAGAGCCTATTGGTGAACTCTACGTAATCGGTGTTGACCCTGCGCATTCAGGAAAAGGCATTGGTAAAGCCCTGTGTACACAAGGCTTGATCTACTTAAAGAATAAAGGAATCACACAAGGGATGCTCTATGTTGATGAAGATAATGAAGCAGGTAAAGGTCTTTATAAGACCTTAGGGTTTAACTAACCTTTAACAAGTTCTGCGCACATCGCCCTAAAGGCTTCCGTGTGGCCATCGACATCAGCCTCGGTAGTATCAGGACACATCAGCGCCATATTGTGAAAAGGCGTAATCAGATAGCCATCGTTAAGTAAGCGCAGGTGGATGTACTGCTCAAGTTCAAAGTCACCTGATTCAGCAGCCTGCTTACCTGTTAGTGGGGCTTTACCTTTAAAGATGTATTCACCGCGTGCGCCGAGTCGATTGCAATGCCAATCAAGATCAAATTCGGCAATTGCCGCATCTACTCCATCACACCACTGATTTCCCAGTGCGATCATCTTTTCAAAGTTTGCCGGCGTTAACACATCAGTGAGCGTTGCCTTCATCGCAGCCAACGAAAGCGCGTTACCAGCTAACGTTCCACCAATTCCACCTAAATCAATAATCTCTAACTCGACCATCTTGGTAATGGCATCGGCAATCTCTTGCGTCATGCCAAATGTTCCAGTTGGGATACCAGCGGCAAGTGCCTTACCGATGGTGAGGAAGTCTGGTTTTAAGCCAAGGTCTTTTGTCATTCCACCAGGGCCGACCGAGATGGTGTGAGTCTCATCAATAATTAAATAGGCGCCGTATTTCCTAGCCAAAGCCTGCACGCCCTGCAAGTAACCAGCTACTGGCAAAACAATTCCAATATTTGTCATCGCCGGTTCCATCAAAATCGCAGCAACATCACCGTGAGCAAGTGCTGCCTCCATCGCCGCTAAATCATTAAATTCAACGACCCGAGTTGTGACATCGAGATCAACCGGTGCTCCGATGTTTCCCTCGCGCTTAATGGTAAGGCCGGCGCCATCGAGTGTGGCAAATGTTTCATCGACTGAGCCGTGATAACAACGATCAATCACAACTATCTTGCTGCGCCCAGTAATCATCCGCGAATAGCGAATCACGTGGCGGTTAGCATCGGTAGCAGAGACGGTAAATTGCCAGAGCGGCAGACCAAAGCGATCTTTGAGTAGCTGCGAGACGATTGCCGCATCTTGTGTTGGCAACATCGCAGTAATGCCTCTACCCACTTGCTCACGAATTGCAGCAACTGTGGCATCAGGAGAGTGTCCGGTCATGGAGCCGGTATCACCCAGACAGAAATCAACGTAAGAATGCCCATCAAGGTCGGTAAAGCGCGCACCTTTTGCCTCTTTCACAAAAAGAGGATGCGCACCTGGCCACTTAGCCATCCACGACATGGGAACACCTTCGTGCATCACCTTCTTTGAATCTGCAAAGGCGGCAGCTGATTTCTGATGGAGATCAAGAAAGCGCTGCTCTTCAACTGCGCGCAGCTTCTTTAAGTGGGCTCTATCTATCTGGGTGCTCATAGTTCACACAGTCTATTTAGCCTTGGGAGAAAACAAAGAGTGCTTCAATGTAGTTCTCACCACTTATTCCAAGATTGGCAGCATCAGGGGGCGCAGTCTGTGGCTCAATACAAACTCCATCAGGATCTTCGGTATAGACAACCCACCACGGTGCATCAGATTCAATATCAATACGTGCAACACCTTCCCAAGCAACTGCTGGAGTTCCACGAATTTCAGTAAAGGCATCATCCCAAGGCTCAGGTGCCATCGCCACCATTTCATTCTTGGGCAGACCATCAGAGCCACGCTTAAGCATCTTCTCTGCCTTGAATTCAACTTCTGCTTGCCCACCACGGTCTAGATCACGCGCAAACCATGGATGCATACCTAACCAGAATGGAAGCTCGCAGCCATTGTCATCGTATTCAAGTGACCAACGAATTGCATCATCGAGAACTTCTATTGTCTGCTCCACCGTTGCACCTTGATATGGCTTTGGCAGATGTAATAAAGAACGACCAGGGCCTATTTCCTGCCAAGAGGAAGTAATTCCAAAACCATGAATCGCATGTGGGGGATCGATATTTGTTGGCAGCTGATGTTCCACACCAGAAGCTGAAGTAATCAATCCATCTCGAACACGCCCCGCCCACGGCGCCATCGGATACCACCCAGAGGTGAGCACGTTTCCGCGAAAAGGAATAGTAAATTCCAGCTCGCGCCATTTAATGGAAGTGATTTTTCCACCACCATCAAGGTCGATAGCTACTTGAAACTCGGCATCATCAATAAATTGCATTACACACCCTTTAACTCATGCTTATACGGTGGCTGCGCACCTTTGCGAGAACAGGTAATGCCAGCAGCAACTGCTGCTCGGTGCAGTGTTGCACGAAGCACATCACCTGTCAGTGCCAGAATTCCTTTTTCAATCATCGCTTCCACAATGATGGCACCTACGGTATCTCCTGCGCCAACAGTATCTGCCACGGTAACTTTCGCACCTTCTACTTCCACAGAACCTTCTGATGTGAAACCAATAATTCCTTGTGCGCCTCGGGTAACAACTACGAGTGCCGCGCCATCATTAATCCAGCGCGCAGCCACATCTACATAGTTCTGCCCCGGATAAAGCCAAGCTAGATCGTCCTCACTGACTTTAATGACAGATGAGATAGCGGTCCATTTTTCAACAGCTGCTTCATAGAGGTCGCGATCTGATAAGACTGCTGGGCGAATATTTGGATCAAAGACAATGGGTGCAAACTCGGCTACGCGCAGTGCCCAGTCATAGAGCACATCCGCACCCGGGGCAATAACTGTGGCCAGCGTGCCGATGTGAAGCACATTTGGCTTATAACGAGCAGGATCTGGTAACCAATCAAGTGAGAAATCAAAGGTGGCCGTTCCGGCAATCTTAAATTCATAGGACGCACTGCCATTACTAGTTAGTGAAACAATTGCTAGACATGTTGGCTTATCACTTGTAAGTGCTAAATCTAATTTCACTTCATCTTCTAATAGCTCTTTGCGCGCAGCGACTCCATCAACATCAGTTGAAATCCCAGCAATGAACTGCACATCCTGACCAAGTCGCGCCAGAGCTTTGGCGGTATTTGCCGGCCCACCACCTACATGGCCTATGCGCACACCATCTACGCCCGGAATGAGATCAATAAGTACTTCGCCACAGACCCAGATAGTCATCGCTGCCCACCCGTTCTCTTGGCCATGGGGCTATCTTGCCGTAAAGCTGAGCTAGCCCTTAACAATAAAGAATAAGAATGAAAGATAGACTCACACCTATGCGTGCATTCATCACCGGTGGCGCCGGTTTCATCGGCTCTCACTTAGCCGATGCCCTGATCGCCCGTGGGGATGAAGTCACAATCTTGGACAATATGAGCACCGGCTCACAAGCCAATATTGCTCACCTGAAAGAGAAAATCACGGTTCACACCGGTGATATAAGAGATGTCACCCTAGTGAACCAACTCGTTGAGCAATCCGACATCGTCTTTCACTTAGCTGCTGCCCTTGGCGTTAAGAACATCATGGATCACACCATTGAATCTATTGATCGCAACTTTGCTGGCTCTGAGGTAGTGCTGAATGCCGCCACCACACATAACAAGCGCATCATCATCGCCTCCACCTCTGAAATCTATGGCAAGAACCCCAACCAGCCACTGCATGAAGAATCAGATCGAGTTGTTGGCCCCCCACAAAAGATTCGCTGGACTTATTCAGATGCCAAAGCGCTGGAAGAAGCTGTTGCTCACACACTGCACAAGACCCATGGACTTAAAGTCACCACCATCCGTTTCTTTAACACCGTCGGCCCACGCCAAACTGGCCAATACGGAATGGTTGTCCCTCGTTTTATTCAAGCAGCCCTTAAAAACGAAGAGATAGTCATCTATGACGACGGCAGCCAATCACGAGTCTTTTGCCATATAGAAGATGCCATCAGGGCTGTGCTCACACTGGCAGGCACTGATGCCACCATCGGTGATTACTTCAACGTTGGCGGCGTTGGTGAGACCACCATTAAAGAACTTGCCACCAAGATCATCCAGCGCACAGGCTCAACATCACAGATCACATACATTCCATATAGTGATGCATACCCAGCAGGCTTTGAAGATATGCAACGCCGCGTGCCCGATATCAACAAGATCAAAAAGAGTATCGGCTGGGAGCCAACTCACTCACTTGATTCAATTATCGATAGCGTTGCCGCAAGCTTTAAGAAGTAATTAGAGCCCCTTAGCTCCAGCAATCTTTCCTGTCGTATCAAATACATAGGGCGCACTAGCCATAATCGCTCTCGCATCCACCACATCATGCTTAGTAATCACCACCGTGATATCTGCCCCCGACAGCGGCGAAGAACTTTCCCCATGCCAACTACCCACAACGTCATCATGCCAAGCCACCACAGCCCCACGGGCACGTAGATGCTCAATGACTAGCTCCGCAGCTGTCTCTCTCACATCTGCCACATTCGGCTTATAGGCAACTCCCACTACCAACACACTCTTACCTTGCAGGCTCCCACCGTTATCGCCCTGCACGCGATCAACAATGTATTTCGACATCTCTAGATTCACTTCATTTGCCCGGCGAATAAATGTTGCCGGCACGCCACGTTCTTCGGCAACAGCCGCTAAATAGGTGGGATCCACCGGAATACAGTGCCCGCCCACACCGGCACTCGGTGTGAACTTCATAAACCCATATGGCTTTGTATTGGCAGCATCTAAGGTCTCATAGACGCTAATGCCTAAAGCATTTGTAATCTGAGCAAATTCATTGACAAGTGCAATGTTTACTTGCCTAAAAGTATTTTCGAATAGCTTCGCAGCTTCCGCAACTTCAGGCGATGAGACCTCAACCAACTGATCACAGAACTTTGCGTAAAACGCACGGGTTGCACTCGATGCTTCTGGCGTTAATCCCGCATACAGCCTCGGAGTGTTCTTCTGGTTGTAATCACTTCGACCCGGATCTACTCGCTCAGGTGAGATTGCATAAAGATGGTCAAACTTCCCACCTGAATACTTTTCAATAGCTGGCTTGATGTAATCGCGCAGCGTGCCTGGAAAAGATGTTGATTCATTAATAATCAGCGCTGTGCGATTGAGGTTCTCACCCACCGTCTTGCATGCCGCATCAATAAAAGTTAAATCTGGTTTTCTGTCCTGGGTCAGCGGTGTTGGAACCGCAATCACTACAATTTCAGAATCTGCAATGTCAGCACCTTTGGTAGTGGCGCGATAGCGCCCCTGCTTAATCCATTGTTTGAGGAGAGCACTCTCCACGCCTTCAATATGCGAGATCCCTTGATTGAGTTGATCCACAATCTTCTGATTGTTATCAAAGCCCACGACCTCAAAGTGCTCGCCAGCAAAGGCTGAGATGGTAAGGCCCACATAACCTTGCCCGATTATCGAAACTTTCATTTATGGCGCAAGAACATCCGGATTGCGTGGGTCAAGGCGCTTCATATTCTCTTGTGCCTGCACCTTTTCAGCTTCTGTAGAGTTAGACAAGTAGTAAAGCACTCGCCATGCATCAAAGTAATCAGGGTTAAATTCAATTGCCTTAAGAGCAATATCGTGCGCTTGCTCCATCAAGTTATTGGAGGCAAAGAGTTGTACGGCTTGTGCATATCTCGCTGAATCACTCGGTGAAAGATAACCCGAATCAAGTGCTGCAAGAACTTTTGTTGCATCCCCTGAACTAGTAGCTGATCTCCATTTAGTATCAGCGCTCATAGGCGGAACCGCAATAAGAATGCCAATGAGGGCTCCGACTCCAGCAACTAGCTGTGGAGAGATGACGCCAGTAGAAACGCTCTGTTTAGACCTCACTGGGCCTGCCGTCGGGGCTTTCACTTGACTTGTGCTAGATCTGGTGGTGTATTCATAGGCAATGAGGGCACCTGTTAATAACCAGCCCCAAATCGCAAGTCCAATTTGATTGATACTGATAAGTGATTGCACTTCATAACATGTCCAAGCAGAAACCATGGCTACAAATGTTGGGTTGTAGCTCTTTGTGCGAAGTAATACTTTCACAATGGCAATTGCCGCTAACGTCAACATGGCTAAGTATGCAAGGAGCAAAGGCCAGCCGCCATAAGCGAAGAAATCGATGACTACATTGTGCGAAGCGTTTGTCACTGTCTTCGGTCCCGGCAATACGGTAGCCGCACTTTCTGAACGAGCACGCCGATACCAATCACCATAGGAATCCATGCCCACGCCAGTAAGAGGATGGTCCATGCCCATGGTCAACCCCGCACGCCAGTATTCACCTCGCAAAGAGACTGAAGTTTTATACACGAAGGAAAGTGGGCCCTTCTGCAAAGTCCCTAAAATTGCAAATACACCGACAATTCCTACGGCGAGAAGGTACCCATACGTAAACAACAGATTCTTTAAGTAGGCACGGATGGCAAAGAATCCGACAATCGCGATTCCGCCTGCAGTCACAACAATTCCTTGTATTGAGTGTGAGTCCACCACTTCATAAAATGCAATAGCTCCAACCAGAACTGCAACTACTCGATATTTCCAACTCGCGGTCTTTGCCACAGAAAACGCCATGAGCGTGGTTATAAACATTCCAAGAAATGCAGAAATAAAGTTCGGGTTTCCAAATAAACCTAAAATATTGCCATAAGGGTTATTCCATGAGAGAAAATCTCCAAATAAAATCACCCAAGCGCAATAAATCACATTGACTAGACCAGCAAATTGAAGGCCCCAAATAATTCTTGAAAAACTTGACTCTGATCGCAGTAACAAGGCTCCTATTGCAACCATTGAGAGGACCGAATATGCAACTAAGCCGGTGTTGCGTCCGTATGCTCCATAAATATTTTGAGCCATAGGCGAGCTGCTATTTAGGGCTGCATTAATTGACGCTAACAAGAATAGACAAGCTGCAATTAGGAAATACTTAAACTGTAAGAAATTGCCTTTGCCTGCAAAGGCGATAAAAATAGAAAATAGTGCGAACCCTAAAGCACCTGCCGCAGTTAACTTGGTCGCATTAACCGGGTCCGTTACAGATTCCAGGGTAATGAAGAGGCAGACAAATGGCGCCCCAACCAGGATTAATAGTGATGCTGTCTTCTCTGATGCCTTAGTGAACATGGGCTAATCCTAACGATAGAAAGGCCGAAACCCGGCTCTCCCAAAGGAGAACCGGGTTTCGGTTCTAGAGCTTTTCTAGAAGTTTTCGCGTATTAGGCGATTACTTCTTGAGGAGCTTGTTAACAAGAGCAGTCAACGCTGTGATCTGCTTCTTGAGGTTGCCTAGTGCTGTGTTAACAGACTTAGCAAGTGTTGCAACTGCAGCTGATGCATCTTCTGCTGCTGCTGTTGCTGCATCTGCTGCATCTGCTGCGGCTAGTGCTGCATCAGTTGCTGCGTTAGCTGCATCTGTAGCCTCATTAGCTGCATCGAGTGCTGCCGCTGAACCTGTTGATGAAACATCAACAGTGATTATGCCTGCTTTAGCCTGGTTAGCAAGTGCGAGACCTGCTAGAGCTCCTGCAGTTGTTGAACCAGTTGTCCACTTAAAGTCGACTGATCCTTCTGTGTTTGGCATGTAAAGGGTGTATGTCTTTACGCCATCAACTGCTGCTAGAAGACCTGTAGCTGTCGTTGTATCTCCAGTAAGGAGATAAGAAGGTGCAATTCCGCCAGTCGCGAAGATGCCTGTGTAGTCTCCTGAAGGAACTACGTTGCCATCGGCATCCTTAAGTGTGACTGTAAGTGTTGCCTTCTCGCCTGGAGCATATGCTGATTTATCAAGTGCTACAGATACTGAAGCAGGTGTCGTTGTTCCAACACGTACTGCTACATCAGCTGACTTGATAACTGTTGTAACAGTTGTGTCAGTCGCTGATGGCTTGTTGGTTACGTAGACGTTTGTTGTTCCCTTTGCAACGCCAGCGACGTCACATGTGTATCCGTCAGTTGCGTTCCAAGCATTACATGCTGTGTATGTATTGCTAATTGTTGCTGCTGCTGCTGAAACAAGGTAGTAGCTACCTGTGTTTACAGTTGTTCCAGCTGCGTCAGCTACTGTGAATGAGATCAACTTCGCGTTTGACCCAATCTTTGCAACTGTTCCAGTTGTAAGCGCTGTTGTCTTAGCTGTGATAGTTGATGCATCACCGTAGAAGGTAATTGACTTTGTTCCAATCACAACGCCAGAGGCTGTTGAGATTGTGACGGTAGCAACACCTGATGAACCATCAGCAAATACCTGAACAACATGGTCAAACTTAACTGAGATTGCTCGACCCAGTGAGTTATTGCTTGATGAGATGTTCGATAGAGCAACTCCACCAAGAGTTCCTGGTCCTGTGATTGATGCTGTGTAGGATTCAGTGGGTGTTCCGGCAGCTGAGTTCTTAAGAGCTACCACAAGTGTTGCAGCAGCATCTGGTGTTGTTGCAGCTTCCTTTGAAGCTGTTACAACGGCATCTGTTGTTGCAGTATTAGTCTCACCGCGGTTAAGAATTACTGTTCCGCCAGTTGCAATGTCTGCAGTGGACTTAGAAACTGTAATTGTGATTGTTTGAGCTGACCCGTTAAGTGATCCTGTTGAAACGTTCGCAGGAGTCAACTTAACAACATATGTACCAGCAACTGATGGAGCGGCTGTTCCATTTGTAGATAGGTATACTTTCCACTTTGCTGAAGTCTGAGCAACTGCACCTGATGCATTAGTTACAACAGAAGCTGTGTTTGGACCAGTTCCAAAACCTACAGCAGAGTTAGTCCACTGAACAGCAGTCTTAGTATCAATTGTTGCTGAAGCTGTTTCAGCTAATTGAAGATAAGGAAGTGCTGTTGATGTAGCTGGACCTGAGACCAAAGATGCTGTCACTGACATTGAGTCAAGTGCAGCACCTAGGAATTGAAGTGTTGCTGTAGCTGAAGTAGCAGTTGCCGTTTCAGCTGTTGTTTGTGTTGCTGTAGCTGAAGATACAACGAGTGAGTCTGCGTTTACTGTCGCGCTTGATGGCACAACAGAAAGAACACCGAGACCCAAAGTCGCAACTGCTACAAGCGCTACGCGCTTGAAAGTTGTCTTTGTAGACATTTGTTTCCTTTCGATAGTCGATCCACGGAATTTCCGCAGGTCGGCTTGGAATTGGTTTCCCAACTCCGCTCGATTCATCGCACGTGCTGATGAATCAAATTCTCCACCGTGTATCCGGACGCGGTGAAGAAACTTATTTGTTAGCTGATGTAACACGTGATCAGCCCTTTGCCTTTTGTGCAGGCTCAGGAATTAAAATTGCCTGGGCCAAAATTTGGGTCTTGCTCGCGTTGAGCAAGAGACGAGTTGTAATCGTCTTAGGTGCGCCAACCACGTCATAGCCGCGGTTGCCCACGGGTATAGACAACTCTGAAGTTGGGGTTGAGAGTAGGGAAATTGTAACGGTCGTAAGGTACTGGCCATTGGACATACGCTCAAAATCGACGCTCGTGGCGCGAGCTTCCGCTACCGCCCAGACCCCGTTGATTCCGAATGAGACGTATTGAACCTCATACTTCGTGCCGTTGCCATCGACTGTGATGCTCTGATCGATGGAGACGTTTGGTCCACCCTGGTAGGTAATTGCTTGGGTAGCCAAAATTGTGCCTTGCTCGGTTGCCTCGGGGATATTGCGGTTAATGCGGATCTTGCCGAGGGTTCCGTTCTCACCTGTGACAGTGAAAGCTGTTGGGAGGCCTTCTGAATCAAGGCCAGGCCAGGTGGCCTTAGCGCCCTTGATGAAGACTCCAGAGACCATAGTTGAAGACTTCTTAGCTGGCATTGAGATAGATGGTGTAGGAGATGCTGCTTCCGTTGCTTCACTAGGGGCAGCAACTTTGGCTGTTGGCTCCTGGGTTGTGGCTGTTGGCAGAACGCCTTCGCGCCCCGTAAGTGAGTTAAAACCAAGGAAAGCGGTGACTACCAAGAGCAGAGAAAGTGCGACCTTTGAAGACTTAGCTGCAAGATCTGCTGCCTTTTTATAGGTGGTTGAGAGCATGTCGAGGGCGGTAAGGCCACGCTCGTGGTCGATAACAAGTTCTGAAAGAACGCGACGAAGTGATGTGCGGGCGCGAGAAACAGTGTGGCGCACGGCAGATTCCTTGATACCAAGCTCTGCTGCGATCTCTGAAGTTGAGCGACCTTCCATCTCCCACATAACGAGGGCTGCGCGCTCGGCAGGGGAAAGCAGGGCTAGAGCCTGGCGAATGATTGCGGCATCTTCTGCTTGTGAAAGAACTGCTGAGTGATCTCCCGATACCTGCCATGTAGCTTCCACTTCAGCCTGGGCATCATCTAAAACCACAAGGTTTGGGCGGCGCCCTTCCATGCGGAAGTAGTCGATGCAGAGGTTTTCGATGGTGCGGTGTAGGTATGACAGAGCATGCTCTGAAGATTCAAGCTCAGGGGCAGCCAACATGAACTTGATTAGTGAGTCTTGAGTGATTTCTTCAGCTTTAGCTGAGTCTTTCAATACTCGATTGGCATGCGAGAGAAGCTCTGAACGGTGCTCAGTGTAAAAAGCCCCCAGTTCAGCAACTGTCCATACGCTAAGTGCCACTTGAGTGATCCTTACTTTAACCGGTTTTGTCTTGAAGAGCTCAGCCGTCGCTGCCTCTATCTGCTACTACGAATCCCATCCTAGTTTGTCGCGGGAAGGGTACAAAACGGACATTTCACACAAACCCAAAACCCGTTATTCCCAGTCGGGTGTTCTTTGACGCTATTTAGACTGAATCTGTGAGGCGAGTCCCGGCACCTGACTACTAACCTCTTCGAAACTTCCAGAGCATCGGAGTCGCCCATTTTCAAGGTAAACCACAAGGTCCGCTTTCTTCACCGTATTCAATCGATGTGCAATGGTGATGATTGTGGTTCTACCGCGCAATTTCACTAATGTCTCAGAAACAAGTTTTTCGGTTTCTCCATCTAAAGCGCTCGTGGCTTCGTCCAAAAATAGAAGTTGGGGGCCTGAAAAAAGTGCGCGCGCCAAACCGAGTCGCTGGGCTTGACCCCCGCTCAATTTTTCTCCTCGCTCTCCGATCTCGGAGTCGAATCCATTTGGGAGTGCAATCGCAATTTCATTTAAGTGGACGAGCTCCAACATTTTTAAGGCGCGCCGGCGGTTGGATTCTGTTTCAGCGTAACCTGAGATCACATTTTGAATCATCGACTCATTTGTGAGAACTATCGACTGCGGAACGTAAGCCACTGCACCCGGCCATTTACTGATTGCGACCTTTGGCTCTTCGCCGCTAATCGATATCAAGCCTTTATCTAGATCAACTAAACCCAGCATCGCGTCGACTAACGTAGATTTACCTCCACCTGATGGCCCAATAATTGCAACAAAAGATCCAGCAGGTATTTGGAGCGAAATGTCATCTAGCACAAAACTTGATGTCTTCGGGTACTTAAAACTCGCACTAGAAATCTCAACAGTTCCCTTAAAGCCGTTATGTTCCAAAATAAGATTTGCTTCGGAACCAACGAGCGGGGCTAAATGCGTTAGCTCTGAAATCAACTCTAAGGTCAACTCCGTTGACTTGGAACTCGCACGAAATGTCACAAGACTTTGTTGGATGCGCAAAACCGCAGGGGCAATTCGCGACCCGGCTCCTAGAAATATGGAGAGGGCGCCTATTGCCTGCCCTGCACTTCCTACAAGGAACTGAAAAGCAGCAACACCAAGAGCTAGAAAAATCACCGCACTCTCGATCAGATATTTGCTAAGTATGGGAAGAAATTGTCTTTGAGCTAAGACCTCGGAATGTTGATTCTTAAGCACGTGAAAATCACTCACGGAAGAGCCAAGTGTGTTTCCGGCATAGCGCTCGGAAAAGCCAGAAATTGAATCGTGGATTGCTAAATACGACTTCAAACTCAGGGCGGCATCTTTTGTTCCTATTGCCTTAGCTCTTCTGCCAGTCAAGCGATTTAAGAAATATCCAAGGCCGCCGAATGTGAACAAAATAGTTACTCCCAAGCCGAAATCAGCAAATAAGATTCCAGCAAGAAGTATGCCCAGAAGAATCAGGTCAGAAACTATTGTTGAAGCAGTTGCCAAAGTACCTATTGTTAAATTTGTGATTCCCTCACCAAATAAATAGTTGTATTCCTGAGTGGTGCGACGCCTTAGACCAGTGAGATTTTGGTTGAGCACCTTCGCAAACAGTTCGTTCGCGAGAGAGGCTCCTTTCCGGCTGAAAAAAAACATAATTCTTTTGTTTACATATATAGAGGAAATAGTTCGTACTATGAATGCAACACCGGCCACAATTCCTAGAATTGCCACTTGCAGTTGGAACTCGAGGTTATTCAAATTTAAAAATTCCATTAATTGGTTGATCCTGGGGCTTGGCGTAGAAGCACCGAACCCAATCACTGCTAGCGCGCCCACCAAACCAACAGCGGCAACTCCAAGCAAGTCTAGAAAACCTAGGACAATGTTAAGTCCAACAACAATAGCTATTTTCTGTTTATCTCTTCGGGTCAGGATCGTTGAGGCTCGTCTAAGGTCATTGGTCATGAAGTTCATAAGTTACCTCAGTCATCATTTCTTTGGCCTAATGGGATTCTCTCCCAGGAGCTCGGTATCAGATTTCTTGGTGTAATCATAGTTGCATACCAATTAGCTGGAACGCAGACTAGAGAATGGGGGGTCTGTGTCATGTAAGCACCCCACCACCCAAAAGTTGAATTTGAAATTATGTAGCCAGTACCTAATTTGAGTAATTCCAGAATTTGAGCGGATGTAAAGCCTTTTGGGTTAATCTCTTTGAATTCATCCGAGTAAGCCTCGCCCAAATAATCACGTGCTTTTTCAAAGTCGTTTGAAAAAATCCATACTTTAGAATTTGGAGAGCGTGATCGAGCGAGAGTTAAAGAATTAGCAAAATAATCGCGGGTTATAACGTTCAATTCTTCGATATCAAGGAAATCACCAAATCTCATTTGGACAACTAGGGGCCTTTCAATCCTTGAAGCTAATCTAAATGCTTCTATTCCCTCTAAACCTATCTGCAAACTCAATTCACCTCTAAACTGCGAAGGATTTTTTTCAAACCAGCTATAAGAATGAAAGTTCCCAATTAATAAATGAGATTTATGCCTGCTGATCGAAATCTCTGAATAGCCAATTCCTCTCGGAGCTAGAATTTTTGAACCTTTAAAGAATAGATGCCCCACAAGGAGACAGAAGTAAGGAAAAATCTTGATTAAAGCCCGCCGTCTAACTGAATGGTCAGCCCGTATTGAGCTACCTTTTAAAATCAATTCCGCTAATTTTCTTTGTAGCAGGGACCTCTTCGGGCATTCCCAGGTCACATTCTTGGAAAGCATCAGGTCAGCAATCTCGGGTAAACCATTCTTTAACAACCTTGGATTTAGTAGCGAATAATCTAGAATTATTTGAGATTGATCAAATATGACTCTTCCAGCAACATACTGAAAAATTTGATTCCCAAGCCCACCAGAAAGAATGACTCTATTTTCCATGGATTACAACCACAACACTCGGTCGATTGGTCAAGAAGAAGTGCAATATTTGAAATGCTTTTGAGGGATACCTCAGGTTGTAAATCGCTACCTTAAATATGACCATAATTCCCTGGAGGGAAACTTCTCCCCTCAAGGCTTTCCTTATTAATGACATCCACAATTTGTCCACGAAAGCGAGATTGAATCTTTTATCTCTTTCCCCAGCTAACTGCAGAAATATTGCCATCTTCGAGAGGAGGAGAATGTATGGGGCATCGCCTACATGTCTTTTCGTTGCCTGGCTCGCATCACCCACTTGATAGCGGTATACAACTTCATTTATTAATGTAATTCTTCTCAAAAAAAGATTTGCCGATAAAAGAAACATTAGATCTTCGCCCAAATGTATTTCTGGAAATGGATCTTCGCCCAAAATCGACTTCTTAAAGCTCATTCTTGTAAACGCTGGGAAATTTGAGATTTGCAAGTCCAGAGTCTGGTCATTAATTAGAGGAGGGGATTCCACCTCAATAGCGTTCCACTCGGAAGACCTCACAGAAATTTTCCCAATCGCTACTTCGGAATTTTCATATTCGGCAGTTTGTACCATCGTCAGAAATTGTTTGACATAGACAGTATCGTCGGAATCCCAGAAAGCAACCCAAGTGCTCTTGCACTGCTTTAGCCCCGCATTTCTTGCTGCAGCCGCACTTCCATATTTATCTTCTAAATAAATAGAATTAACTGGGCCATAGTCGTGTAATAATGATTTGAGCTCAGGTCCCGTCTTGGAATCGCGCATGTCATGCACAACCACAAGCCCTACTCCTAACTCTTTGCATTGAGAGACGGTGGACTTAAAATCATCTAGCTTGCCGCTCATTTTTGTAACCGGCATTACCGCAGTTAATAACGGGATCAAAGACATTTATTCATCTCTTTTCTCGCGTTCTAGGTTGTAAGGAATCAGTCCGCCGGTGCTAGAGTTTTAACGTGTTGAGAGCGATTCTAGACAATCAATGGAAGAAATGGCAGATAATTCTTGGCTCAGTTTTGATCTTCTTTCATTTAACAGTCTTTGCAATGAGCGCACGGCCCGTACAGGATGACTACTCCCTACTCGCTGATATTTCTGAAAAAGGATTCTTTGGCTACTTAAACCTAGTCTGGGAGACGCATGGTGGGAATTTAACTCCTATGATTTTGAATGCGGGAGCCATATCCTCCGCACTGAATTCATTTAATTTCTTCTCGATTGCTATCTTTTCGGTTTTCACTTTTCTTTTGGTCGGAGTAAGTGCTTGGATTGCTGTGTCTCAAATTCGAATTGACGGATTCGGCTTGCCTGGAACCATCTCGCTATTCTTAATTCTTGGCACTCTGTTCGCTTTTGAAGGAATTTTTAGTCCTGGTTTAATTGGGGCATATTTTTTTTCTAGCGCAAGTGCAGTTCACGTGTGGCCAATAATCTTTGCACTATTCGGAGTTTATCTCACCTCAAAGAAGTCCTCCAATGTGTTTGTGATATTTGTGCTGGGGTTTTTTGCAGGTAACTCCAATATTGCTGAGTCGCTCGCAATCGCAATCGCAACATTCCTGCTGATGGTCTTTCCTAGTAAATTCTCACACGACTACTCATTACTTAAACTCAGATTGCTATTATCTGGAGTGCTAATTGGCGCAATAACAATCATTGCTTCGCCTGGTTTCTGGACCCGGGCAACACAGAATACCGATGATGGGATTCCAAGTTCGTTTCCAGAATTTGTAATTCGATTTTCTAAGTCAGTTTCAATTTTTACCGTGGATCTACTTACACACCCGGCACTCTATATTTTTTTAGCTCTCGGATACCTAGTCAAGAATAAACTCAAATCAGAGGGCCCCATTCTTGTAAAGTGGAACTACGTTGAGATGCTTTTCTTCGCGCTGTTTTTTTCATTAATTTTGGGTGCGACTTTCGCTTATCCTGCCTGGCATCAGTCTTTAGGGCTCTTGATACTTCTTCCATGCGCCTCATTTACTATTGGGTTACGGCTAGGAAACCGAACTAACTTTTTTAAACCTAGTTACGCCTCAAGAATTGTCCAAGTTTCGGTTGTGCTAATGATTGTCTTGATTGCGCGTGCCGACTTTTCAGTTTTGCAGTCCGGTAGAAATTGGTCCAGTTCGAATTTAGCAAATATTTGTGCGCTCAGGGAAGATGCTGATGCTAAATTGAGCAACCCAGAAATACACTATCCCTTCTTTAATCTGGGAGTTGAAGATGTGCAAACCTGGCCCTGGATCCGAGCAACGTACGTGCGTTGGGTCTCTAATGTCAACGCCTCTGACCTAATTGACTGTGAATTGGTAAGTTAGGAGGGTGGGTATTAAAGGAGAGTCAAGCAGTAAATTGCCATCTGTCTCTGTAATAGTTCCATTTTTCAATGAGGAAGATGTTGCATTAAGTTCTTTGCGTAGGATTGATGATGTTTTGTCAAACCTAAAGCACCGATCGGAAATTATCGCTGTGGATGATGGGTCGCGAGATAGCACTTTATCTGTTCTTCTTGATGCAAAATCGGAGATTGGAAAATTAAGAGTTCTTAGTTTTAAGAGAAATTGGGGACACATGGCTGCCCTCTCCTTAGGTTTGAAAAATTCCAAAGGTGATTTAGTTATTTCAATAGATGGTGATCTTCAGGATCCTCCAGAGTACATACCTGAGTTAATCAGAACTTATTTAGAGGCAAATTCCTTTAAGAATGAAATTGATGTTATTCAGACGGTGAGGGCTGATAGATCTTCTGACACTATTTTCAAAAGAAACTCTGCTGCTGTGTATTACTGGGTAATTAGAAAGTTAACTGGTGTAAACGTAACAGCTCACGCGGCTGATTATCGATTGATGAATCGATCATCAGTAGACCTCATAAACTCGATGAATTCTTCAATGAAGGTATTCCGTGTACTCATCCCTTATTTGGGTTTGAAAGTAAAGCTGCTAGAAATTCGTAGAGATTCCAGATATGCGGGGGAATCTAAATATCGATTGAAAGATATGTTTCGCCTTGCAATCGACTCTTTTTTGAGTTTCTCCTCTAAACCATTAAGACTTATATCGGGGGCGGCACTACTGCTTTCGATGCTTCTCACCATTTTGGCGCTACTTTTCTTTTTCTTATGGTTTTCGGGCTCTACCATTCCGGGATGGACTTCCATTGTCCTTTTGGTAACCGCTTTAAATTGTTTCTTAGTCGCAACATTAGGATTGTTGGGAGAGTTTGTAGGACGAATCTACGAACTCGCCCAAGATAGAACTGCCGCTCAGGTTTACAAGGAGTTCTAAGGCCTATGTTTGTGTACTTAAGCCGAAAAACTCTCGAGTGCAGATATCAATCTCTTTGTTGTGTACTTTGATTGGAAGTTTGTTCTAGAAAGTCCAATTCCTTTTTGGCGAAAAATCTCGAAGGAGTTTGGGTACTGGCTCTCTTCCATTTCCATTTTCGTGCTCCACTGGGGGTTATTCATCCATTTCGTCCAATCCCCTGTTTTAAAGAGTGAAAGCGTAGAAATGGGCTCAAAATTGGCATGAAAAGCTGTAATTTTACAGTCCGCTAGGTGCTGGAGTAATTCCGCCTTACTTTTTTCAGAGAAGCCATTTAACTTTAGTACAACCTGTGAAAAGGATGGATCACTCAAACTCGTTGAATTTCCTAAATTGATTTCCATGTTAAGTCCGTTTTCCTTAAGAAATTTATCAAAAACTGCGACATTCTCACGAATGGTATTCAGAATCGATGGGAAATTTCGGACTTGTTCGATCGCAACAGCCGCCGAAAACTCCGAAATTCGGCCGTTCCACGACAGTTCGTTCACATCTCTTATTCCAAATTCTTTGGTCCGCTCACCCCAGTTCCTCATTGCTCTGAGTTCTCGAGCAAGATCTAGGTCATCTGTAACAATAATCCCTCCCTCACCTGCTTGAACAGGCTTGGTTGAGCCAAATGAAAATATTCCGACTTTACCTGTGGTGCCAACTTTCTTTCCGCCAAACTCAGTCCCTAGCGCCAAACAGCAATCCTCAATTAGAACGACTTCAGAATTTCCTCCTAGGTTGGAGAGCGTTTTCAAATCATCTGAATTGCCCCACAAATGGGATGCGATGACCGCTTGTGTGTTCTGTCCAATTTTAGACTTTACCGAGTCTGGGTTTGATAAAAACGTATCCATGTCTGCATCGAAGAATCTAGGGATTACCTGTGAATTTAATGCCGCCATTGGCACAGCTGAGCACGTATCAATTTGCATCAGCACTTCGGATTCTCGCCCCAACCCTAGTGCTCGAATAGACATTTGAATCCCTACTCCACCACCTGATACCGCCACGGCCTCAGAGGAACCTATATATTCCGCAAATTCCTTTTCAAGCTTGAGATGGGCTGGCGTCGGACCATAGGACATATTCCAACTTCCACTACTCAAGACTTCATTAAGTCTCTTTCGTTCTTTTCCTAAAGAAACAGGGAATAACCCCAGTGCAAATTTCAATCGGGCTGGAAGTGTGCGCACAATGACTTTTCGTAGAATGTCAGAGTTTGAAATCAGTTTCCTAATGCTCATTTGCTTTGATATCCATTCTCTTTGCGAACTCCATTACTAAGCTATCTCCCACGTTCATCCAGTCATATCGTAAGATTTTCTGATTATTCCTACCCCGATTGTTCAATTCTCTCTCAAAATCTTTGGTGAGCTTGCGGATAAGTAGCGACAACTCATCTGAATCTGTGGGCTCAAAGAGTTCAAGATCTAAGTGCTCCGCCATCTCGAGATGTGCAGGTATGGAGGACGCGATGCCAATACACCCCGCCGCTATTCCCTCTAAAATCGGTAGACTGCTTGATTCGTAAAGTGAGCATGAAATCACGGCAAAGCTTTCCTTGTATAAATCTGTGAGCTCCTGCTCGGAAACCACACCTTTAAAGACAATTCGATTTGACGGATTTGGAAAGATTTTCTTGAAATCCTGCTGGGCTGCCCCAGTTACAATAATGTTTGGCATATCGTCAACACCAACGCCCTTCATGGCCTTGAATAAAGTCAGATGGTTTTTGTGAGGCCAGGATCTAGCCGGAAAAATTATTTGCCTTTTCTTTTTGCAGTCGTGGTCTTTATACCTTGAAATCTCTACACCTTCAGGAATCACGCAGAAAAGTTCTTGATGATATAGAGAGGGGTAACTCCTTGAAATAGTACTTTCGATAAAACTAGAGCTAACATGAATACTAGAGGCATACTTCAGTGTGATTCGGTTTCTGAAATCTCGATACTTCCGAATCCGACGTGAAAAATTCTCCGGAAAATCCTTTTCCTGAATGTCATGGATGGTCACTACGCTTGGAGTTCTCCCATAATCATAATTAAGGAAAGTTGTAGGCGTATAGACGATGTCTGTCGAGTTCTGATTTAGGACACTTCTTACCCGCATGGATTTGAGGGAAATATGAATATTAGAAAGTCCAAGTCTTTCCAAGATTGCCAATGTTACTTTCAGAAGAAAGTTTGCATTCTTGATAACATAAAAAGATTCACTGGGGATGAGTTTTGCGATTTCTTGGAAAATTTCTCTTGATTGTTCATTTATAAGGACGGAGACATCAGCCTTAGGGTTTTGTGCAAGGGCCTTTGTAACATTCAGAGTGTACGAACGAACCCCTCCTGGATTAGCTGGGTTTAGTTCAGAACAATCAACTAATACTTTTAACACTTGACTCAATGGCCAATAGCCAGTTGAAGGGCATTGACGATCTTTTTTATGTCTCTCTGCCGTAGCTTCGGATATGTAGGGAGACTAATAATTGATTTACTCAACTCGTTAGAGTGAATTAGACTTCCTGAAATTCGGATTTTGTCCACAAGGTACGCAGTGCTTGCGATAGGCGTGAATCCAGGTCTAGATTCAACTCCATCTTTTTTGAGAAGTTCTATTACCTTTGTAATACTCACATTTGAGTTTTCTACTAAAATAGTGAAAAGCCAAGGGGTCGAATCATTACGAAAACTGGTGTCCCATTTTATTGATGAAGCACTAAGGGCTGCGAAATACCACTGAAATATCTTTTGCCTCCTCTTAAGGAGTCTCTCACGCTTACGCCATTGCACGTTAAATACAGCTGCCTGCATATTGGTTATTCTGTAATTAAAGCCTAATTCTGAATGACTAAACTTCTGTTTTGGGTTCTGCGCTTGGTTTTTTAGAATCTTGATGCGTTCAATGGCTTCAGGGTTTCCAATTACGGCGCCACCTTCGCCTGCTGTAAGTACTTTATTTGCGTAGCAGGAAAGCGTGACGAGGTCTGCTCCACCTATCCCATTTTTTGTTACTTGAGCAGGAAAAGATTCAGCACAATCATGAATAATCGCAATATTTCTTGGTAGAGTTTTTCTGAAAACTTCTGAGTTGATTCGCACTCCATAGTTGTCGACAAGTACAACAGCCTTCGTCTTTTGCGTTATAGAGGAGAGTAAACCATTTAAGTCGATATTCCATGAATCTCTTGAAACGTCGACAACGACTGGCTTGGCCCCACAGTACAGAACCGCATTAGCGACTGCAATGTAACTTAAATTCGGAATAACTACTTCGTCTCCAGGGGAAACTCCCAGTGCAAGAAGTGCCAGATGGAGTGCAGTAGTTCCGTTTGAAGTGCTGGTTGTTTGAATCTGCCTGTCTGAGTTCCCAGAGTAGAAATCATTAATATTTTTTTCCATTTGGTGAACCTCGCCACCAAATTGAGTCAGCCACCCTGATCGGACTGCTTTGAAAGCTGCCAAAGCCTCAAAGAAACCGACACTTGGTAGTGAGAGAGGAATTGGTTTAGTCATAAAGCTAATTTATCAGGCGCAGTGCACTTAATCTTGATTATCCAATTATTCTCTGAAACCACCGCTTAATTCTCCTCAGCAGATGGCGCTTGGGAATGAATCCCGAGTAGGCGTTGACTACTTTTTCGTAGTTTCCAGCATCCATCATTACCTTAGTTGGATAAGTCCATGAATTTCTGGTGGATAACATTGGTAAATTTTGAGGAACTAATTCGCTGTGGGTTGCGCCATTGCCGAATCCTTCATTAAGGACCAGATTAAACGGAGGGTAGAGACTCATTTTGCCTTGCAAAAACATGCTTGCTTGCCAGAGAATTGCCCATGAATCGATTTCTTTTCTTGAGTTCAATTCAAGCAACCGCATAAAGTTATAAGTATTTTCAAAATTGAATGCCTTCGTTTTTCCTGATTTTTTGATTTGGGTTATAAGGGCATCAGAATCCCAGCAAATACTTTCCCACCTATCTCGCCAGGTGGCCCAACCCCAGCAATCAGCTCCTTGAATAAAATAGCTTTGATCAGACGTTTGATTAATTAAAGAGAAGCCTTGAACACTTGCTACCAATTTCTCAGATGAGTACTTCTCGAGGCCTATAACCATGAAATCTAAAAACTTGGAATGCAGAACTAGGTCATCTTCAATTACAATCACTGAATCATGGAGTTTGAAAATTGAATCCAGTCCTGCTCTTATTGAATTTGAAAGCCCCAAATTCCTATTATTAAACTTTACTTCGACACTCTTAAATCCCCACACTCCTGATGCAACAGCACAAGACTTCTTTAGGGGCTCTAGATCGGATTCTGTTCGTGGGCCATCGATAAATATGTAAACTGGAAACTCACTTGCTCCCTCATTATTCTCAAGAGAAGATAAACAATTAGACAGCTCTTCGTGTCTTATAAAACCAAACACGGCGATGGGTGGTCTTCCCGTTTTTGTCATATCAGAAAAGTTACTTTCTCTCGGTTTTCAGCAGCGCTTTCTTTAAAGAGTACCTCTGGAATCAACAGAGAGATGGGTGGTGACATTAGGACAATTTATCAGCCTATTTCATTTTAGATGTCTTACTTGAGAATCCCTCGTTTAGTCTTTCTTGGAGGTTGTGAGTCTGGCAAGATTCGGTCCTTACTTTGATCCAATCCTTTGGCAGGCCCAGAATTCTTCCCTTCCTTGTTTAGGGGATTAATCATAAGACTTGAAGTGAAATTGACGATCTGCCATTTTGGAATTGTTTGGACCCCCGAGGGTAAAATTCCCTCAAAACAAAACTAGCGGACAAGTTTTGAAAATTCCTTCTGAGCTTTTATTTGCCAGCCTCGAGGTTCAGAAATTCTCAATTTATCGAACTCAAATGAAGGTGACGGGCGTAGAGCGTCAAGAGCGTCACTTAACAAATTCTTTTCCAATAAAGTTGCCCTGTTTCGAAGAATCGCCCTTGCTACATACTCGCATCGATAGTTTTCCTCTCCTGCTTGCAAGCATTCTCGGATTTCTGAATTCACCCTCTGAATTATCCGTTCAGCTCCGCCTAGTGCGAGGAATACGCTCAATGAATCCTCCTTACTGGAGATTTTCTTGCCCCAAATTGTGTAGACACCTTTCTCGGGGCATTGAAGCTGTTGCGGAACATTAAACTCGTTAGATACTTGGCCCCTCCATCGCAATCCCCAGTTAGTCTTGAATTTTTCACTATTCAAAACGGGCTCATAAATGCAAGACCAGAATCCGTGAACTTCGAAAATATCTGGGGATGTGTAGTCAACTATGTAAGTTTCAACCAATTCTGGGGTGCTTCTTGCGATTCTTGCCAGTAGTGGCTCTCCTATTAAACCCAAGTCCAAATTTACATATTCTTTTGTAAATGACACTTTCCCAATATCGGGATTAGCAACAATGACTTTCGGTTTGGCCTCTCCGACATTAGGGAAATAATCATTGGCCACTGAGCGGATTTTAGAGTCACTGGGATAGATGGAGCAACATAAGTTGCGGGTGTAATCAATCTTGCTCAACAAGATTGCAGAAATTGCCAATACGATAAAGAAGAGTAAAACAAATATTCTTGAGTAACTCCTGGAATACTGTTGAGTTATTAGGATTATTCCCGATAGGACTATCGGGATTAGAAAAATTACAACGATCCTAAAGGCGCTGAGTCGCGCCGGCCCGAATAAAACGTAGTGATTCAAAGGCATCAAGATCATCAACCAGGCGAGCAGGTGATGAAAAATAAAAGTACGGGACTTGCTCAACAGAAGTAAGTTTATCCCCGCGGCAAAGATGAGAGAACCCAGGAATACTAATTTATAAATTCCTGCGTAATCAACCTCTTGTGCTTTTGAGCCGCAAACTAGCAAGAAAAAGAAAGCCAATAGAAATTTTAAGTATCTGGTACGATTCCTAAGACCTTCTGGTTTAATGGAAATAGTCAAAACAATTAGATTTTGAATTAATAGGTAAAGACCCGAAGAAATTGTGAGGGTTTTTCCTAGCGCTGTTGCGGTGTTTGGCAGAAAATGTCCAAAATAAATGAAGCGCCCGATGTGGGTCATAGCCCAGATCGCTAAAATTACTGAAAGGAATTTAAGCCGATTTTTCTTTTCAGTAATTTGGTTGAGGGCAATTAATACTATTACCGGCATTAAGAGCACAAAGAATTCAATTCTGGCAATTCCGAGAAGCCCAATTACTATAGCGGTACTGTATTTCGAGTCAGGTCCCGTAGCAGTGGTACCAATTAATGCAACCAATAACACTGCGCAGAGAATGTTTTCCATCCCTGAGATCAGCCAGCCAAAAGTAGTCCAGGAACTTGCCGCTAAGCTATAGGTTGCTAAATTGATTAAAATTATCTTGGCTCCATCTAGTCTTGAACCAACAAAGAATCGTCTAAGCGTCCAGGTCATAACTAGTGCTAACAAGAATAGGGTAAATGGAATGAACAAATCTAAATATTCTTTGAAATCCAAATGTGGATTTAATTTAAAAACCAGGATTGGAAGAGCAATATTGAGGGGGCTGGAGAACGCTTCCACGCGGCTTCCGTAAGAAAGCCCAATTGTTCCCGAAAGAGCAAAGTTCTTAGCTCCACTTAAATTAATGATCGAATCATCCCGGTACTGCCACCAATTTTGATCTATATTTGAAAGAAGATAACTGGACAATCCCACCCAGATCAAAATGCTTACTAGATATTGGGTATACCTGCCAAGCACTTGACTGCTTTTTCCCATGTTCACCCACGTATTGTATTCAAACCCATTCAACATTCTGAGCAGGAATCACAATATTGATCTGTTCCATGGCCCAAGTTGCCGAATCTATTGGGATTCTGGATGGAAAATCTGGAAATCTATTTTCTGTGTCGACTTTAGTTACTTTTTATCTTCCTTGCTGAAGAGAACATCTTCCTGGAAAGCTTTAATGCTGAACAAATTCCGGTGTTCCAACTGGACTGACCATGCTTTCTCTCTTGCATCGCGACCGGAATTCTTCTGATCTTATAGCCATTCTTTTTTGCAACCAAATAAACAAAAAGGTCAAAAGTAAAATCGTCTGGTGCGAATTCTAATCTCTGCAACAAACTACTTGAAAAAATCGTAGGTTGGCCATTGATATCATTCAAGGGTTTATGGAACATAAATGACATGACGGACGACATGCCAATTGTAAAGATAAGTTGAGAAAATTTGCGGCCGGTTCTCTTTCCTTTATAGAAAAAATCACCAGTAAATCCCTCTTTGAATAACTCGTGCAGAAATCCATCCAAGTTAATTTGCATATCTGCGTGTAGCCAACCAATGTATGGAGCGGTAGCTATCAACAATCCTTGCTTAACGCCATTTCCGTAACCCAAATTTGTTTTAATAGAAAGTGTCCGTATCCGAGTTGAATCAATTTTTTGAAAAAAGATTTCACTTTCGTCAGTCGATCCATTATTGACCAGAATGAATGCAACCGGAAAAGTTTGAGTCGCAAAAGTGCAGATTTCGAGAAGTCCGTTCAATCCCGATGCTTCGTTATAGCAAGGAATAATAAGTTCCAGAATAGGGGCGATTTTTTCGTTATTCAATGTTAGTTTTCCTGACTATATCTTCTTAAATCATCTGGGGTTCCGAAATTTGCGAATTCAGCTTTAAGAGTTAAAAACCTGGCTCCCTCTTCAATCATTTGGTTTATTACCGATGAGATGTAAATCTCTGATTCTCTTCCTACATCGTAGAGTTCAATTCTTTGTTTGGCGCTTTCAAAAAAATTTAAAGCAGTTGAGATGAAGTATGCTCCAATAACTGCATGATTTGAGATCACTTTTTTTTCGATTATTCTCACACATATGGAATCATGATCTCTTTCTAGGTAGCTATACGAAGGAATTTGTGATTCGAAGTAAAGTAAAACACCGTCAAAATCATGAAAAGCTCCTGTATTGACCATCGATTCAAGCTCATCGCAATTGAAGGCGATGTCACAGTCAAGGATTAATAATGGGTCATCCATCTCTAAACGAGGACTTGCCGCCAGGATTGTTTCCGCTGCTCCTCGTGTTCGAGAATCTAGAATCGTTAACTCTAAGTTTGGGTATAGACGATTTAGTTTCTTGTCTAGCTCGTGTAGTTCTTGGTGTTCTTTCAAAATTACAGCGTGTAGTTTTGTGCTATTAAATTTTGCTGTTGATTCGAATGCGTGCACGAACATTGGGATGTTTTTCACAGGGATTAGAGGTTTGAGTGTCTTAATTCCCTCATTTTGAAACCGCAATCCTAAGCCGGCCATCGGCATAACGATTTGGATAGGACTTTGTGATTTGATCAAAACTACCTCATTTCCAAATTAACATGCCATCTATTTAAGAACTCAACCGCCTTTAGATAGTAAATCAAAGTTCTTTCGGGATTTATCCTGATTTGATGAGGGAGCATTCGCAAATAGAGTAATCCAATGTGTAAATCCAAATTTTCATTCTCAGACTCTGTTAGATAGCTCTTGGCCAAATCCCTCACGCTTTCAGCCAACTGTTCATACCTATGTGTTCGTTGGTCAACAAATGTTATTGTAGGCGTGTCGCTTAGCTCGTATCTTGGTTTCTCGTTGGAATGGTTTAGAAATTCATAACCTCCTTCTAAAGATTGAAGTAAGCGCGCAAAATCAAGAACAGGCCCGCGCAATGTATTATCGTCCGAAGGGTCAATTAGAAGAAATTTGTTACTGACTGGATCAATTAAAATGTTGTCAACCGTGAGATCTCCGTGGATATTTTCAGATCTCGTGAAATTTCTCATTGCTCTCTCGATATGTTCCCGGTTTTGCTTGAGAATCACATTCGCGTTGATACGCAATTCTCCATTTATCACAATTTCGGTTTTGTCCCACAATAAAGAGAATTGCCTGTCGCTTGACTTAGCATTTTGAACAGCATCGATGATCCGCTTCTCGAAATAAGTCGCGTAAACACTCTCGTCTGAGTTTTGCACTAGCTCAACGTAGATATGGTCTCTTAAAAAAACATGAATATTTCTCAGTATTTCTTCGCTTTTGGAGAGTGCCTCTAAGTGAATAAAATCGTAAAATGGCACAAAATCATCAGCTAGTTGCATCGAATACCCGTAAACATGTGAATTTCTCAGTTCTTTATACACGGAAACTATCTCTGGGTGTGACTTGAATTTGACTAACCAAAGATATTGCATTTTGAGTTTTTCTTCGTTCAATGAAGAAGTCGATTTCAATACTTCTAGTACGCCACCTTCTTGCTTAACGACACAAGTTAGGGCTTGGCTTCCACCCTTGTATATTTTTAATATTTGAAAATTCTCTTTGAATTCCAACTCGTGCAATTTTCTTAATGTTGGATCCGAGCTAATGTAGTAGTCAACAATGTTTCTTGAGTCAGAGTCGAACATCGAGAATTTCGAAAGCAGTGAGTCTGTTTCATTTTTTACTCTCGTAATTCGTTTGAACCAAATGAGTGATGTAAGGGCAATAACTAGAATTGGTAAATTTAGCACTACCCACGCCACTAAACTCAGTTCGGTGATGTTCTCACTACTTAGGTTCAATCCAATGTTCAAGAAATGACGTTCAAAATTGTGGATGGATTGCTTGGCAAGCGTTAGGTAATCGGTAAATGGAGCAACGATTTGACTAATCTCAAATTGATTATTGAGAATACTTCTGAAACTTATCCAGACACCACCAAAATAAAATGTCCATGAAACTAACGTATATCCCATGTACAGCAAAATACTCCGTGGCGAAGAAACGAACTTCTTGAATCCATACATGGCCACCCAGAGCGAATGTTTAGTTTTCCATTGTAAATCCTCGCTCAAATTTGAAGTGATTGAGGAGATCATTCTCAGGAGTGGCCTCACCATGAGGGAGATTAAGATAAACAGAATAACCGAGAAGCATCCGATTATTAGTGCGATAAAATGTTTTTGGGATTCTGAAGTATTTAGCATTAAAAGGCTTACTAGGGTAATCAGGATCAAATCAATTGTTCTCTCGATAACAACGACTAGCGCAATGTAATAACCTGAAACTTTTGTGACTCGTCTTAGGTAGAGAATTCGCATAACCTCCCCCAATCTGAAGGGGGTAATCATATTTATCGCTGACGAGATGACGTACGCAAAAATATTCAAACTTAACTTAGTCTCGGCGGCTGTCATTAACATTTCTCGAGTTCTTAACCCCCTAAAAATTGTTCCTAAGAAAACTAGACATAAAGCGATTGAGAACATAAATAGACTTTCAACTGTCTCGAAAGACTTTGAATTGTGGAGTGTGAGGCTCTGTGAATTACTTACTATGGCCACTGTCGGTAAAAAGAATGCAGCGGAATATCTGAAGGATTTAGATTTGAATAATTGCAGCATTTGAATCTAGATACCCTCCTGTCATCAATCTCGAAGTTTCCGACCCTAGGATTTCGCTAATTCGCAAGAGTACGCCAGGTCGCGGAATTTGAGACCTTAAAATCTTTGGTTTCGCTAGCAAAAATTCACCCATTTAATTTCATAATTTAGCAAAAGCGTCGATTAAGGTTTCAAATTTAAAATACGAGCATAGGGCAGACCCTTGGAGCAGCAGGAAGGATTCCTTGAACTAAATTTCTCCCTGAACGTTAACCCGAGTAAAGCTTGATTGACCGGCGGTAAAGATTGCTTCAATTGGAATCTGGGTTTCGAACTTAGGATCAATGGAAACCATTCTTTTGTCACAAAAGCTAAATACTCGAACCTGAACATTGTTTTGTCGAGTTTGACCCTGAGAAGTCTGAAGGTACTTTTCATGTGAAAAAGTGGGCTGGAATGAATTTTCATGGAACTTCCAACCTAAAAAATTATTTCTGTTTGAATCTTCACGTAATCAACCAAATAGGAATTGTGGATATTAGTGAAGCACTTTTCATCTCAATGATCATGCAGTTACGCCTTGTAAATTCTTGGGTAGAGGTATCCCCTCAGATAATTTTTCTAGATTCAGCTTCGGGAATAGAATAACAAGCGGTACTCAGTTTATATTCATCCCAGAGGGTTCTGTGTCATTCTGCGGTATACTTAGTGGCGTCCTTTAATAGTTGGGAGTTGAGAGTTGCTGCAAAATCTATACCAGCATAATTATTTGAAGCATGATGCTTTCAGATTCACTGAGCCTGCTTTAACGCTCAACCCGATACTGTTGGATAAATTCAATTCCACTCTAGGGAGCTCTCGGGAGAAAATAACAAGTGCTCGATTTCGTGAATCTAAGAATCTCCTTAAGGAGATTGTTCACGAGTTGTCATCTCAATGCCCTGAAGATGAGTTTTTAGCTCTCTTTCTTTTTGAGTTGTTTGACCAAGTTGAAACTTATCTTGATGATGAATTTTCCTTTAGAGCTCGAGTGGTGGGAAGTCAATTTAGCGATGAGTTAGGAGCAGCATTGGGGAGTGAGGCTTATTACTACGGTCGTCTTGACGAGAGAACCCTTAGCCAGCTTTCCAATCTGATACTGCATGATGTAGAGATATTCAGAAATCGTGCTGCAGCGGGCCAAATGAAGAGAAGTGATTTGAGTGTTAATGACGGTGAAACGGTTTCCAAGATTTCATCTATTCTAAATAGTGAGTTTAAGAAAAACGGAACTTTTCATCGAATTTCGAATTATGTTGGAATAAGGTATTCGTACGTCGGAGTTTCTTTGGAGTTGAGCGTCTCTGGATCTACTTGGTGGAAGAACGCTATCGAAGGGGTTGCTACTCCAAAAACCATGTATGCCCATCTCGACGAATCAATCTTTGCGCCTAAAGCAATTGTTTATCTCTCGGATGTTACAGAAGGTAACGGTCCGACTTGCAGTTACCCTCATATTTATGATCAGCTTGAGAACAATACGTTACAAGATATCATCGGGAGAGTTATAGGATCTGTTGGGAATAATCCGACTTCAAAACTTCATGATTATTACTCAAAAAGTTATCATCAATCTATGAGCTCAAGAAACTTCAGGAAACATTTCATGAAACTTCCAGAAACTCTTAGATTTAATTCGCATTTCGGATGGGATATTCTTGCGGGAAGCGAGTTCGAATCTCAAATTGCCGAAAGGGAAGAAGTACTCCTTGGGCCAGCGGGTACTTTCGTGGTCTTTGATGGCTCCAGATTGCTTCACCGGGGAGGTTTGATTGAGGCCGGCGAGAGGATAGTCCTCCAAGTTGTTTTTTGGCCTAAACCTACATTCATTGAGAAGATAGAGAGGATTTTGAAAAGGGTCAACAGGCTTGTTCAAAGGAGTACAAATTAACAGAATCCGCTCAATGGGCTCTAGGTTTTATTCGCTCATAATCTTCAGAAACCCTAGATTAATAAGGTTTTGGAAATCTGTTAATCCCCGTGGATTATTTGTTGATATCGGGGCATCTTATTTTTATAATCAGAATTGGATTCTTGCAACACGAATAGCAGGCAGCACACTTTACCTAATTGATCCAAACGAAAAAAACCTTGAATATGCGGAAGGGGACAAGGTGGCTGCAGAAGTAGTCGTCTATCCCACGGCCTTAAGCGCAACTGGTGGCGTGAAGGACCTATTCATTACAAACGTTGATAGTGGTTCAACTATGTTTGAGCCCTTCGTCTCCCCAAATCTTGCTCCCCGAATTTCTGAGGATGTTTATGACTATTTCTTCCCATTTACAAAAGTAAGAATTGAGACTAACCGCCTCGGTGATTTGATTCGGGAAGAAGATTTTGACCGGCCTATCGTACTCAAGATTGATGCCCAGGGCGCAGAACATGAAATCCTTCTTGGCGCATCTGACTTGCTTGCAAAGAAAAAAATTGTAGCGATTGAGCTCGAAGCCTCACTTTTAAGCTATCCGTTCTCCGCTGGTGGAACAAAGCTATCGGCCGTACAGCAGTACTTGGAAAGTTTTGGGTATGAACTTGTTGCACTCAAACCTATTTACTCGCATGGACCTAAAAGACCTAGGAGAATTGAAAACTTTGGATATCTAAATGAATGCGATGCCCTCTTCGTGCTTAACCACAAGGATCTTCACTCTTGCGACTTTGAGTTTCAAAAGGTTGCCTTTTTTGTATTGTGCATGTATGGACAATTTGGAGATGCGCTGGCACTGCTGCGATTCAACAACTCGGCAATCACTAAACGTCTGAAGTTAAAGCCAGGCTTCTTGCGTATTTTAAAACTTCATAAAAATTATTTCTGAGCTCATGCATCGACTATCTCGAAGAGTCGAAGAATTCCTTTCCAATCCGAATAGGTGATTGTTCTGGACAGTTGAAGTCGTAGATAAAAAACGGGAAATAGGCGTGAGAGGATTCCAGAAATTTTCGACTTAGTCAGTAGGGTTCCAACTACCTTCTCGTCCAACAGGGATGATCCAATTCGAATACTTTTCTTGAAGTTTGAAAAGCAGTACCAGCTTGTGGCATTTCTTGTGTGGGCATCGTTCAAATCTGAATTACCAGAAAGTGCAGTTCTTAAATTCGTGAAATACTCATCCACACTATCTCCTGAGTAATGAGTCTGAGCCGGGTATCCAGTCAAGTTGCAATCATATGTAACAGTTGGCTTTCCTCGGATCTGCCAATCTAATCCTACGGAAGACCATCCAGTGGTCAGGACACTGACTGATTTGAAATGATTTTCTAATGGAAACTTTAATGCAGGTGCATCAACTACAACATTGCGTGGCAAGTTTTGAAGGATTTTAACTCGACGCTCAGAGGTCAACGCCGTAACACTTTCCCTCTTATTGGGATATTCTCTCGGGTGGGGTCGCACTATCAGATAGGTATCTTCCATCTTTGAGACTTCTTCAATTAATCTCTCTATCCAATCCTCTTGTGTTTGAAAGACCTTACTGTTAGCCATGCTTTCAGGTATGAGGTTTGAGACCTTCGCTGCAAACACCTCATCAGTACTATTCATTACAGCTAGGATAATTTTGCACCCAGGTGGTATCAAGAATGTATCTTCTGTCGTCAACTTAGACGCCGGCTGTGAATAAGTCCACGGCGACTGACCTGTTCGAATGAATCTTTGTTCTCTCTTTAAACGCCTTAAATCCTTCCGTGTTGGAAAATAACTACCCTCGGACCATTCCTTTCGAAAAGGGCTCACAAGTTTATTGTCGTTCCAACTCCAACTCCTTACGAATTGTCTCATTTCTCCCAAAACTCCAGTGAAAGAAACAGAATAGACCGGGATTCCCATAAGTTCGGCAGCCTTTGCAAAACTTGCCGGTACCCCATACTGCGGATTAAACAGAATTACTTTGTCAGGGCGGTGGCATTCGAAAAAATTAAGGGCAGCGAGAAAAGTTTTTAAGGAATTGCGTGTGTAACTCTGCACTTTTGCTTGCTGTGCTGTTGTAAATTGCAGATCGATTTTCTTAAACTCGAGGACTAGTTCATACAAAGATATACGACCAAGAGGAACTCTCAGATACTCAAAATCTATTGGGTTTGAGTTGACCAAATCTCGGGCTTTTTCGTATTCAATTATTGATTCTTTGGTAAAAAATTCACCTAAACTATAGTTATCAAAATCCTCAACACCCCCTCGTTGAACCGCCCGATGACATGCAATGCAACTTTTTGATGTTGAGTTTAACTCATTAGAATTATCGCCTAGATAACTTGAAGATGTACAGGAATTTTCAAAAAAACTGTCACATGTGATTAGTTGAACGTCATGATTCGTTTTTGTCTGAATAATGTCAGCAATTCTCAATTCAGCAAAAAAATGTGGAAGGATCGCACTGTTTGGCATAAAGAGACATATTTTCATTTGGTCTCCTTTGTTCCGATTGGATTGATAAACTTTTATTTTCGAGGGTGTCATATTCTACGCATTTTTACCAAGCATGCGCGATAAAAATATGGGGTAAACTAGTAATTGAATTAAAGTCCGTAATGGGTGATTTGCTTCATCCCAAATAGTTTCCAAGCTTCTTCGTAGCCCACGTCAAGTTGGCTCAGTTCCCTGAAGCTCAATGAAATTACAGTTTAATGGGAGGATTGCTTGGCCGCCCTGCCAATTTCCCACCTTACCGAGGTAATAGCTCCTGGCATCGTGATAAGAATCTTAAAGATCTTGAGTTCTTGACTTGAAATTCTTTTCGTTAAACCTTTCGGGAAATCTTCGAATTCCCCGTAACTATGACTGGGCGATATCTTGCAAGAAATTCAAGAACTGCGTTTCACTGGGATAGGGGCCTTTGCGAGACCACGTCAAATGGCTTCCAATCTCTGCTTGATTAAAGTGATATTGCGTGAATCCCTGATACCCAGCCTTTCTGATGAGAAGGCGCTTCAGGAGCCTTGAATCCAACTGGATTGTCGAGTGATTCTCGTACTGAGGACTTTCCGATAACGTGCTTTGGCCTAGACCAAAATTGATTGTTTTGCTAACACCTTCTGTCATTATAGTGATAGAGGAAATAGACCCTGATCCTCCCTCCTCTACGTAAGCATCAAACTCATTCTTCACTCTTTGAAGCGCCCGATTGAGTGAAACTTTTGCCCCTGGCCAATCTTCCTCAAACTTTTGGTATGGAAACAATACTTTCTTAATTTTCTCTAAATACGCTTCTTGAATTGATGCAGGTGGTTCTCGCCACTCTTCACTTAGTGAGCTTTGGGTTAGATTGAATTCACCAAAAGGAAGCATTGAGACAGGTGTTGTCACACCCGAATCAGCAATACAGCTTAAAACTTGACTTAGCGGTATGACAGACCTGTACTCGTTGAGTTCTGTCAAACTTCCACCCAAAACATATTGCCCCGCATACGGCATCGTAAATTTCGCATTCAGACGTCCGGCTGTTTCAATAAGTCGACCGACAAATGTCTGCCCCATTTCCCTTGCATTTTCCAGTTTTTCCAATTTGTTCAAGTCCGCAAAACACTGTGGAAACGGTCCTGCCCCGCCGAAATGTCCCAATAGAAGATCAACTTCCCCGACAACGGGCCATAGTCTTTGGGCACTTTGCACAGCTAGAGCGTCGTTTGCATTAAGGATTCTTTGCCCATCGGCTTCAAACAGTGCCACCGAATCATTAGCACTCTGCTTCCTTGGTGATGAGACGCATGAAATTGAGGCTCCACACATCTGTGGGTTGCAGTAATCGGCAACAAACATCCTAATGCTGAAATCTTTAAACTGTACAGATTTGTTATTAGGGATTTCGATTAAGTTATTGGGGGTTACTCCGCAATTTAGTACGGCTCTTCTTAACCACTTATTTGAATACTCCGGGATCAGTACTTTGACAACTGCGTTATTGCGAATAATTGCAGCTAGTAACTTCCTGTCAAAGTGATCAGCATGAAAGTGTGAGATATAAATTGCATCCCAATTTTTCGAGACCAAGAAGTCAAATTCAAATCCTTCAAGCGGGGGCCAATGGTACCAAGAGCCAATAAAAGCGCCATCTGTCATCCAGGGATCACACAGTATGCTGTTTCCAGAATCGGAAAAAATTCCTACGGTTGCACTTCGGTACCACTGTATTTTCACCACACGATTGTGCATGACTAGCCCGTGGATTGCAATTAATGAATTCTGCGTCTCTTTTTGAATGACCAGAGTTGCTGTAATCAGGCCAAATCAAGTGGGGCATGGACCAAAGTTTCCTATTTGGGGGAAAGAGACTATTTCTTGGATGCCTTAAAAAGAAGCTCGGCGCATTTCCAATCTTCTTCGGTATCAATATCTTGGCAGCGCCATCGTGGGACGGTAAATGCCTTCGAATTGAAAAGCAGTTTATCTTGCCGTAGCCAAGTATCTGATTTTCCCCAATACCACTGCCCTGCATCATGGTAAGTTTCTTCAAGGTCCTGACTTCTTGTTAATGCATTTTGGGGATTAATCATATTAACCCAGCCGTCCGTCACCGTTACTGCTCGTTGAATTGGATATGGATAGGAACATACTGCATTTACATATGAAACTTGCGGATTCGCGCGAAGAATTTCAAGCCCGCTTTTTAGGTCAGAGATCTCCAGAAATGGATTGATTGGATAAATACAACACACTTCCAGCAAATTGGTATTGTGGTCCTTCAAATAACTCTCAACAGCGTGAGCCACTACTGGAACAGTAGGGGTAATGTCATCAGCTAAATTACTTGGTCTTTTGATTACGATCGTCGCACCAAACTCTCGTGAGATGCCTTCAATCTCTTCATTATCAGTGGTGACTATAACTTCGGAAAATATTTGAGATTCTCTGGCCGCAGTAATTGCATACGAAATCGCTGGTAGCCCAGAGAAATCACGAATATTTTTTCTTGGGATTCTCTTGCTCCCCCCGCGCGCAGGTATTACTGCAATTGGTAAATTCATACGGCCTCACTTGCTAAAAATTGATTCTTAATTTCATTCCTCATCTTAAGGGATTCATTTAACCAATTTCCATGTCTGTACACATAACGCCTCGCATTTCTTTGAATTTTACGGATTGTTCTTTTTCTTAATCCTAGAATATTCAATAAGCCCTCGTAAATGTCTTCACTTTTGTCTTTTTCAAAGGTAAAACCATTAACTCCCACCTTAATAACTTGTAAGTTAGCTGGGTGATTAGACACCAATACTATTTTCTGGCATGCCATTGCTTCCAATAGAGATACAGAAGTTCCATCGCTCTTAGTTCCAGACACATAAATATCTACTGAGTTAAGTTTTCTTACCATCTCAGTAGGGCTCAGAAAATTCATAAACTCAATTTTTCCCGAGGTTAAGAGTTCATCAAATTCTCTGAGCGTCTCAAGTTGATCATCTGGAGGTTGCAAGAAATAGCCATGAAAGGCTATTCCATCTTGGTGTAGTGCGTTAAGTGCCTTCAGTACTAATTGGTTTTGATGAATTGCCGTCCAATTTCGGTTACATAAAATCCGAGGCGGGCTTTGAATTTTCTGAGCTCTGCCATGAAACACTGATAAGTCACTTCCATACTTGAAATTAGTAATGTTGCATGAAACTTCATACTTCCTATTCATTTCACTTTGTACATAATCATTGTCAACATTGACCAAGGTGGAATTCTTAATATTTGACTGAATTACAGCGAATTCTTCTGAATGGGGTCCGACTTCGTTAATCTCTACGGCCATACACAATCCGTATGCGAATTTATAGTTGATTTCACTCCAAGGGATTTTTAGATCGAGTGAGGAGAAAACCAAAAAATCGTAATCCGTCTCGGAATAAGACTTGGCGATTCTTCTACTAGAGTTGAAGTCTAGGAGAGTATCAACAGTGAAATCTTCAGTTAGTGCCTTAACAATGCGTAGATCGTGTGGATTACTCGTCCCTGAAAGATACAAAATTTTAATCATCTATTTTGTCAAAAGTTATTAGTTCGTCCGCTTTAACTTGCTCTCGAATTTTTTTCCCTAAAACCAAACTTGCATCCATCGGACTAATCCCGGTTTCCGGGATTGGCCGTAGGGCAATCAAATCCCCTTGCGAGATAACATGGCCCCGTGGTAGGTCGCTAACGAATCTAAGAGCCCTCCGCTGGACTATTTGAGCCTCAAGCTCGTTATCTTCAACCTTTTTTGATCCATCACCAAGTGATTTCTCAAGAATGCGCGTGTTGCCCACCATCGATTTCCAATCATGAGGATCTAGAGAAAATCCATGATCTGGGCCAGGCCTTGATTTATCGTCGGTAAAATGTTTCTCAATAAATCTTGCACCTAGTGTCACTGCGCCTAGGACCGAAATATGCCCAGGGGTGTGATCTGAAAGCCCTAATCCACACGTTGGGAAAATCTCCTTGTACTGTGAAATCACCTCAAGGTTGAGATACTTAAAATTGTCCTCAGAACCTGTGTAGTTTGTATTGCATTGCATAATCACAATCTGAGAAGAATTCTGGGACAAAATTTCTACGGCAAGCTTCACATCTTCAAGAGAACTCGCGCCAGTTGCCAAGAGAACAGGTAATCCTGTCGCAGCGATTTTATTTAGAGACTCGAGGTAAGTGATATCACCTGAACCTATTTTGAACACCGGCATTTTTGTCCTGAAGTAATCAATATAATCAAGATCGTAAGGAGCAGTAAAGTAGTCGATCCCAAACTCCACACAAGTGCTGATTAACTCCTCAGTCCATTCCAAAGGAAGTTCCGCCTCTTTATATACTTCAACTACATCTTTAGTCCACTTGCTTTGGTGGGTAAGTTTCTTTCCAAGCTCCTGGAAACCCTTCGAGGATACAATTGTTTCAGCACGAAAGTTTTGGAATTTAGCAGCGTTTGCTCCTGATTCCGCCGCAAGTTTGATCAGCGCCTTAGCCCTATCTAGTGAACCATCATGGTTAGCCGCAATATCCGCAATAAAATATGTGGCTTTCGGGAAAAGGTCGAAGTTAGAGTTGGTGAATTTCACGTTAATGTAATCCTTCTCTTTTGAATAGTTTCAACTAATTGACTGCTGAGTGGTGGTAAAGATATCCCAAGATTGATCAGCTTCTTGATTGACATACTTAAATCCAAACTTCTAGCTGGGCCCGTGGGCGTTTGGGTGAAAAGACAAGGTTCTACAAGCCCCGAAGTGCCCAAAACTAAGTTCTCAATCATGATTCCAAAATCAAGCTTTGAAATACGTTCAGAGCCGCACACATGATAAATTCCTTGTGCTTCTGCCATGATTAAATCCAAAATCGTGCGGGATAGGGTATTAACGGAGATCGGAGTAAAGAATATGTTTGAGAAACCTATGATTTTCTTTCTATCAATCAGATTATCGTAAAAATAATCAAAAAGTGAGTTGTTTTTGGGACTACTTCCAAAGAAGTTCACACGACATATAAGGCTGCGCCCGTCTAATTCCGATACGTTTACCTCGCCTTGCAGTTTACTTTTACCATATACAGATTTAGGGTTTGGAGAATCATTTTCTTCGACAAAACTCTTACTGCCATCAAAAATCGCATCGGTCGAGATATACACAAACTTGGATTTTGTTCCTTGAATCTTTTGACATAGGAGCTTTGGAATTTCTGAATTCACCCAAAACGCATACTCCGGATCTACTTCGCAATCCTCAAGATTTGCGAGGGCGGCGCAATACACAATTACATCAAACCCATCAAGGTTAAGCGCTTGGATATCAATTTCACTTCGAAACTTTTCTGAGATTCCCGTAACTGATAATTTGTTTGAATCTCCTGCGCTGGCAACGCGCATCAAGTGACTTCCTAGGAAGCCCCTACTTCCTAAAACGAGTAGCTTCATGCCCCAATTTCTTCAATGTACTTTTTTAGATCCACTTCAGACATCCATAGGTTGTTAGTATTCGACGCATAGGCATGTTCATCCTCAATAAAAATACCTGCAGGAATGCTGAAATTATATTCCGTGACGGTTGGGAGAACAACTAAACGTTCGGGGGATACTTGAATAGTCCTCCTAATGTCCTCCTGTGAAATCATTTCCTCATGTAACTTCTCTCCGGGGCGGATTCCAACTTCAACCAATTCACTCTCGCCACTGATGGCCTTGGCTAAATCCACAATTCTAATGCTTGGAATTCGAGGCACGTATAACTCTCCGCCTTGCATAATCCCAAACGAGTCCAAGACAAAATTGGAAGCCATATTTAAACTAATCAGAAATCTGGTCATCCGAAAATCTGTAATCGGTAAAGGTTTTTTCTTGTCAGACAAATCTCGAAAGAGTGGGATTACAGATCCGCGGCTCCCCATTACATTTCCGTATCGAACTACACTAAATGCAGTTCCGTATCCTTGGCTATAATTGTTTGCCGCTATAAACAACTTGTCTGCTGTGAGCTTCGTGGCTCCGTAAAGGTTAATCGGCGAAGAAGCCTTATCTGTTGAGAGCGCTACGACCTTTTTTACTCCGCAATCAATCGCAGCTTCAATCACGTTCTGGCTACCAAGAACGTTCGTCTTAATAAACTCCATAGGGTTGTACTCACCTGTGTCCACTTGCTTGAGTGCTGCCGCGTGAATCACAAAATCAACGCCATGCATTGCACGCTTCATTCGCTCAAGATCTCGAATATCACCTAGAAACCAGCGTAGACGTGGGTTGTCACCAAAAAGTGCTTTTAGTTGAAGTTGCTTTAATTCATCTCTTGAGTAAATCGCGATGCGGCGGGCGCTTGATTCAGTTAATAACTTGGCAATTAGGCTTTTTCCTAGTGAGCCTGTTCCACCCGTAATAAGTATTGAGCTATTATCAAAGTAGTCCATGGTTGCCTCTAATTCATTGGTCTTAGTCCCAATACTACTCCAATTCATGATGGATGAGGTGGGTACCGGATTAAATGGCTTCAAGCAATTAATAGAACTTTGCCAAATTTAAATGGATTTAATCAACTTTTCCTCATGAAGAGATTTGTCCTGCAACTAGGCAATATTGACAGTTTAACTGGAACTTTTAATGGAGATAGCGGTTTGTCAAAAACAATCTCACCCAGAGTTCATTAATCCAGAATAACAACACCGCTTGGAGTTGCAAGATGTACCGAAATTATTCCTGACTGGTCGTCATTTGATGATGGATCAACCCATTCAATATTAACATCTCCGAGTGAAGCAAGAATGTCTTCTTTGAACCAAGAGTCGGCAAGCTGATCTTTATCTGCAATTACAATCTTCTCAATTTCAGCCAACGGTGTTCCATCTTGTGATGGATGATCAGCAGATAGCCATTGAATAAAGAATGGGAATTCGCGAGTATCCGCAATCTCTTTAACGCCAATCTGCTTCCACTTTAAATCTGTTCCATTGGGGCGGGTGCGATGTGCTTCAACTGCGTCGCGGCCGAACTTTGAAGCTATCGGTGCAATGTCCTTTGTACTAAATACCCAGGTGAACCAACCGCCACCTTCGTTGGCTTTCTTTGATACTGCCTTACCCCAAGGAGTTTGTTCTGTTGCTGGGTGATCAAGAGGACATACAACTTCTATGTATTGACCGTTCTTAAGTGAAGCTGTGAAGTTACGCGTACCAAAGCGTGGGTGGATACCACCATCTACAAATGTGCTACCTAGGCGTGAACCTAGTCTTTGCACAGTGTCAGCTAGTTGGTCGTGGGAAGTCACATAAGAAACATGATCTAAGCGCATGGGGGAATTCTGCACCATGGCAGGGGGTGCAAATGACCACTTCCTAGCCAGGTCAGTTGGCATCCACAGGTGTTCCTCTCCTGCTCGTTAGCTGTCAGCAAGAGGAGAAAGACTGAAGCCATGGCCTCAAGTTGTGGTGTGTTGACATTTCTGTACTACAGAAATACACTTTAAGAATGTGCTTATGAAAAAGATAGTGCGCTTCTCCCAATCTGCGCGCAAGCACAAGATTGGTAGAGCTCATGCTCTCTATGTCATAAACCTTTATGACTTTCAGGTCGATCCTGAAGACTTTAATAAGCGAAGCTGGGTGGGGGTTGATTCAAGGGGTCGTGAACTTGAAATCACAGGAATTGACTTAGGAGATTACTTTTTAGTAATTCATGTAATGCCGACTAGAAGGGTGAAGAACTATGGCAAAGAAGGAGAGTAAGAAACTCATTTACACATCGGGCGGTTCTATCAATCTCGATCAAGAAAAGGTTCTTTATAAAGGGAAAAGGCTAACCGAGGCGCGCGCAGCAAAACTGGGTGAAGAGACCGCCAAGAAGTTTAGAGGTCGCCCATCACTTTCAAATAAGAAAGAAGAGTCTCCTATCGTTCAATTCAGGGTTACTAAAGCTAAAAAGATTGCAATTAAGAAGAGAGCAAAAGCTGAGAAGATTTCTGAATCAGAACTCCTCAGGCGCGCAGTTGATTTGGTGCTCGCTACAAAATAAAGGTTAACTGCAAGTCGTGCGTGATGGGGTTTTACTCTCTAAATAGAAATCATCCACCTGTCCATCAACGCACTTATTATCCTGCCCTTGCCCCGTGTGACCCTCCCCTGACAACGAGATAAGAACGGAATTCGTCAGGATCCGGTGCAACCCCTGCGCCCATTCATAAGGCGTGGCTGGGTCACCTGTCGTGCCAATGATGACAATCGGGTTGGCAGTCTTTGTGGGCACAACCTCTGTGGCTTGAGGTGTGTCAAAGTACTGACAGACCAGCCCGCCATAGGCGAGGTAGGGACCAAAGAGTGGTGCTTGCTCTGCAAATACCATTGCATCTTCTTTCATTTGTTTAACACTGCGTGCATCTGTGAAATCTAAACAATCTATAATCGCACCTGAGTCAAATTCATTGGCAGTGTAGTTGCCATCTTGCGTGCGCCCCGTGTATTCATCGGCTAACGCTAAGAATTTATCGCCTTTGCCGTTCATTACATCTCTAATCGCTATGCGCAGTTTTGGCCACCCGGTTGCGCTGTCATAGAGCGCTGCTGCAACGCCCAGCAGAACTAGCGACTCGGAGAGTCTCTTATTTGGTTTTTTGGCCACTTGGCTCAAAATTTTCTTCATCTCATCTATCGCGGCGCTTTTCTCTTTCGGTAACGGACACTTACTCCTTGTGTTGCAATCTGCAGCGAAGGCTGCAAATGCTTTATCAAAAGCAACTGCTTGTGTGAGCCCCTGCCGGAAATTAGAGATAGTGGGATCTACTGCGCCATCTAGCACCATGTGCCCCACGTTCTCTGGAAAGAATTGGGCATAGAGGGTGCCAAGGAAGGTGCCATAGGACTTACCCATGTAGTTCAGTTGTTTATCACCTACTGCTTCTCGCAAGATATCCATATCGCGGGCGGCATTTGCTGTGCTAAATGAGGTCAGGTGCTTGTTTTTCTCTTCGCACTGTTGAATAAACTTCTTTGATTCAATCAAGATTTGTGCGAACTCTTGCTCGTTATCTGGCTTTGAATCAGAGGCGTAGTTGGCATCTAACTCATTATCGCTCAAACAAACGATGGGCTCGCTGCGCCCGACCCCACGCGGGTCAAAGCCCACAATGTCATAGGCATTAAGTATTGTCGGGCTAAAGAGATATTCGGCTGCGTATGCGTAGTCCACACCTGAACCACCTGGGCCGCCGGGATTAACAATCAGGCTGCCAGTCTTTTTCTCACCCGTTGTTGGGTATTTCAGGACCGAGATGTTAAAGGTGCCGGTCCTTAACTCTGTGTAGTCAATGGGTACAAGAAGATCTGCACATTGGTAGTTTTCATAACAACTTTGCCATTGCAGCTGTTGGGCATAGTAGGCAGCAAGATTCGTGGGTATCTCTGGTCTTGATTGAATATAGGAAACTGTTGAAAAGAGTGCGAGGGCAAAAACTGTGATAGCTGCTGTGATTTTTCCTGTGCGAGTTGATAGGGCTTTACCTGGATTTGTGGAGAAAGTCTGCATCTACGCTCTTGCCAGTCGGCACATCAGAGCTTCGCAGGTAACTAATGGGGCGGCATTATGTGCAAGGTTGGTGCGTGCTTCCATGATGGCGGTGATCTTGTTTATGGTTGAGTGTGCTGGTGATTTAGCGGCGTAGCTCTCTACTGCCTCTCGCATATCAGTGTTAATCATTGATTCTGTATTACCTGATTGCACCATCATCACATCGCGATAGAAGGTGGCGATATCAAGAAGTGCGCCATCGATGGAGTCGCGCACCATCCTTGTTGATCTCGACTTCTGTTCCTTCTCCAACTCTTTTACCGCCTTGGCCCCACCTGTTGCCATGCCACGACCAGTTGCACCTTTTCCATAAGCCTCTTGCAGCTTTTCAATCTCTTTCTCATCTCGTTCATCACTAGAAGTGTTTGCCTCTGCTGTTGCTAGGTCGACCAGTGTTTGCGCCGCAGCAAATGCTGCAGCCAATGAACCAAGTTGAAGTGGTAAGGCCATGATGCGAGCGCGGTTACCGCGCACGCTTTCATTGGTTGCTAAATACCGAGCCCGTCCAATATGCCCTTGACTTACCCGTGCCGCGAAATCTGCCATCGCTGGTGCAATCTTGTCTCTTGCGACAAGCACGTTGGTAACAGCTTGGAGTGATGGCGTGCGCAGTTGCAGGTGGCGACAACGAGAGCGGATGGTGGGCAAGAGATCATGCAGAGTAGGAGCACAGAGCAACCAGACTGTTCTCGTGCCAGGCTCTTCAACCGCCTTAAGCAGCGCGTTGGCAGCTGATTCAGTGAGTCTGTCAGCATCTTCCATGACAACTACTCGCCAGCCGCCCATGGAAGGCGCCCAGGCAACGCGGGTAAGAAGCTCGCGCACTTCTTCTACCTTGATCGACAGTCCTTCAGTGCGAATGATTTCAACATCGGGGTGACCGTGGGTCTTTGCTGCATTGCAATCAGAGCAGGTGCCACAACCGTCCTTTGAACAAATCAGTGCTTGCGCAAAAGCAACCGCGGCACTTGATCGACCAGATCCTGGGGGTCCGGTAAAGAGCCAAGCGTGTGTCATCTCTTGTGATTCTTCACCTGTGCGGCTTGCCGCAACTGCTGCTTCTAGAATTTCAATGATGTGTTCTTGACCTACTAGGTCATCAAAGACAGAGCTCACTTACTTCTTTATCCGATGCGTGACAGCATTCGTCGCAAAACGAACTGGGCGCAGTAAACGATTTTGTTGCGGGCCAGCTGCGTTGCGCTTGAGCGCTGGAAGCTCTGCTACTCGTTCAATGATTTGTTTGTGGATCTCCTCCACTGACTGGGTGCCATCAACTACGAAGTAGCGCTCTGGGTCCATCATGGCGATTTGCAAGAACTCTTGGCGCACGCGTTCGTGGAATTCTTTTGGCTCTGCCTCTAACCGATCTAGTGATTGCAGGCGAGCTAGCCCAACTTCTGCAGGCAAGTCGATCAGGATTGTCAGTGTTGGATACAAGCTTTCTGTCGCCCATCTAGAGATGCGCGCTACCTCACCTGGAATAAGAACTCTTCCTGCTCCTTGGTAGGCAGCCGATGAATCAAAGTAGCGATCTGAGATAACAACTTCACCGCGATCAAGTGCTGGGCGAATAACAGAGTAAACATGGTGGGCGCGATCTGCGGCATAGAGCAGCGCCTCTGCTCGTGGGCTGATTGCTCCAGTTTCGTGGCCGAGCAAGATGGTGCGCAGATCTTTTCCGAGTGTGGTGCCACCGGGTTCTCTTGTAAGAAGCACGGTCTCAGCTTCTTGTTCTAACCACTTAGCAAGTAACTTGGATTGGGTTGACTTGCCGGTGCCTTCACCCCCTTCAAAGGCGATGAAGATGCTCTGGGTTTGGGCGCCAGTGATGGCGCCAAGTTCTCCTTGCAACGCTGCGACGATATCGGACCAGAGCGATACTTGTGGGCGGTCTTTCATCTGGCGGTAGGAGATGTAACCAATCAGTGCTGCGATAAGACCTGCGAGCAACATAGTGATCTGGGCGCCGTTGTAGTCAAGGGTGGTGTTCTGGAATTCATACCTGTGTTCACCAATGGTGGCGGCGATGATTGGCGCGGTGGCAAGAACTGCTACCAAGGTAATGCGAATCAGTGATTGCACAAAGGCGAAGGTGCGACCTCGAACATCATCGTGTACTTCCATGCCGAGCATGGTGAAGCCGGTGACCCAGGTGATGCCGCTAAAGGCACCGAGGAAGATCACGATGATGACAGAAAGTGTGAGATTTGAAATCAGTGCCAGCAACACAAGGAAGAAGCCGGCGGTGGAAAGAGAAGCGCCAAATAAGCGACGGCGAGAGAACTGGGCGAATATCTTTGGACCAAATGCAATACCGATGGCAAGGCCAGTGAAAACCGCACCGAAGAGCACACCATATGCGGCATCGCCGCCGCCAAGGTCTCCTACGAATGTACGAGCAAGGCCAATGACGGCGCCTGCTGCTGAGAAGGCGCCAATCATGCCAATGATGAGCCCACGAATAATCTTTGATTGCGAGACAGCCTTCCAACCTTGTAGAAGTGATTGGCCGATGTTCTGCTCGGCATCTTTTTTAGAGGCGGCGCCTTTTGGAATCTCTTTTAGACCACGGATTGTGTAGGCGGCAAAGAGGAAGGAGAGAGCGTTGAAGTAGAGGGCGATATCTACTGAGTTAGTTGGTAGCAGTGGGCTAATCGTTGCAAGGGCACCTGAGACCAAGGTAAGAAGTGTGAAGAGAATTGCAGCAATGGGTGCGGTGCCATAGGCAGCTAGGAGTGAGACCTGATTAGCATTTTCTAACTTATCGCGTGGGACAAGATTAGGTACTGATGCTTCCTTTGCTGGTGACCAGAAGAGCGTTAGACATTCAACCAAGATCATGGCGGCATAGAGCCAGAAGTAGGTGTGCACGATTGGGATAGAGATATAGAGGGCGGCGCGCAGGATGTCGATGACAACCATCAAGCGGCGGCGATCAAAGCGATCTGCAAATACTCCAGCAATGGGACCAAGAAATACTGCGGGTAACAATCGCGCAATAAAGACACCAGCGATAGCAAAGTTTGCGGTGGCATAAGAACCGCCAGAAAGTTGTGCGGCCAGGGCAGTAGTTGCTAGCAGACCAAGCCAATCACCTAAGGAAGAGAAGACCATCGCCTTCCAGAGTTTGCGAAATGCCGGGATAGCAAGGACGCTGCGGGTGGCATCCTGCTTTGGAGCAGCAGGTGTGGGCAGGCTAGCTGGCATGAGGGAAGTCTATCGGGCGCATCAGATAAGGACTTTAGAGCCTAGAACAGACTGCGGATGCTCTCTTCTAGTGAGTACTTAGAACTAAAGCCCATCGCACTTTTTGCTAGCGTTACATCAGCACATAAGAACGCTGGATCTCCTGCTCGGCGCGGACTCTTAATTACTTCAGTCTCAGTCTTATTCGTTGCTTGCAGAACTAAATCAATGATCTCGCGCACAGATGCCCCGCGCCCCGTGCCGATGTTCATCGCTGGTGGCAGTGGGGTTGTGGCATCGGCTGCCGCTAAATGTGCGCGGGCAATATCTCGAACATCGACATAATCGCGAACACAGGTGCCATCGGCGGTGGGGTAGTCGGTGCCGAAGATCTCTGGAGCTTGGCCTTTATTTAATTTGCCTAGAACAATGGGAACTAAGTTCTCGACCGAGTTATCGAGTAGCTCTTGTGCTGCTGTACCCACCACGTTAAAGAAACGCAGTGATGTTCCATGGTTACCGGGTGTATTAATAAAAGCGGTCACCTTTGATTCTGCTTGATACTTTGAATCTCCATAAGGAGAGATGGGTGCCTTCGGGCCATCTTCTTTGCATGGATCCATGGTGTCTGGACTGCCATAGACGGCCGCCGTAGATGAGAAGATAAATTTCTTCACTCCATTGCGCTTTGCTATTTCGATTAATTCATTAGTTGCTTCTAGGTTTACTTGGAAATACTCATCTGGTTTTTCCATTGATTCACCGACAGCTTTTAGGGCCGCGGTGTGAATGATGCCATCGATCTTGTATTCGCGGATTAAGCTTTCAATCTCGTTGTAATCACGGATATCGCACTTGATAAAGGGAATCTCCAGGCTATGTTTTGCCCGCAGGAAGGTGATGCGGGATTCCAGGCCTTGATAGAGCGAATCAATGATGACTACAGATTTATCATTGCAGATGAGTTCATCTGCGATATGGGCGCCAATATAGCCAGCGCCACCTGTGAGCAGCCATCTCTCGGGGGTCATTACGGAAGTGTATCGGCGCAGCTAAAAACTCCTATTAATGGGGGTAAATAGCTGGGGCTGTGGATAATGTAGCACTTTTACTTTTTGTGCTACATTTAGCCATGGCCACATCAGCGAAAAAAAGTGCAACCCGTGCAGTGAAGAAGGCACCTTCAAAAGCTAAAAAATCTTCTCTCTTTGAAGATATGCTCACAAAGAAATTGTCTGTCGGTGTCCGAGAACTCCGTCAAGAAGCCTCAAAAGTACTTGGTCTTGTAAAGAGCGGTGAAATTGTCATCGTTACCGAATGGGGAAAACCAGTTGCAGAGATTCGCGCTATTAAACCGACATCACTTCAAGATCTCATTGATGCCGGGCTCATAACTCCAGCAAAGGCTAAATTTGATCCAAAGGTTTTCGAGCCACTACCAAACCCCGATGGAAGAAGTCTCTTAGCAGAGTTTCTCAAAGAGCGTGAAGAAGCACGCTATTGAGTTGGTATGTTGATAGCTCGGTAATTCTCGCCTCGGTTTTCGAAGAACCAAACAGTATTGAGTTATCTAGTGTGTTAAAGGACCATCCTGTTACCTCTCGACTTTCCAGTGTTGAGGTGCTTCGGGCTGTTACTAAGTTCAACGATTTGCTATTACCTCGTGCTCAGCAGTTGTTAACTCAATTTTCCTTTGTTGATATCAGCAATACAATTCTTAACCGCGCTGAAAGTTATTCCAGTGAGATTACCGTGAAAGCCGCAGATGCAATTCATCTGGCAACAGCTGAAACTATTTCACCATTAATTGACGGAGTGATCACTCTGGATAAGCAAATGGTGACAAATGCGCAGAAATTAAAGTTGACTCTCTATTAATCCACCTCGGATTAATTAACTATTAGCCTTACCGCTCGCCTTCTTAGCCGCCTTCTTCTTTGTTGCAGCTTTCTTCACTGTGTTCTTGGTGAGCGTTGGCGCAGTTGCACCTGGCTTTGCTTTTACTGCTTTCTTCCGTGACTTCTTTGGAGATGGGCCATTTTCTGCCTCCCACGCACGGCGTCCGGCCAGTAGTTCTAGGCCACGCTCAAGTGTCATCGCTTCCAGGGTGTCACCACGACGTAGCGTTGCATTGGTCTCGCCATCGGTGACATACATACCAAAGCGACCATCTTTAATGATGACTTGTTTTTCACTGCCCGGATCAACACCGAGTTCTTTTAGTGGCGGCTTTGCCACACCACGTCGTCGCTCTTTTGGCTTTGAATAAATCTCAAGTGCTTCATCTAGGTTGATTGAAAAGAGTTGATCCTCAGATGTCAGTGTGCGCGAATCGGCGCCAGCTTTGAGATATGGGCCATAGCGACCGTTCTGAACCGTGATTTCATCGCCAGCGCTATTAGTTCCCAGCACGCGCGGCAGTGAAAGTAGTTGCAAGGCATCATCCAGTGTGATGGTGTCTAGATTCATTGTTGATAAAAGCGATGCCGTCTTTGGCTTTGGTGCATCTTTCTTTTTGCGCTTCTTCTTCGGTTCACCTTTGTCGATAAGTTCTACCGGCTCCGCCGGAAAGATTTCAGTGATGTATGGACCGAAGCGACCCGATTTTGCAACTACTTCAAAGTTTGTCTTAGGGTCAACACCTAACTCGCGTTCACCTGATGGAGCGGCAAGTAACTCAATTGCTTTCGCAAGTGTGAGCTCATCTGGTGCTAAACCTTCTGGAATATTGGCCAGCTTGCGATCTTGATCAGGTAGGTTCTCTTGCAGATAAGGGCCAAAGCGCCCCACCCGAATTTCAATAGTGTCAGATAGATTCATGGTGTTTGTCGCTCGGGCGTCAATCACACCGAGATCAAGTGCTAACTCATTAAGTCCTGGCTCACCATTGACGCCGTAGTAGAAATCACGGAGCCAATCAACGCGGCCCGCTTCCCCTGCTGCAATCTTGTCGAGATCTTCTTCCATTGATGCGGTGAAGTCATAATCCACCAGCTTCGTAAAGTGAGCCTCTAATAGGCCTGTGACTGAAAATGCTAAGAAGGTTGGCACAAGTGCGCGCCCACGCTTTGAGACATAGCCGCGGTCTTGAATCGTTTGAATGATGGAGGCAAATGTTGATGGCCGGCCAATACCAAGCTCTTCCAACTTCTTCACAAGAGTTGGCTCGGTATAACGCGCTGGTGGCTTTGTGTCGTGGCCTTCACAAGAGTATTCCTCGACTTTGACCGACTGGCCCACTGTCATTGCAGGCAGGCGGCGATCTTCAGATTCTTCATCTTTACTTTCATCAGTTGCAATATCGTCATAGGCAGCGAGGAATCCAGCAAAGGTAATAACAGAGCCGTTGGCGCGAAAGATGGTTGCCTTCTTATCGGCTGTCGTTGCATCAAAATCAACCCGCATCTGCATCTTCTTAGCATCAGCCATTTGCGATGCCACAGTGCGCTTCCAAATCAAGTCATAGAGTGCGAACTCATCACGTGATAGCTCTGGTGCTAACTCACCTGGTGTCTTAAAGACATCACCTGCCGGTCTAATTGCTTCGTGGGCCTCTTGTGCATTCTTTGTCTTTCCTTGATACACACGAGCAGTCTCGAAAACATGGTCTTTGCCATAAAGCGAAGCAGCTGAGGCGCGGGCAGCTTTGATTGCTTGGTCAGATAAATTGATGGAATCGGTACGCATATAGGTGATGTAGCCGTTTTCATAGAGGCGCTGTGCAATACGCATCGTAATTTGCGCGCCCCACCCAAGACGTGAACCCGCATCTTGTTGCATAGTCGATGTAGTAAATGGCGGCTTAGGACGTTCAGTACGCGGACTCTCTTCCATCGACTTCACAGTCAGTGGTGTGCTCTTAAGGCTCTCGGTGAGTGCAGTTGCCTGTTTTTCATCCAATAACAAAATATCTTTTAGGGACTTTTCTTTTACCGCGCCATCTGCCCCAAAGTCACTGGTGGCAGCTACTTTCTTGCCATCTACCGAAAGTAGCCGCGCGGTAAAGCCAAGATCAGTTTTGGCATTGAGATCCCACCAAGAGGAGGAAATGAATGCCATTCGTTCGCGTTCTTTCTCCACAATCAACTTGGTGGCAACAGATTGCACGCGCCCAGCTGAAATACGTGGCATCACTTTCTTCCAAAGCACTGGTGAAAGCCGATATCCAAAAAGCCTGTCTAGCACGCGCCTTGTTTCTTGGGCATCAATTAAGTTGTAATCAAGATCGCGGGTGTTAACGACGGCAGCCTTAATCGCCTCTTCGGTAATTTCATTAAAGACCATCCGCTTAATCGGAATCTTTGGTTGCAGAACTTCTACTAAGTGCCAAGCAATCGCTTCACCTTCGCGGTCTTCATCCGTTGCCAGCAGGATCTCATCTGCCTCTTTCATCAACTCTTTAAGTTCGGCAACCTTCGCCTTCTTATCAGGGTTGATGACATATAAAGGTGCGAAATCATTTTCAATATCGACGCCCTCTTTCGACCAAGCTAACTTCTTTACTTCTTTAGGAATATCAGCAGCTCGCTGCGGCAAGTCGCGGATATGACCGACGCTAGCCTCGACGATGTAACCATCGCCGAGGTAGCCGCCAATCTTGCGCGCTTTTGCCGGTGATTCAACAATCACCAGCTTCTTAAAGACTTTAGCCATGCGTGTAGGGGAAGTTACTCGCTCTTAGTATTCGATAGTTGTCGATTGACGACGATTACGAATCAGCGCTCCAATAATGATCGCTGTTGCAACGAGTGCAATCACTAGCGACATCGATGATTGCGCCGGAAGTGCGAAGCTGACAATTGCTGGAGTAATTAACAAGCCAACCAGGTTCATCACCTTAATTAGTGGGTTAATAGCAGGACCCGCGGTGTCCTTAAATGGATCTCCCACGGTGTCTCCGACAACAGTTGCAGCATGTGCCTCTGTGCCCTTGCCACCGTAGTGACCATCTTCAACCATCTTCTTTGCGTTATCCCATGCACCACCTGAGTTAGATAGGAAGACTGCCATTAGCGTTCCAGTGCCGATTGCACCAGCTAGGTAGGCACCGAGTGCACCAACGCCAAGACCGAATCCCACTGCGATTGGCGCCATGACTGCTAGCAGACCTGGTGTTACCAATTCACGAAGTGAGTCGCGAGTACAGATATCAACCACACGACCATATTCCGGCTTTTCAGTGCCGTTCATGATTCCTGGGTGCATCTTGAATTGATTACGAACTTCAACAACAACGGCACTTGCCGCGCGTGATACCGCATTCACCGCTAGTCCTGAGAAGAGGAAGACAACTGCGGCTCCAATAATCAAACCAACGAGGTTTCGAGGCGATGCAATATCAAGGATGCCTTGGTATTCAAGTGCAACATCTGCGCCCTCACCCACTGCCTTAATGACAGCTTCCTTAATGGCATCGGTAAATGCGCCAAAGAGCGCCGTTGCAGCTAATACTGCGGTTGCAATTGCGATTCCCTTTGTGATTGCCTTGGTTGTATTTCCGACTGCATCCAGTGAGGTAAGAATCTGTGCACCTTCACCCTTAACATCACCTGACATTTCAGCGATGCCTTGTGCATTATCTGAGATAGGTCCGAAGGTATCCATTGCAACGATGACACCCACTGTCGTGAGCAGTCCGGTTCCTGCTAGTGCGATAGCAAAGAGTGAGAGAACAACAGATCCGCCGCCGAGTAAGAAGGCGCCGAAGACTGCGGATGCAATCAGAATTGCAGAGTAGACAGCTGATTCAAAACCAACTGAGATACCAGCCAGAATTACTGTGGCCGCACCTGTTTGTGAGGAAGCTGCCACATCATTTACTGGGCGCTTGCCGGTCTCAGTAAAGAAGCCGGTAAGTACTTGAATTGCAGCAGCAAGGACGATTCCGATAATAACTGCGCCAAAAGCCAGCACGCGTGGATTGATATTGCCTGCCTCTTCTAGCACCGTAGGTGAGAAGTTAGTAAGCAAGTTGAACTTACCTGGCAAGTACGTAAATGTTGCAAGGCCGGTGAGGCCAGCAGAGATAATCGCTGACATGAAAAATGAGCGATTAATAGCTGTCATTGCTGACTTATCGGTTGAACGCAAGCGAGTTGCGAAGATTCCGATTACCGCTGTGACGATACCGATTGCCGGAACGATGAGCGGATAGATCAGACCTTCGTTACCGAAAGCTGCCTTACCCAAGATCAACGCTGCAACCAGTGTTACCGCATATGACTCGAACAAGTCTGCTGCCATACCAGCGCAGTCACCGACGTTATCGCCCACGTTATCTGCAATTGTTGCCGCATTTCGTGGGTCATCTTCTGGAATACCTTTTTCAACCTTACCGACGAGGTCTGCTCCCACATCAGCTGCCTTAGTAAAGATTCCGCCACCCACGCGCATAAACATCGCGAGCATCGCAGCACCAAAACCAAATCCTTCAAGAACAACAGGTGCGTTCTCGCGGAATAAAATAACAACGAGTGCGGCTCCTACTAGGCCTAGACCTACCGTTGTCATACCAACAACGCCACCTGTGCGGAAAGCAATCTGAACAGCCTTGGTGCCATCTTTCTGACGAGCAGCTTCAGCAACGCGCACGTTGGCGCGAACTGCCAGCCACATACCGTTATAACCAACCAAAGCTGAGAAGCCAGCGCCAACAAGGAAGAAGATGGAGCGACCAACGCGAATAGCAGTTGTGTCGGCGGGTAATGCGAAGAGTAGGAAGAAAACAATTCCTACAAAATAAGAAAGGGTGCGGAACTGGCGGGCTAGATATGCCGCCGCTCCTTCTTGAACAGCTTCAGCGATCTCGCGCATCTTCTCAGTGCCATCGTTGGCTGCAAGTACTTGCTGGCGCAACGCATAGGCGATACCAAGGGCAGCAAGTGCCACCGCCAAAACGATGTAAGTGATATTTAGGTTAGTCCCTGTTACTTGGACATTACTTAGAGCAGCAGAAGCTCTCATGGGTTCTCCTCCGTTGGAGAGTCAGGGCGCCCCATTCGAGGGCAAGGCGCGCAGATTGCCCGAGTGTACATATACATATCTATTACGGGGAAAACTCCCGCGTGGATCGAGGTATTGATTTTTGCAGTTTTTTGCATAGCCTTTAACTCTTATGTCGGGCATCGTCGAAATCGCGAAGAAGGCTGGGGTCTCACCGGCCACTGTCTCGCGCGCTCTGCGGGGAATCCATCATGTCAACGAGAAGACCCGTAAGAAGATTGTTGATGCAGCTCGCGATTTAGATTATCCGGTCCGCCCAGATTTATTGCCGCGTGGGCAAAACGAGAAGACAAATACGATCGGTGTGATCGCGCCCTTTATTTCGCGTTGGTATTTCTCACAATCAATTTCTGGAGTTGAACAGGCGCTACGTGAAGCAGGTCTTGATCTGCTGCTCTATAACTTTGCCCAGGTTGATGCGCGTGAACGTGTGATGATGCAGAAGAAGTTGGTCGATAAGGTCGATGGGTTGATTGTGATTTCTCTTCCGCCTAGCGAGAAAGAATTCGAGCGTTTATTGAGTCTCGGTATTCCAGTTTCGTTGCTGGGGGTAGCCAGCGAGCTCTGTTCATCGGTTTCGATTGATGACGTGCTGGGCGGCAGAATTGCAACCCAGCACCTGGTTGATATGGGCCATCGCGATATTGCGATTATGACTGGGCAGAAAGAACCAGCCTTCGACTTTAGAGTGGCTAACCAACGCTTGCAGGGATTTATGGAGGTCTTGCAGGCGAACGACCTTGAATTCAACCCAAGAAATGAACTGTATTCAGATTTCACTAGTACAACCTCTGAGATTGCGATGGAGGAATTCTTAACCCGTAAGAAGTTACCCACAGCGATCTTCTGTGAATCAGATGAGATGGCCTTTGGTGTGTTTCAGGCGCTGCGCAAGAAAGGTATGCGCGTACCTGAAGATATTTCAATTGTGGGTTATGACGGACATGATTTCGGTGTCACGCTCGGGCTGACAACAGTTGCGCAGCCCGTGCGCTTCTTAGGCCAGCTTGCAGCATCGCAAGTGATGGCGTTGATTGAAAAACCAGAGTCTGTCGTAAGGCAGATGGTTGTGCCGATTGAACTAGTGCAGCGCCAATCGGTATTGAAGATTAACTAATTACTTGACCGTGCGCTTTACTTGATGGCACCCTGCGAAATACCTGAAATGAACTGCCTTTGCAGGATCAAATAGAAGATCACGATTGGGATAACAGCGAGTGCAAGTCCGGCCATCGCTTGTCCGTATTCAATTGAATACTGCCCAAAGAAGAGATAGGTAGATAACGGCAGCGTCTGTGTCTCTCTTGTGAGCACAAGACGCGGCAATAAGAAGTCATTCCAGATCCAAAGAGCGTTAATAATGGCAACCGTTGCGGTGATAGGTCGCATCATTGGGAAGATAATTTTCCAGAATGCCTCCATATCTGAAGCGCCATCAATAGATGCTGCCTCATCAATCTCGGTAGGGATTGTGGAGATAAAACCGTGATATAAAAATGTAGACAGTGCGACGCCGAAACCAATATAGAAAAAGACAAGGGAGGCGCGATTATTCCAGGAAACAAATGGAGCAAAGAGCGCCATGAATGGAATCATCAAAGCTTGGAAGGGAACAATCATTGAAGCAACAAGCCCCAAGAAGATGTACTTTGATGACTTTGTCTTGGTGCGCGCTAAGTAGTAGGCAAGCATAGAAGAGAAGACAATCAATAATGAGACGCTAAAGACCGTGATGATGAGTGAGTTGGTAAGTGAGCGGAAAAATTCCATCTTGGTGAGGGCTTGCTGAAAGTTATCCCAAGTAATAGGCGCTGGGAAAGACAATGGGTTTTCTAAAATGTCATACTTCAACTTTACTGAGTTAACAAAGACCAAGAAAAATGGGAAGAAATAGGCGAAGGCGAGAGTAATGCCGACTGCGAATGTGGCTCGCTTACCCCAACGTGTGCGAGTCTTCATCGTTGGACCTCGTATCTCTTTGAGATCGTTACTTGGACAAGAGCTGCCAGGGCAACTACTAAGAACATAATGACCGCTTTAGCTTGGCCAGTACCGAAATCACCTTCAGCGAAAGCGTCTTCAAAGATGTGGAGTGAAATCAGCTCAGTTGTGCGAAATGGTCCACCGCCGGTGAGTGCCACGTTGACGTCGTAGGCCATAAAGCCACTTCGCAGCGTTAAGAAGAGCGCGATGGTAAAGGCTTGTGCCATCAGTGGAATCTTGATGGAAAAGAGCGCGCGCAGTGGAGATGCGCCATCGATTTCAGAGGCTTCAATGAGATCTTTTTCGATTGAGATGAGCCCTGTAATGTAAACAATCATCATGTAACCAGATGATTGCCAGATGGTGACGATGATTAGCGCCCAGAATGCCTTGTTTGTATCTTGTAGCCAGGATTCTTTAAAGGGCTCCCAATCATATTTCTCAGCAATTGCAACGAGCGCACTATTGAAGATAAATTGCCAAATAACACCGAGGATAACGCCACCGATGAGGTTTGGTACAAAGAAGAAGGTGCGCAGGAGATTTTTACTTCGGAGCTTTGAGGTAACAATGAGTGCCAACCCAAACGCAACCGCATTGACCAAAACAAGTGATACCACAACGAATAGCGCGGTGAATTTTAGGGTTGACCAGAATCTTGGATCTGCAAATGATTCTGTGTAATTAGTAAATCCAACTAATTTGGTGGTTTTGAAACCATCCCAATCTGTAAAGGAGTAATAGAAACCATTTACAAAGGGCACTACGAGAACGATGATGAAGATTGCAAGTGGAAGGCCAGCAAATTTCAAAAATTTCTTTATTGATCTTGCTCGAGTCACTCGAATCCCCCTTCCTAAGTGAAATCATCCCGGGGCAAGTTTCCTCGCCCCGGGATGATTCTATTTACTTCTTTTCAGACGTTAAAGTGGTTGAAGCTAAATTAAGCAGCTTCTCCACGCCAAGTCTTTGGCTTGCCCTTCCATGCAGCTTCAATCGCCTTAGCAAGGTCAGCTGCGCTGATCTTGTCGGTGAAGTACTGCTGCATAGATACCTTTCCAACTTCCTCTTGGAGGCCAGCTGGGTAGTAAGAGTTCATCCAGTCAAGAGTCTTACCTGCTGAAGCAAATTTTGAAATTTCCTTCGCCATGTAAGTCTTTGGCTCGATCTTGAAGCCCTTGTAAACAGGGATGAAGTTCATGCCGCCTTCTTCAACTGGACCAGCTACACGCTTCTGTCCTGCAGGAGATGTGTAGAGCCAGGTTAGGAAGTCGAGTGCACCCTTTTGCTGCCACTTTGTTGACTGCTGTGCATCGATCATGAAGTAGCCAGGAACACCGACAGGAATTGAATCGTTTCCGTAATCCTTAGCGTTGTTGCTGATTGGAAGAGGCATAAGACCAAAATCATCGCCCTTTGAGGCTGTGATCAAGTTTGGCTCTGTCCAGTTACCTTGGAACATGAATCCGAAGTCGCCTCCTGCAAGGTTGGCGATTGAAGCGTCATATTCGGTATCTGTGAGATTTACCTTGCCTGCGTTGTACTTCTTAAGAAGATCCATGGTCGCTACCCAGTTCTTGAAGGTAGCGTTATCTGCAAGGTTTGCTTTTCCAGCTACAAGAGCATCCAAGCCTGCAAGGCGAGCTTCTTTTGTCTTTCCTACATTGGTGTGGAAGATATTTGTGAAGTGTGCACCAAGTGACCACCAGATAGCTGAGAAGTGAAGTGGCTTCTTACCGGCAGCTTCGATCTTCTTGAATGCAGCTTCGAGGTCTGCGCGAGTTGCAATCTTCGATGGGTCTACGCCAGCCTTATCAAGAACCTTCTTGTTGTAAAGAAGTCCGAAAGCTTCAGCTGTTGATGGAACACCAACTTGACGTCCGTTGACGTTACCTGATGCAAGCAGGCTCTTAGAGACAAGACGTGCAAGAGGTGTTAACTTGAGATCCAAAACTTTGTCGGCCATATCTGGAATCTCTTGAAGTGTGTACATGATTGTTGGTGCGTTCTTGGCTGCATACATTGGTGTCACGTTCTGAAGGAATGTGAGCTTGCGATCGCCAGGAACTGACTTAACTGTGTAGCAATTTTGTGACTTATTGTAATCAGCAACTGCTGCAAGGAACTGATCCTGAATTTCAGGCTTGATTGTTCCGAGCATTGTTACTGTCGCTTTTCTTGGGCATGTGTTTGCAGATGCTGATGGTGTAGCAACCGCAATCAATGACAAAGAAAGCGTTGAAGCTAGAGCGAGTGCTCCGAGTTTCATTGACTTCTTCATATGAAGTGTTTCCTTTCGACGGTTAGCCGGCGTCCTAGGTTGGCCGACTGTGGGAAAACGATAAAGCCAGATGCGAAGGGTTTGAGAGGTTGGGCAATAACGCTCCTACAACGCTTTTTTGCGGATTTTTGCAGTTTACGCGTGGGTGGTTTGCAGTCCTGCGGCCTTGAGGTTATTTGCGCCAGCAAGGGGCTGGACTGCGGTTAGGGCGGTCTCAACGAAGACCAAGTTCGTCAGGACGATTGCCCCACCAACTGCAAAGACTTCAACTGAACCGCGATCGACAATTACGCGAATATCAATCTCGCCTTTTTCGATTGCAATCTCTTGCAGCGTCGGTGCAGCTAGATCGCCCCATGCACGCGATGTATCTACATATAACTTTTGGTTGCGCACTCCGATTTCAACATATCGTTCATTGTTTTCACAGATGCGAATTGCGCCATCTGATGTTGTAAATGAAACTTCAGGAAAACCGTTGGGATGGTTAATTGGAGTTTGAATAATGCGATCGCCGTGTAGTGAAAGTTCGCGCGGTAACGTCATGGCCCCTCGCCAAGGTTGGGTAGGAAAGGTGTGGGCGTATTCCCAATTGCTCATCCAGCCGAGAAATATTCTGCGATCTTGCGGTGCGTTGTTAAATGTGATGCCAGCATAATTATCGCGGCCATAGTCAAGCCATCTTGTTTTCACATCATCTGCGATAAATTCTTTTCCATTCCACTGTCCAAGAAAGTATTGCGTTCCAGATCCAACCTGATAACCACCTGGGTTGAGTGAAACGATAAGAACCCATTTATCCCCTAGTTGAAATAGGTCTGGGCACTCCCAACATCCACCGACTTCTGCAGTTGGGCCAAAATCGCTGAGGTGTTTCCACTCTTTGAGGTTATGTGAAGTGAAGAAAGAAATCTGGTGCAGATCTGGTCGTGCAATTGTCATCAGCCATTGGTCATTTATCCACTGCACTTTAGGGTCGCGAAAATCTGGGGAGCTAATGTCAAGAACTGGATTTCCTTCATATTTGGTAAATGTTCTACCGTTATCAAGACTGAAGGCTAAGCATTGAGATTGCTTGCTTTTGTCATTCTTATGCTCGGTGTAGATCGCAACCATTGCCGGGTTTTCTACGCTTCCAAAGCCTGTTGAATTTGTGTAATCAATAACTGTACTTCCGGAAAATATCCCGGTCTCTTCTGTGCAGGTAATAGCCACAGGTAGCTCTTGCCATGAAAATAAATCAGGGCTTACTGCATGGCCCCACGACATATTTCCCCACACATTCTCTGTTGGGTTATGTTGAAAGAAGAGGTGGTATTCGCCTTTGTAGTAAATAAGTCCGTTGGGGTCATTCATCCAATTTTTTTCAGGGGCGAAGTGAAATTGCGGACGATATTTTTCATCACCGAGCGCGCCAGAAGGATGCGTAATCACGGCCGTTACCTTACCCTCGGACTCATGGAATTCCTGACAAACCTTTTGGACGCCAATTCTGTGGTTGCCACTTTAGGGTTGATTGGGGTGCTTGGCATTATTTTTATGGAGACCGGGCTTTTAATTGGTTTAGTCTTTCCCGGCGGTGAGGTTGTCTTTCTAGCAGGTATTGCTGCTTCTGGCGCAGGTGCCGATATTTTGGGAGACGCTAAATTATCCACACCGTTGTTGTTTATTCTCGCACCAATAGCTGCAATAACTGGTGGTGAGGTTGGTTATTGGTTTGGCCGGACCTACGGCAGAAAATTCTTCGATCGTCCAGATAGTCGTTTCTTTAACCAAAAGATGGTGCAAACTGTTGAAAAGTGGTTAAGAAAGTATGGCCCTCGGAAAGCTTTGGTTTTCGGACGTTTTATTCCTTTTGGAAGAACTCTTATTAACCCGGTCTGCGGTGTTGTGCAATTAGATAGAAAAACATTCTCAACCTGGAACGCTATCGGTGGAATTATCTGGACAGAGGTTGCAATTGGGGTTGGTTATCTCTTAGGTGATGTTTTAGGTAACTCGGCAAATTATTATCTTTATAGTGTCGCTGGCCTAATCGTGTTGATTTCACTAGTGCCGATGGCTATTGAAATCTTTAGAGAGTGGCAATCTAAGCGGTATATGAAGTAACTACAGGCCTAAATCTTGTAGCGAATAAGCTGCGTAGTACTTATACCCTGCATCCAAAATCTTCTGTTTAGCCCCACGTTCCACAATGACAGCAACTCCCACAACGATCGCACCCGCTTCTACCAGTGCTTCAACGGCGGTGAGAACTGAGCCGCCTGTCGTTGAAGTATCTTCCACAGCCAGAACTTTCTTTCCCTTTACATCTGGTCCTTCAATGCGTCGTTGTAGGCCATGTGCTTTCTCGGCCTTGCGAACTACAAAAGAATCAATGTTTTTACCGTTACGCGCTGCCACATGCATCATCGCTGTTGCAACCGGGTCGGCGCCAAGTGTGAGGCCACCTACTGCTTCGTAATCTAAATCTTTCGTTAGCTCCAACATCACTTCACCCACAAGCGGGGCTGCCACATGATCGAGTGTGACGCGGCGAAGGTCTACGTAGTAATCAGCTTCGATACCGGAAGACAAGATCACTTTGCCGTGGACAACAGCTTTGTTGAGGATTTGTTCCCGGAGAATACCCTTAGAATTCATGTTTGAACCTTACCGCTTCAGTACTTCATTGTTAACGTGGTCTCGTGAACTTAGACCGATTAGAGACTTCTCGGTTAGTGCACCGGTTTGGTTTTGGGCCACGTGTTGGTGAATTCACTACTTACTTGAAGCAGGGTGTCCCAGCGACACGTGACTCGCTCTTAACAGTTCCCAGTGCGGATTTTGGATTAGCGTCAATCACGCTTCCAACTTTTACGGATCTGGGTAAACGGCCTGAGCCAAATAATACAGAAATAATCCCCTTTATTGTTGGGATGAAAACCCAGACAGAAAACCTTATTTCTTGGTGGATGGATCGGATGGCCCTTGGTGATAACGGGCTCACGGAGCGAATGACTTGGTTTTGGCACGGCCATTGGGCCACTTCGATTTCGAAGATAAACCATCCGCTGCCTATGTATAAACAGAATGAGACTTTTCGAAAATATGCTTTAGGTAACTTTGCTGAGATGTCGCGGGCAATGCTCACTGACGGTGCCTTGCAATATTGGTTAGATGGTCAAGAGAGCACCTTCAAGTCGCCTAACGAAAACCTTGGCCGTGAATTCATGGAGCTATTTACTCTTGGCGTAAACCGATATTCCGAAGATGATGTTAAAGCTATAGCGCGCTCATTGACTGGATATCAAGTCGCAAACAGTTCTGGCACCGTTACCTTCAACCTCAAGCGGCATGATTCAAAGGCAGTGACTTTGTTGGGGACCACAAAGCATTTTACTGGCGAAGAAGTCTCAGATTTTCTAGTAGCAAGAGATGACTGTGCTCGTTTCATCTCGGAAAGGCTTTGGTATCGCTTCATATCAAGCACAGAAGCGATGCCAAATAATTTCGTTGGGATCCAATCATTTGCTGATCGGGAAATTTCCAGCGTGGTAGCAGCCGTAGCAAACGATTCTGCGATGCGAGATCCTAAAAATGCAATGGTTAAATCCCCAGTGGATTGGTTTATCTCCGCCGCGCGAGCTCTGGAACTGACTCCATCTAAGTTAAAAACTTCTGCTCAGTTGAAGAATTATTTAAATAAGTTAGGGCAGATTCCGTTATACCCACCAAGTGTTGGCGGGTGGCCTGCTGGGGAGGCTTGGTTATCTTCAGCATCTGCCCAATATCGGATTGCTTTTGCTACATGGTTGGTAAAGCAGAGCCAATTAAGAGGATTGTTAGAGATTCCAGTTGAACGTCGAGTTCTATCCAGTGCCGACTGGTTGGGTGTTGCGCAATGGAGCCCGAGAACTCAAAGCGCTCTACGTAACTCATTAAGTGACCCGATGGAATTTGCCGTCTTGGCGCTGTGTAGCCCCGAGTATGTAGTGAATGCCTAGGAGGATGACATGGACACAATAACCCGTAGAAAATTCCTGAGGTTAACCGCCGGCACTGTGGCTGTTGGTGCTAGCGCTTCGCTACTGAGTGTTGATGAAATTGCCCAAGCAGCAATAAGTCGACCACTCGCCGCAGGCACCCCAATTCTTGTAATGGTCACGCTCTACGGTGGAAATGATGGGTTAAACACAGTAATTCCTTATACAGATCCAATCTACTTTTCATCTCGTCCCGAAATTTCATATAGCCCAGAAACGATGTTGCCATTGGATGCAGAGTTGGCCCTGAATCCTGCAATGAAAAATCTTAAAATTTTGTGGGACCAGAAAAAAGTCGCAATCATTCGTGGAGTTGGTTACCCAAATCCTGATCGCTCTCACTTTTCATCCATGGCAAAGTGGCAGAGTGCCTCACCTACTAATCAGATCAATACCGGGTGGCTTGGCAGGTGGATTGATGGTCAGGCAGAAGATTCAATGCTTGCAATCTCGCTAGGTTCTGTGTTGCCCCCGTTATTTGCAGGGGCTAAAAGATCTGGTTCGGTATTACCTCTCGGTGGACTACTCATTCCTAAGGGTTCAATTGGTAAAAATTGTTTGAAACTAGCTAGTAAGTCAAGGACTGATTCTCCACTCATGGCTGCGGCTGCTACCTCTATGCGCAATCTTTTCTCGGTCTCGTCAACTATTCAGCCTATTTTGAAAGCACCTGCTCCTTCCATTCCTGATTTGCCTACAGTTAATGGCGGGAATGCCGGGGGCGATAGCGATCTCGCACAACAGTTAGATGTGGTCTCTAAATTGATTTCGGCCGGAGCTCCAACAAGAGTGTGGTCAGTTTCGTTAGGTGGGTTTGACACACACGCTAATGAGGCGAACGCACAAGCAGAACTCTTGGGGGTTGTTTCTGATTCAATTTCGCGCTTCTTTACCCAGCTGAAGTCCACCACTCGAGCTAGTGATGTAACAGTGGTGGTTTACAGTGAATTTGGGCGTCGCGTGGTTGGAAACGGATCCCAAGGAACAGACCATGGAACATCAGGGCCAATGTTTATCATTGGCGACCGAGTGACAGGTGGATTTTATGGAGACCAACCTTCATTAAAAAATCTCATCAAAGGCGATTTGGCTGTGACGACCGACTTTCGAGATGTTTATGCGACACTGCTTGAAGGTGTATTGAAATCACCGGTGGAACCGGTTTTAGGAAAGTGGGCTGGACGAACTAAATTCTTGAACGCTTAATTCTCTTCTTTGTAAATGATGACATCGCTCTTATTACGTGTTGCCAACCTTTTTGGTGGATTCTCCACCAGCAGTGCATCTACTTCAATGCGCAGCTTTGCAACCTCCATCGCCATACTTGCAACGGCAGTCTCTAACTCAATAATTCGCTTGATGCCTGCGTGATTAATTCCTTCACCGACAAGACGGCCCACCATGCGAAGGGATGCAATATCGCGAAGTGAGTAGCGGCGGTTGCGTCCTACTGTGCGATCTGGTGAGACCAAACCTAAACGGTCGTATTGACGAAGTGTTTGTGGGTGCAGCCCGGAAAGTTCTGCTGCAACTGAAATTACATAAAGTCCAGCATCATCATCTGGATGATCTTCTTGTGGCAAATCTTTTGTCATAGCTTTGCCTTAGATATAAATTCGGCGCGCACATCTTCGTGTGCAGTTGCTGCGGCAAATGCTTTGATTGCCTCTTGCGCCTTACCTTCTGTCTTTCGAGGCACTTGCACCTCGATAGTGACAAGTAGGTCACCAGTAATTGCGCCCTTCTTAATTCCGCGCCCCTTTACCCGCAAGACCCGACCTGTGGGTGTTCCGGCTGCTAATCGCACAGTGACATCATCTCCGGCAAGTGTGGGAACTTTAATATCAGCACCCAGTGCGGCTTCGGCAAAAGTTACAGGGAGTGTGAGAACTAAGTTTTCGCCTTTGCGAGAAAAGATTGGGTGAGGCTTAACTTGTAGTTGAATAAAGAGATCTCCAGGGCCTGCTTCACCTGGTGCGCCTTTTCCTTTTACGCGAATCTTGGCGCCATCATTTACTCCGGCAGGAACGCGAGCCGAAATGTTCTGTGGCCCATTGCCATCGGTGTTGAGTTTGAGATCAAGGGTTGTGCCAAATACTGACTCTTTAAATGTAATAGCTGACTCTGTTTGTAGATCAGAGCCTTTGCGCGGCCCGCGTCGGCCGCCGCCGCCAAAGAGATTAGCGAAGATATCTTGTGGGTTACCGCCGCCAAAGATGTCATTGAAGTCTCCACCTTGGAAGTTTTGTCCACCGGTAGGTGCTCTAAATCCACCGCGTTCAAACATGGAACGTGCTTCGTCATACTCTGCGCGTTTTTTTGAATCAGAGAGAATGTCATAGGCCTCAGAGACAGCCTTGAACTTCTCTTCTAGCGTAACATTTCCTTGATTTTTATCAGGGTGTAGGTCGCGTGCTAAGGAGCGGTATTTTTTCTTAATTTCATCGGCGCTAGCTTTTTTATCGACGCCAAGGACCTGGTAGAAATCCTTCTCATAGAGATCCTTGGCAGCCATAACTAATTAGTTTTCTGGGTCAGTCACTGCAACGCGTGCCGGGCGCAAGATGCGTTCTTTGAACTTATAACCTGGTTGCAAAATCTTTGATGCAGTAGGAACGCTGACTTCAGGTGATGTGTCGTGTAATAAAGCTTCGTGAATTTGTGGATCGAAAGCTTCACCTTCAGTGCCGTATTTTTCCAACCCAATGCGGTTGGTAATTGCAGTTAACTGATCTGCCACCGCCTTAAAGCCGCCGGTGAGTTCATTGTGCTCACTTGCGCGGTCAACATCGTCTAAAATTGCAAGAAGTTCGGTGAGAACAGAACCAATTGCTAGTTCATGGGCCAGGGTGCGATCGCGCTCTACCCGCTTTCGGTAGTTGGCATACTCTGCTTGAAGTCGTTGTAAATCAGCTGTGAGAGCTGCAACCGGGTCTGTTTCGAGAACCGGCGCAGCCTCCTCTACAACTTCTTCTACAACAGGTGTTGTTTCTTCAACAACTTCCTCTGTCGTTTCTGACATTAGTTAGCTTCTTCGGCATCAATAACTTCAGCGTCTTCAACATGATCTTCCGACCCTGCTGATGCGCCATCAGCTTGAGCTCCTGCATTTGCATACATGAGCGCACCGAGTGCTTGTGAGATTGTCGAAACTTTCTCAGTATTTGACTTAATTGATTCGAAGTTGGCACCGCCAAGAGAAGTCTTAAGTTCAGCAAGTGCCTCATCTAGTTCCGTCTTCTTTGTTGCAGTTTCACCTTCGGTGAACTTATCTGCGTTCTCTGTTAAGAACTTCTCGGTCTGATAGACAAGTGAGTCTCCGGTGTTGCGGATCTCTGCCTCTTCACGACGCTGCTTATCTTCATTAGCGTGTGCTTCAGCATCTGCCATCATCTGTGCAATCTCGTCCTTAGAAAGAGCAGAGCCACCTGTGATGGTCATACCTTGCTCTTTGCCGGTTGCGAGATCTTTTGCAGATACATGAACGATTCCGTTGGCATCGATATCAAATGTCACTTCAACTTGTGGAACTCCACGAGGTGCTGGTGCGATTCCGGTGAGCTCGAACATGCCTAGCTTCTTGTTATAAGCAGCCATTTCGCGTTCGCCTTGGTAGGCCTGAATCTGAACAGCGGGCTGATTGTCATCAGCTGTGGTGAAGATTTCACTGCGCTTGGTAGGAATAGTTGTGTTGCGCTCGATGAGTTTTGTCATCACGCCACCCTTTGTTTCGATACCAAGTGAAAGTGGTGTCACATCAAGGAGAAGCACATCTTTTACTTCACCCTTAAGTACTCCAGCTTGAAGGGATGCGCCCACTGCGACTACTTCATCGGGGTTTACGCCCTTATTTGGCTCTTTTCCGCCGGTGAGCTCGCGTACCAAATCAACCACTGCTGGCATACGAGTTGACCCACCAACAAGTACCACTGATTGAATGTTTGCAATAGGAATTCCAGCATCCTTAAGGACAGCTTGGAATGGCTTCTTGCAGCGCTCAAGTAGGTCTGCGGTAAGTGTTTGGAATTGTGCGCGGGTAATTGTTTCATCGAGGAACAGTGGGTTCTTCTCAGAGTCAACGGTGATGTATGGCAAGTTGATAGTTGCTGATTGGGAAGATGAAAGTTCAATCTTCGCCTTTTCAGCAGCTTCACGAATACGTTGCATCGCCATCTTATCTTTTGTGAGATCGATGCCGTTTGCAGAACCGAATGTCTTCACAAGGTGATCAACGAGTGCTTGATCCCAATCATCTCCACCAAGGTTGTTATCGCCATTAGTCGCTTTTACTTCAACAACACCGTCGCCGATTTCAAGAAGTGAAACGTCGAATGTTCCGCCACCAAGGTCAAATACCAAAATGGTTTGTTCTTTATCTGCCTTATCTAAACCATAGGCAAGTGCGGCAGCTGTTGGCTCATTGATAATGCGAAGCACGTTAAGGCCGGCGATTTCGCCAGCTTCTTTTGTTGCTTGACGTTGCGCGTCGTTGAAGTAGGCCGGAACGGTAATAACAGCATCTGTGACAGTTTCACCGAGATAAGCCTCTGCATCGCGCTTTAGTTTTTGTAGAACGCGTGCTGAAATTTCTTGTGATGTGTACTTCTTGCCATCGATATCGATTGACCAGTTAGTACCCATGTGACGCTTAACGGAACGGATTGTGCGTTCAACGTTTGTCACTGATTGACGCTTAGCTACTTCACCAACAAGAACTTCGCCATTTTTTGCAAAGGCGACGATCGATGGTGTGGTGCGAGCGCCTTCTGCGTTGGCAATAACTGTTGGCTCTCCGCCTTCAAGTACTGATACGCAGCTATTTGTAGTTCCAAGGTCGATTCCGACTGCTCTAGCCATGGTCTTGCTCCTTCTTTAATTTCGTTATTTCCACTCGAGCCAGGGTGGGTCGAGGTTTGTAACCTGAGTCGATTCTACGCAAAGAGTTGAGTCGAGTCGACTCAGGTTTCAAGGGGTATAACTGGAAGGAGCGGGGGTTTATTCCCTGGGGCTAGCCATAGGTGTCGCGGGGACCGCGGCCATTGGAGATCGTGCGTAGGCCGCGCTTCCAGCTAGGGGCAGTTGGACCGATGAAATCCAGTGATTCCACAAGGGCGCCCGGGGCGCTAGACCTGATGGTCTCAAGCAGAGAGGGCCCTACAAGGTTTAGTTGGGTTGCCCAAGCAGTTGATGAGCACTGCACGAGCAGGCGGCCATCTAGAAGTGAAAGTGGGGTGGTGTGTTGGGCAATGTCGGCGCCAACTACTTGGGCCCAGGTGGCAAAGAGGGTTCCTTCAGCTAGCCCGGAATTCCAATCGCGTTCTTCGATAAGTTCGCTCAACACATTAGAAATTAGAGTTGGATCTCCGGGGGTGTTTGAGCGCTGCTCGACAATTTTCTTCTTTTTAACAAATCCGGTTTTATAGCTTCGAAAGAGATCTACTGCAAAATCTCGTTTGCTTTGGGGTTTTTCACTCACTTGGTAACAACCCCCGGCTTCACATAGAACTTCTCAGATAGTAGTTCGGCTGGTAGGTCTGATTCAACAGCTGCTGTGATAAATGTTTGCTCAGCCATCTGTGTCACCGATGTGAGTTGTTGGCGGCGGGTGGTGTCTAGCTCGGCGAAGATGTCATCGAGGATAAGTACGGGCTCTGCTCCCTCTGACTTAAGTAAGTTATAGGCACCAATACGAAGTGAGATTGCCATCGACCACGATTCGCCGTGGCTGGCATAACCTTTTGCTGGGAAATCACCGAGTTGTAGATGTAGGTCATCACGGTGTGGACCAATTAGGGAAACACCACGATCTTGTTCTTGTCGTGCTACTTCTATCTGTCGCTCCGTCAACATTTCTGCGTTGTGGGCAATATCTGCCGATAAATTATCTGTCGATGATTTGTATGAAATTGAAGCCGGTTTCACTTCATTGAGGTTTTCATAATTTGCCGCCACATAAGGGTTTAGGTCATCTACTAATTTGATGCGCTCTGCCGATAACTGTGCGCCATAGGAAATAAGTTGTTCCGTCCATGGGATGAGTGAGCTCTCTGGCGCCCTGGTTTTTAGCAGTGTGTTTCGTTGTTTGACCACTCGCTCATAATCAGAGATCACACCTGCTAAGCGCGGTGATTGTGTAATAAGTAATTTATCCAGGAAATCACGGCGGTGGGTGGGGTCCCCTCGCACTAAATCTAAATCTTCTGGGGAGAAGTAAATAATTTGTAGTGCGCCTAATATCTCGCGTTGTGATTTAACTGGATTGCCGTTAATTCTTGCGCGGTTTGTTTTTGTCGCGTTGATCTCAAGGTCGACTTGCAGTGTGCGACCCTGACTTTCAATTTCAGCACGGATGATTGCTTGGTCTGCGCCGAGTGAGATCAGTGGTTGATTGTTAGCAACGCGGTGGGATGAAAGGTAGGCAAGATAGATCAAACTCTCAGCAATATTTGTTTTACCGCTGCCGTTATTGCCGACAAAAGTAATAGGGCCTGCTGGAAATTCAAGTTCAAGATGTGGGTATGAACGAAAATTTGTCAGCGCTAGCTTGGTGACGCGCATTGTTGTTTTTACTTTATGAGGCGTAGCGCATTGGCATTAAGAGATAGCGGTAATTATCAATAGATGCACCATTTGGTTCGGTGCGCCCGGTGAGAATCGCTGGTTTATTTGAACCAGTAAATGAGATCTGCACAAAAGGTGTGCCAACTGCTTGGAGCCCGTCTGCTAGAAAGACCGGGTTAAAAGCAATAGAAATAGGTTCACCGTTGAGCAGCACATCAATTGTCTCTGTTGCTTGCGCTTCTTCGCCCGCGCCAGCTTCAAGTGATACTCCGCCATCTTTAAACTCAAGGCGTAGTGGAACTGTTTTATCAGTTACTAGCGCAACTCGGCGGACTGAATCTAAAAATGGCGCCACCTCAACAACAGCTGTGGTTGTCATCTCTGTTGGCAGTAAGTGGCGGTATGGAGGAAATGTTCCATCTAACATTCTTGATGTCATTGTTTTACCATCGCCAGAAAATCCAGCCAGGCGATCATTCGATGTTGCTGGTGCAAAAGAGAGTGATACGTTTTTTGTTCCAACAAGTGATTTAGCGGCATCAGCTAAAGTGCGAGCGCGCATGAGAGCTGTTGTTGAAACACCGGGTGTAGCCGGGCTCCAATTAAACTCACGCACCGCTAGACGGTAGCGATCTGTTGCAGCTAGCGTGATGGTGTCTTCATTTATTTCAACATGGACACCGGTTAATGTTGGTAGTGAATCATCGCGCCCGGCTGCTATTGCAACTTGTGCTACCGCTGTTGCGAAAGTGTCACTTGCCACACTGCCGGTTGTTTCAGGAAGTTCTGGAAGGTTTGGATATTCAGAGAGTGAAAGTGTGGGGAGGGTGAATTTAGCCGCGCCTGATGTCACAAGCACTCGGGTGCCGTCTAATGTAATAGTTATTGGTTTATTAGGAAGTGATCTACAAATTTCTGCTAGTAGTTTTCCTGGAACAAGTACCGCGCCTTTATTAGCGATGTCGGCTGCGAAGTGTGCTTTGCTCGATGTTTCTAAATCAGAGCCGGAGAGAAAGACCTCATCGCCGGTTGCATCAATTTTGATTCCAAGGAGTTCGGTTTTAATTGGGCGGGTGGAGAGCGAACGAGAAACCCAGTTCACCCCATCAGTTAAAGAATTTTGATCCACTGTAAATTTCACGCCGTAGCCCTCGCACTCATCAGATTGGTTGTATGTAGTGAACTAACTCTAATTTGGGGATGGTCCGCTTGGAAACGGGATTTATATATATAAAGGTAGTAGTAGTAACCGCAGAGCAAAACTGTGGGTAAGAGGTAAAACCCCAGGTCAGAGCCTAGATTTAACCCCACAATGGTGTGGAAAACCCCAGTAAAGCTGTGGGTGAATAGGTGAATAAACGCTAGATCCATATCAACACCCCTACACCTTCTCTAGTAGTACCTGCTTTACACACATATTTACCCTACATATCCACAGTTATCCACACTTTATCCACACCTTGGGGGTAAAGAGGGTGAAAACGGACAATTAGCGCCTAACCCCTACCTACTTCGTCTGCTGCTTGATTCTCGTCGTTAACTCATTTACCTGGTTATAGATCGAGCGGCGCTCGGCCATCAACTCTCGGATCTTTCGGTCGGCGTGCATCACTGTTGTGTGATCGCGCCCGCCAAAAGTCTGCCCGATTTTAGGTAGCGATAACTCGGTCAACTCACGGCATAGATACATCGCAATCTGGCGAGCGTTAACTAATGCGCGAGAACGAGAAGTGCCACAGAGATCATCGAGGGTAAGGCTGAAGTAGGCCGCAGTCTGAGCCATGATCGTTGGGGCTGTTATCTCAGCTGCAACATTGGTGGGGATTAAATCCTTTAACACAATTTCAGCAAGGCCCATATCAACTGGCTGGCGGTTTAGCGATGCAAAAGCGGTAACGCGAATCAAAGCACCTTCAAGCTCGCGGATATTGGTAGAGATTTTACTTGCGATAAATTCAAGAACATCATCCGGGGCGTTTAACTTATCTTGGGCAGCTTTTTTACGGAGAATCGCAATACGGGTTTCAAGTTCAGGCGGTTGAATATCTGTAATCAAACCCCACTCAAATCGTGAACGCAGGCGATCTTCCAAAGTTGTTAACTGCTTAGGTGGGCGATCTGATGAAATAACAATCTGCTTATTAGCGTTATATAAAGTATTAAAGGTATGGAAGAACTCTTCCTGAGTACGCTCTTTATTTTCTAAAAACTGAATATCATCAACCAGCAAAATATCTAGGTCGCGGTAGCGGCGCTGGAAAGCGGTAGCTTTATCATCGCGGATAGAGTTAATAAAGTCATTGGTGAACTCTTCCGAAGAGACGTAGCGAACGCGCACATTGCCATAAAGCTCTTTGGCATAGGCACCAATAGCGTGTAGTAAGTGAGTCTTTCCAAGACCAGATTCCCCATAGATAAAGAGCGGGTTATAAGCCTTAGCTGGTGCCTCAGCCACCGCCACCGCTGCAGCATGGGCAAAGCGGTTGGAAGAGCCGATAACAAATGTTTCAAAGATATAGCGCGCATTTAATTGTGATAACTCATCTGATTTAGGAACATCAGAGATGTCGCGGCCCATACCTGAACGAGAGGGGATTACCTCAACAGCAACAGCAGGAGCGGGCAGATCGGCCAGCTCGATCGTTTCATCGACCATCACTGCAATATTTGCTTTCTCGCCAAGTTCGGCGGTGAGCACTTCATTGATCACATTGCGAAGACGGGATTCAAGTACATCTTTTGCAAAAGCGTTCGGGGCGGCAACCAGGAGACTGGTCGCCCCACCCTCTTTTTGTAGAAGGCCTAAAGGTTTGGTCATCGCCAAGAATGCTCGGTGTTGAGGTTCACCCACCGAAACATGCTCGACCACGCGGCCCCATAACTGGGAGAGTTCGAGATCTACAACTGCCATCTACCAACCCCCAGGCTTATCCACAATGTTATCCACAGGCTGTGGTCTAAAGGTGAGGTTTAGCCTCAAATTAGACCGATTTCGACGGAAACCTGTGGAGAACCCGCAAAGTAGACCTCATTGGAGGAAATAGCAAGCGGTTATCCACAATTATCAGAGCGCAGAAGGGGCAGA